>CAZYEL010000001.1:0-84213 GCA_964646415.1 uncultured Candidatus Saccharibacteria bacterium
TGGAAGGATACCTGTCTGAACATGCAGGTGTTTCCAAGGTGCTGGGACATTACGAGGGGATTGACGAAATGCCAAATATATGCTAATATATAGCCATCTTTGAGGTCCCCCTCATAAACCAAGGGTGCCTCGAAAGATAGACATCCTTGATAATTGAATAACGCAGAAACAACAAAACAAAGAAGTGAAAGGAACCGCACCATGAATAAGTACGCATTTAACTGTCTGGGAACTAATGGCAATGAATACCGCGGGGTCGTGGCGGGAGTGGATCGAAACGACGCGGAAACCAAACTCCGAACGCAAGGACTCCCCGACATCATCCAAATTGAGCAAACTGATGATGCCGCTCCAGAATCATGCACGGAGATTGAATCTCCGGATATGGAAACGCAACAGGAAGCGGAGGAGAGGCGGCTACAAGAAGAGCAGGCGCGCAGGGGAAACCGGCGACAGGAACGGCAACAGCCTCTGGAAGATGAGAAACTGTTACCTCGTCCACAGGGAATGCCTCTCTGGGCGAAAATCACAGCGGCTATCGTCGGAGTGCTCGTAATCATCGCGATTTTCTACGCGGTAGTGAGCAACAACCGCGCGCAGAAGAAAGCGATCGAAGCGCTCCAGGCGCAGATTGCCTCCCTCGTAGCGAATCCCCAATCGCAAGTGCAAGCCCAACAGCAAACGCTACCATCGGGAATGGTGCCACCTCCGGGAATCACTGCCACTAACCCTCCGCAACCACAACAACCGTTGCGAGTGCAGGGACCGCCTCCAGGAACTGCGGCGATGTACCAATTCGCGGCAACTGGCACCACTGGCACCGCCCCGCTCGTAAACGTCGTCGTGGACAACCGTTGGAGATTCAATGCCTCCGGCGGCGGAACAATGACGAACGCGGCGGGTGGGCAAGACACCGCCTCGGGGGACACGAAGCTGTTGGCGCTCGCGGGACAGGGAAGTGATTACCTTACATTCCCTGCCGGAACGAGATGGGCAAGCCTCATCATTCCGCAGAACGCGACGACCAATGCCCCGACGGTGTGGGTGGTAATGCCGGACGGCGCAGACAGGTATGCGCCGGAATCGAAAACAGATATCTGGGTGCAAACCAAGTTTGCCGATAGGAGCGAGGGAGAGTGGATGAGAATGAGCCCCGTGGCTCAACTTCCATTCACTGCATCTCCAATCCGGGCAATGAGGTTCGCGGTCGCGAATCCCACCACTCCGGTGCCGTTCACCATACGGTTTCGGGGACTCCAGTAAGAGTGCAGCGCAAAGTCATATCGAACAAACCTCTATTCAGCGATGAATAGGGGTTTGTACGTTTTAGGCGGCAAAAAACCAACGGCCCCGATGGAATTTCCATCGGGGCCGTGTGCGTTTCGGGGAGCACACAAGGCTCCTCAATGTTTAGGAAGTCCGACTTCCTAAGGGAAGTCGGACTTCGGGGAAACGATGCAATAACTTATCGTTTCAAATCCGCCGCACGGAGAGACCCTTCACTTTCATAAAATCGCGGACGTTCCTCGTGAGCAAGATACTCCCCGTAAAAAGCGCAGTGGCGGCAATCACGCTGTCGGACACGCCCACCCGGTGCACACGGCGGACGCTCGCTGCCAGTCGGGCGATTTGAGAGTCCACAGGGATAAGGGCGACTGCGGCAAGCAATTCTTCAATGCGTGATGCTTCGGCGTCGGTGAGCGAGGGAAAGCTTAAAAGCTCGAGCTGGGTGATAACCGACACGTACACAGGGGCGTCTCCATCAAACGCTTCTTGCACTACCGACGTATTCACCAACTGCCCTTTAAGGTGGTAAATGACCGCGTTGGTATCAAGCGTGAACACAGCGGCTTATTTCGCGCGACGCTCCCACTCCTTCCGAATCTGTTTGAGTTCTCGCAACGGGTCGGGGACGCGATGTTTCCACATCCCCCTTGCCTTTTCCCACACGGCGAGACGCTCGCGCCCGCGCAGAGGAAGGATGCGGGGACCAATGGGTAGTTTTGTGCTTGTGCCTGTCTGTGGCATACACTCATAGTACCTTTTCGCACCACCGCGTCAATTTCTGCGACGGGAATAAAAATCGGGAAGCACTCAAGGTTTTTCAATATGAGGAAGTCCGACTTCCTTAAGGAATCCGGACTTCGGGGAACTTATCGCTTAACGCTTACCGCTATTTATATCACCACCACGCCCGCAATTCTGTCTCCTGAACTCAAGTTCATAATCCGCACGCCTTGCGCGGAGCGGCCGGTCTGGCGGACGCTCTTTAGCTCCGTCCGAATCACCTGCCCCTTCGCCGAGAGCGCGAGCATTTCCATCTCCTCGCTCACCACCGTTCCCGCAACCACCTTTCCCGTCTTCGCGGTCACGTTCGCGGTCTTGATGCCGGAACCGCCGCGGTTCTGGGTTTTATATTCCTTAAGCGGCGTCTGCTTCCCGAATCCGTTCGCCATAACCACCAAAAGTTTCGCGGTGTCCCCCTTCTTCACGATGTCGCACCCCGCGACCGCGTCGCCCGTGCGAAGCCGGATGGCACGCACACCCGCCGCGCCGCGCCCCATGGGACGCGCTTGCGACTCCGCAAAACGGACGGATTGCCCTTGTTCCGTTACCAGTATCACCTGCTCGTCGCCTTTCGAAATCCGCACCCACTTCAGCAGGTCGCCTTTTTTTCCGCCCGAGGCGGATCCGCCTTTGGTGGACAACTTAATCCCGATGATGCCCGTGCGGCGGATGTTTTCGAAATCCTTAAGCGCGGTCTTTTTCACTATCCCATGCTTGGTTACCATCACAAGATAGATTCCCTTGTCGCTTGTCGCTTGTCGCTTGTCGCTCGATGGCAGGTTCACAATCGCGCTCACGCTTTCTTCGGCAGGAAGTTCGAGGAAGTTATGAATCGCTTTCCCTTTCGAGGTGCGGCTCGCGGCGGGGATTTCGTACGCACGCGTTTCGAATACTCTCCCGCGGTCGGTGAAGAAAAGAATCCGGTCGTGCGTGTTCGCGTGGAAGAAATGCGAAAGGAAATCCTCGTCCGCCACGTCCGACCCGATGAGCCCCTTCCCGCCCCGCCGCTGCGCTTTGAAGGAATCCGGCGGTACGCGTTTGATGTACCCGCTCGAAGAGAACGTCACAATAGCCTCCTCTTCGGGAACAAGGTCCTCGTCCGTCATTTCTTTGAGGGCAGAGTTCACCACATGCGTCCGCCGCGCATCGCCGTATTTGGTTTTGAGTTCCGCAAGCTCCTGCTTCACCACCTCGAGCATCCGCGCGGGGCTCTTCAAAATAAGCGTGAGTTCTTTTATGAGCGCCCGTTTCTCCTTGAGTTCCGCATCGATTTTCTCACGCTCAAGCGCCGCCAAAGTCTGGAGCTTCATTTCCAAAATTGCCACCGCCTGGAGCTCCGAGAGCTTGAACCCTTTCATGAGGTTCATCCGCGCATCCTCGCGGTCCTTTGATTTCTTGATGGTTGCAATCACCTTGTCGATTACGTCCAAGGCCTTCGCAAGCCCTTCCAAAATATGCGCCCGCTCTTCCGCTTTCCTTAAATCGAACTGCGCGCGGCGGCGCACGATTTCCTTGCGATGCGCGATGTAGGCGAGGAGCATCTCCTTCAGGGAGAAAAGCTCCGGCTGGATGCCGTCCCGCAAGGCAATCATATTGAAATGAAAATCCTTCTGGAGGTCGGAGTGCTGGTAGAGCTGGTTCAATACTTTCTGCGGCGCGGCGTCGGACTTGAGCTCCACCACAATCCGCAGGCCTTCGCGGTCGGACTCGTCGCGGAGGTCGCGGATGCCTTCTACGCGCTTATCCGTAACGAGCATCGCAATGTGCTTCACAAGCTCGGACTTGTTCACCTGGTAGGGAATTTCCGTGATGACAATGTCGAACCCCCCCTGCCTGCCGGCAGGCAGGCGCGCACCACTCTCTCCCTTCTTGCGCTCCACAATCTCCGCTTTCGCGCGGGCCGTTACCGCGCCGCGCCCCGTCGCATACGCCGTCCGAATAGCGGCGCGGTCGTAAATAACGCCGCCCGTCGGGAAATCCGGCCCCTTCACGTGCTCCAACAAATCCTCCCCCGTCGCGCCGGGCTTCTCCATAAGAAGAAGCGTCGCGTCCACCACCTCCACAAGGTTGTGCGGCGGGATACTCGTCGCCATCCCCACCGCGATTCCCAAAGTGCCGTTAATCAAAAGGTTGGGGAGCTTCGCGGGGAATACTTTCGGCTCCTCGCGGGTCGCGTCATAGTTCGGCAGCCAGTCCACCGTTTCTTTCTCGATATCAAAAAGCATCTCCTCCGCGACTTTCGAGAGACGCGCTTCCGTGTACCGCATCGCTGCGGGAGAATCCCCGTCGACGCTGCCGAAGTTTCCCTGCCCCTGCACAAGCGGGTACCGGAGCGAGAAGTCCTGCGCCATCCGCGCGAGCGTGTCGTAAATCGCCACGTCGCCGTGCGGGTGGTATTTCGCCATCGTCTCGCCCACCACATTCGCCGATTTCCTGAACCTGGCGAGATGCGTGAGGCCGATGGACCACATGGTCCAAAGCACGCGCCGATGCACCGGCTTCAGCCCGTCGCGCACGTCCGGCAGGGCGCGCGCGACAATGACCGACATGGCATAGTCGAGGTAGGATTCGCTAAGCTCGCTCGTGATTGGACGTTTTTCTACGTTGTCTGGCATAGCATCGGATTTCGTGCTTCGGACTTTCACTTAAGAGGTTTCACAATATATTCGCGGGAGCCTTTGAACATTTCCCCGAAACGACCAATGGCGCCGGTAACATTTTCATAGAGTATCGCACTGCCACGCTGCATGGTTTGCCAGAATGACGCTTGCTGCTGCTCCTGCCCACTCGCAAGCCCGGTATTCTCTCCCGCGTCCACAAGAAGATTGTTGAAATACGCGAGCCAGATATACAACACCACCACCATTGCGACCGCCGAACTGATAATCAATACGCGCCGCTTCGTAGCCGCATCCGCCCCCTGAATTCGATTCAAAAAACCTTCCCTCATGCGGGCTTCAACGCAATAGTTTTCGTCCCTTGCATAGCCTCCAGGTCTTTTTTGCGGAACACGAACTTTTCTTCAACGCCCCCGCTCTCGCCCATTTCTTTGAGGAACGGCGCGGGCGACTTTTCGTACGCGGGAATCACCACCTTCGGCTCGATTTGGCGCACCAGTTTTTCCGCCGCTTCATCGCTCAAATACTTCCCGCCCAGCCGGAGAAACACCACATCCGGCTCATTCAGCTTTTCCAAGAGGTCGGCTTCGAGAACTTTTTCGAGAGGCCCCAGGAACGCGAACGTCACATCCTCCCACCGCACGAGATGCGCCGTGTACGCCCGCCCAGGCTTTGCCTCAAGCGCAATACCGCGCACTTCTATCCCTTTGGACTCGTATTCGCCGGGGAACGCAAACTCCGTTTGCGGGCCCGGCTCCGCGCCAGAGGCGGGAGTTTCCGCATCGGTTTTGAGCACGATATCGCCCTTCAAACGATTCGAAACGGGGTCCACAAGGACCGAAATTTCGCCACTCTGAATGCGGAATGAACCCTCGCCTTGATAGGTAATAACCACGGAGACAGTTTATCAAAAATTTGACTGAAACTCCAGTACCCGTATAATCTTGGACACACATGGCAGAATCGGCAAACAACAAACCGGCGCAGAGCACGCTTCTCGATGCCCTCAAAAACACCATTCCCCCAAGCGAGTGGCCGAAGGAAGGAAGCGTTGCCGAGGTGAAATTGCTCCGGAAAACAGACCGTAAGGTCTTTTTCGATATGGGGAAATTCGGCACCGGCATCGTGTGGGGAGCGGAACTCCTGAACGCACGGGAAATGGTGAAAGATTTGAAAGCCGGCGATGCCTGCCTCGCGAAAATAAAAGCCATCGAATCCGACGAGGGGTTCATTGAACTCTCGCTCGCCGAAGCCGGAAGGGAGCGGCTCTGGCAGCAAGCAAGAGAATTCCTTGAATCGGGTGAGCTTGTGAAAGTTAAAGTGGTGGGCGCGAACGCGGGAGGGCTCACTGCAACCCTTTTCGACCTCAAGGCGTTCCTTCCCGTTTCGCAACTTTCGCAGGAGCACTACCCGCGCGTCGAGGACGGCGACCGCCAGAAAATTTTCGACGAACTCAAGAAATTTATCGGGCAGGAACTCACGGTGAAGGTAATCGACGTGAACCCGCGGCACAACAAGTTCATTCTTTCCGAGCGCGAGGTGGTGAGCGGGAACGTGAAGGAGCTTCTGAAGAAATACAAAACGGGCGACGAAATTCAGGGACTGGTGACTGGCATTGCGGACTTTGGCGCGTTCGTGCGCTTCGTGGACGAGCCGCAGCTCGAGGGACTTATCCATATCTCCGAGCTTGCACATGCGCTCGTGGACAATCCGAAAGACGTGCTCAAAGTGGATGAAACAGTAAAGGCAAAAATTATCGACATCCGCGAAGACGGGCGGGTGTTCCTCTCACTCAAGGCGCTCCAGGCGGACCCGTGGACGACGCTCGGCGACCGCTACAAGAAAGGAGATGAGGTAGAGGGCAAGGGCTACAAGCTCAATCCCTTCGGCGCCATCGTTGACCTCGGCGGCGGCATCCAGGGCACCGTCCACATTGCGGAATTTGAGTCCGCGGACACAATGAAAAAAATACTCACGCCAGGCGGCACACACAGGTTTGTGGTTGAAACGGTGAAACCGGAGGAGAAAAGGATTGTACTCAAACTGAAGAAATAAGGCGGAGTGTTGCAAAACCGAACCCCAGGGCTACACTTAAGAGGTAGCCTGTTTTATTTTATGAGAAAAGATAAAGAAGTCGCGCTCAAGTTGCGTCTGGGAGGAAAAAGTTATACCGAAATAAGCCAGACTCTTGACGTACCAAAATCCACTCTTTCCGCATGGCTTTCTAAAGTCGTTCTATCTCCTCGTGCGAACGAGAGAATAGCTGCGCGCACACGAGAAAAATCTCTCATAAGCATCCTCCGCCATAATAGGCAACAAACAACCGCTGCCCGGAAACGTGCTTCGGATACTCGGAAATTAGCGGCGAGTTTCATCGGGAGACTGTCGGACCGAGACTTACTCATCCTTGGCGCTGCGCTGTATTGGGCAGAAGGATACAAAAGATTGAAGTGGAGGAAAGGCAAGGAGCTGACGGCTCACCCTGTGTCGCTTACGAACTCAGACCCGTTTCTTGTACAAGCATTCCTCAAATTCCTCCGGGGGAACATGGGGGTGCACAATGAGAAAATAAAAGCTGGCGTGCGCATATTTCAACATCATAACGAACAAGAGTTATTGGATTTTTGGCAACGCATTACTGATATCCCACGAAAGAACTTTACAAAAACGTACGTGGGAATCAGCCAGTCGAGCAAAGGGAAACGGCCATTCAATCGGCTACCGTATGGGACACTTCAAATCAACGTTTCCAGCACTCCTCTCTTTCATCAAATCATGGGCTATATTGAAGGATTGAAAGAAAACAGGTAAGCTGGGTACTGCTAACGCATGCCGCGGTAGCTCAGTGGTAGAGCATTCGCCTGAACTCTTCGGGCACCGATTCAGTAATGAATCGGCGAAAACTGGGTGAACTCGGGGAAACTTCTTTTTTAAAGAACAATCCCGAGCCAAGCCCCGACGCAAAATCGGGGAAGGTGTAGAGACTATCCCTTCGGGGAGTACTCTCCAACATGGGTCGGAGCGGAAGCGCCCAGCTCCCGTAATCGCACGGCGATTTTATGGGATGATGATATAGTCCAAACTTCGTAAGGAAGAGCGATTGGTCGGGTGTTCGATTCACCCCCGCGGCACCAAAAAACTTCAAACTTCTCTGGCATTATTTTGATTTGAGAAAAGTTTCCTTGTTAAAATCTATTGCAACGCGCAATTTTTAAGATACATAGTTAAAACAGTGCGCCAAGCGATAACTCCAGAAAACCTAACTTTCTGTCCTATCTTTAGAGACGCAGCAGTTTTCTCCCAGTCTCCCGAAAAATCACAACTCAAATATGAGAACATATCCTTCTCATTCTTTGTAATCGAAACCGATATTGCATCACTAGAAAACTTATCCACGTCCAATACATACCCCTCATCTTTTACAACCAACCCAATATACTTCTCAAAAACTCCTTCTTTCTCAAGGGATGTGCTTGATGATTTCTCTATCTCATTACGCAAAGAGAAAACAGAGTACGGCAAGACACCAAGTTTTGAATCCTCTCTGCCGTTCGTCTCTGTAGAAGTGGGGGGAGTAAAGATTTGCTGGTAACTACCTATTGCAACATTCTGCGCTGTGATCCCCCCACTCTGTTTTTCAGAAGAAACACCGCTCGAGTTTTCTCTCCCTATACCAAAAATATAGTAAAGCACGAGCGAGGCGAGTACTGCTCCAAAGACTGCTACTGTCCAGGGATTTTTCAAGAACCACATTGTTTTTATTCAGTATGATTTATCGAACTCGGTATAAACCCGTCGGGGAGCCGAGAATCGAACTCGGACTACGTGCTCCCAAAGCACGCGTACTACCACTATACGACTCCCCGCTTTCGCTAACGCTTCGGTGAGGCAAAGCACCGCCTGCACTTCAAATTACGCTAATTTTATGCGAGAATCAACCGCGTCAGAAGCCCTCGTAGCTTAACGGATAAAGCAGGACTCTTCTAAGGTCTTGATGGGGGTTCAATTCCCTCCGAGGGCACATAGCGTATGAAACTCATCTCGCTCAACATCTTCGGTGGCAAGCATTTTGAGCCGCTCATGGAGTTTGTCCGCAAGGAAGCGCCGACAACGGACATCTTCTGTTTTCAGGAAGTGTTTCGCTCAAAAAGCAGCCGCATAGAGAGCCGTGGCATCCGCACACACCTTTATGAGGAGTTCGGGAAGGTTCTCGCCGACTTCCAAGGGTTCTTCGCCGCCGAGCAGGACGGATACGACTTTGAAGGCCCGGTGGATTTTGACATCTCAACGGGGCAGGCAACGTTTATACGGAAGTCGATTCGCGTCGCATCAACGGAGGAAGTGTTCGTATATCGCGCCCGCAACACCGCGGGAAACAACGAAACCATCCCCGCGAACATGCTCTGCACGCGCATCACCCAAGGAGCCAAAGCCTTCTCGGTCATAAACCTGCACGGCCTTGCGCATCCCCCCAAGGAACTCGCGCAGCTGGAGAAAATTCCCCACTTCCTCGGCCACCGCGACACCCCCGACCGCCTCGCGCAATCCGAGAAAATTTTGGCGTTTCTCAAGAAAGAACGCGGCCTGCCTACCGGACAGGCAAGCGCGATAATTCTCTGCGGGGACTTCAACCTCCGTCCGGAAACGCAAAGCTTTGCGATGCTTGAGGCGGGCATGCGGAACCTTATGCGCGAGTTCCACGTGGAACGGACGCGCAGCCGCCACTCCCTTCATTTCGGCAAAGAGGACTTCGACCCGCTGGTGGATTACGTCCTCGTATCGCACGACGTGGAAGCGCATAGCTTAACTGCGCCAGACATTGATATCTCCGACCACTTGCCGCTCGTACTGGAATTCAGTTAGAATCTGGGAACTACGCGCGCTTAGCTCAGTGGCAGAGCGACCCGTTTACACCGGGTAGGTCGGGGGTTCGATCCCCTCAGCGCGCACATGTTACAATAATTCCATGCTTCTCACTCGCCGCATCGCAACTTGGTCAAGTTTTGTAAAGATGTCCCTCCCCCCAACATCGAGAGGGTAGTTGCCAGCTCAACGCGCCGTCCGTTGAGCACCCGCCCTCTCTTGGAGCGGGTTTTCGTTTATTCACCACCAACATGAAGGAAGTATGGAATACAGAGCAGTCCGCAACCGGTGCGCAGCGATTCTTGATTCACTGTCGCTCCCCATATCGCAGAGCGATGCAATGGCAGTCCTCAACCAAAACGGATTCCGCGTCGTTGAAGAAACAAATCTCGTCGCGCTTGCAAGGAGATGCATCGGCACGTCCCGCTATCGCCGAGGCGCAAAACCTTCGGAAGCTCCCGCAGTGGTCGACTGCTCGAGCTTCACAAAATGGCTCTACGGCCAGCGCGGAATTTGGCTACCGCGGAGATCGATACAACAGCGAGAACTCGGCGAACCTATCCCGCTCGAAAACGTTGCCGCGGAAGACCTCATATTCGTCTCCGGCAAAGTCGACTACTACATCACTGACCCCGCCGACGGAGTAGGGCATGTAGGAATCGCGAGCGGAGAAAACACCGTCATCCATGCTGCAAACAAAAAAACGGGAGTAATAGAAACTCCACTGCACCAGTTCATTGAAAAAAATATGTTCCGTGGCGCGCGGCGCTACATTCCGAAAAACAAGGAGGTGCTCACGTTTGAAACGCCGCCAGAACGGGAAATAGAGATTGCGGGCGACCTCCAATGGGTGATTCTGCAATCGCTGCCGCAGTAACGAAATCACGAAGGCGACCCCCTGAAGGTCGCCTTTTCTTTCCTGCGCGAGCGCACCCCCGCGTTATCGCGCCATGCTCTTCAAAACTTCAAGGTAGAGTTCCTCCACAATTCTCTCCTGCGCCCGTCCCGTCGCCGCATAGTGGTCGAGTCCCGGCGCGGCGTTTACTTCAAGCACCCAGTACTCGTGCAGCTTCTCCGTGATGCTCCCCTTCACCATGAGGTCAACTCCGCAGAGGCGGAGCCCCATGTCGCGCGTGAGGCGCACCGCAATCCGGTGGAACGCCGGGTGTACGTTTTTCGTCACGTCCACGGAATCCCCTCCCGTCGAGAGATTCGCGTTGTCGAGCAAATAGATGCGCGCGCCCTTTGGAGGCACGGAGCGGAACGTGAGCCCCTGCCGCGCAAGCTTCAACGCAATACGCGGGTCATGCATTTTAATGCGTGTGTCGCGGCTCGCGGCGACGAACCGACGCTGCTTCACTTGCAAAAGCTGCCGGATGGTGTGCTTCCCATCCCCCACCACATGAAGCGGGATGCGCTCATACGCCGATATCACCCGGCCATCAAGCACCACCACGCGATAATCCGTGCCACGCACCGGTTTCTGCACAAGCGCCACTCTGTCGCGGACAAACACGGCGCGCACGGCGCGGAAAAACTCAACTCTGTTGTATGCATACGCGACATTCGTCCCTTGGCTCCCGCTGTTCGGCTTTACCACCACCGGAAACCCGATGGTCTTTGCATAGCGGTATGCCGCATCAATATCCCGCCGCGACCCGATTGCCTTGCACCAGTCATACGAGAAAAATGCCCGTCCGGGAATCACGGGGTAGCCCATCCGCCGCATGAAAAAATTGGCGTAGTCTTTGTCTTTCGCGATGTCGGATGCGCCAAGCGGATTCAAGTCAAGACTCGAATAGCGGAAATAGCGCTTCCTGCCGTTCTTAAAAATTATCTGCCCGACGATGTTCCACTCGGGCTCAAGCACCACGCGCGCCCCGATTTTCGGAGCGATTTTCTGCAACACCTTCCCCAAAAGCGGGGTCTGATAATTTCTTCGCATTGGAGATAGTTCTCCCGATTACTTCTCGTTCAACGCGTAGAAATTCTCAAAAAGTTTCGCCACAAGGATAGGACCCGTGCCTCCGGGGGTAGGAGTATATACAACAGCTTCGAGCTTTAAGCTTTTAGCTTTAAGGGAATCAGGGTCGAAATCGCCAAGGAGTTTTCCGTCTACGGAGTCGTAGCCGAAATCAATCACGAGCGCATTTCCTTTAAGCATTGCTGCATTGAAAAGTTTTGCTTTGCCGACACCGGAAATTACCACGTCGCAATTCTTTAGTATGGCGAAATCCGCTCCGCGCCCCAGAATATAAAGCTCGCTCACCTTACGCATAAGCCAGACCGCAATGGGCTTTCCTATGAGCATCCCCGCGCCGATGACCACTGCCCGATTACCCTTCAAATCAAAGTTCGCGCACCGCAATACCTCTTCCACGGTGGCGACCGCAGGGTGGAGCACCTTCGCGCGATTGTTATAGTGTGCGCCCAGCGTCCGCTCACTCAAGCAATCAGGGTCTTTCTCCGGCGGAATCGCATTCACGATGTATGTGGCGTTCAAGGGCTCAGGGAGCGGCAGCTGCACAATCACGCCGCCGCACGTTTTCCCCGCGGCGATTTTTCCCACTTCTTCCCGCAGCTTGTCGTTCCCGAGCGCGGGGTCGAGTTTATAGATGCGGTAGTCAATTCCCAACCCTTTCGCGGTGTCCTGTTTCAGCTTCTGGAAACTCGCGGACGCGGGGTCGTCCCCGATCAAAACCCCGGCGAAGAATTTCTTCGGCTTCGGTTGTTCTTTCAGCCGTGCGAGGAGTTCGGCGGCGATTTTTTTTCCGTCAATCACAATCATCGAGTAAGTAGTAGGTAGTATGTGGTAGGTAGTAAAAAATGCAACAGTAGCGCTTGTTTTTGCCCATATTGCCCTACTACCTACTACTTACCACCTACTAGCGCTACGCATCGATCCCGGGCACGGGGAACTTGCGTGCAAACTCGGCAACGCGTGATTTAATCTCCACAAGCTTCTCGTCACTCCCCCTATTCTGCAACGCTTCATCGATAAGCCCAGCAACGGTTTCCATGTCGGCTTCCGCAAGCCCCCGCGTCGTGACCGCCGGGGTGCCAAGGCGAACACCCGAAGGATCAACCGGCTTCCGGGGATCGTAGGGAATCATGTTTTTGTTTATGGAAATGCTCACCCGCTCCAGCGCACGCTCCGCTTCTTTCCCCGTAATCTGTTTGCTCCCAAACACATCCACAAGAAAGCTGTGATTGTCCGTGCCCCCCGAGATAACGCGATACCCCCGCTTGGTGAGGGCGACGGCGAATGCCCGTGCGTTCGTAATCACCCGCTTCGCATAATCCGCAAACTCCGGCTGAAGCGCTTCGCCGAACGCGACCGCCTTCGCCGCGGTAATGTGGTCGTGCGGACCGCCCTGAACGCCCGGGAACACCGCGCGGTCAATGTCTTTCGCAAATTTTTCTTTACACATGATAATGCCGCCCCGGGGACCCCGCAGCGTCTTGTGAGTCGTCGTTGACACCACATCGAAATACGGCACGGGGTTCTCAAGCTGCTTTCCCGCAATAAGCCCCGCGATGTGCGCAACGTCGGCAAACGTATACGCGCCAACCTTGTCCGCGATTTCTTTAAAGCGCTTCCAATCCAGGCTCCTGCTGTACGCGGAAAAACCGGCAAGTATCATCTTCGGCTTCTCGCGGAGCGCGATTGCTTCAACTTCATCCATATCAATCACTTCCGTATCGCGCCGCACCGTGTAGGGAATGATAGTATATAGCTTCCCTGAAAAATTGAGTGGGTGCCCGTGAGAAAGGTGCCCCCCCTGGTCAAGCGAGAATCCCAATACTTTATCACCCACCTTCAAGAGCGCCATGTACACTGCGAGGTTTGCCGGACTTCCCGAAAGCGGTTGGACATTCACGTGATCCGCGCCGAAAAGCTCTCTCGCGCGCGTTATGGCGAGCGTCTCCACTTCGTCAATAATTTCGTTCCCGCCGTAATAGCGTTTACCGGGGTACCCCTCGGAATACTTGTTAGTAAGCACGCTCCCCATCGCAGTCAATACTGCGCTCGAAACATAGTTCTCTGACGCGATGAGTTCGAGCCCCTCCTTCTGCCGTTTTTTTTCACGCTCGATGATTGCGGCTACCTCCGGGTCCTGTTGTGCAAGTGATGAATTCATATCTTCATTATCATACTCATTCTTCTCCTCCCACCCACTACTTCCCTTCTTTAATCTCCCAATCCATGTGCATCCGCGGGAGCATTGTCTCCGGCTTCCAGGTGAGTTTCAGTTCGTTTAAGTCTGAGCTTGCTTGATACTTCCCGCTGTCGGTCGCATAGTCCTTCGTGTTCGAAGTGAGTGGCGCCACTTCATAAAACACCATCTGCCCGATGCGCCGCCCCACCACGAGCGGAATCGAAAAATTCTGGGAGTTGTTCGTCACTTCCATTGTCCACCGGTTGATGTACCCGATATCGCCCCACCCCGCGTCTTTGCACACCTCGATGAAATTTCTGCCGAGCGACGAACGCGCGTACATTTTTGCGACGCAAATATCGCGCCCGCCGATGAACTCCTGCGTGTGCCCCAAAACCGTTTCCCCCGGCGCAAGGAGAACGATGCGCGCGCCGCGCGGGATGTTTTTGAACTTTTGGTTCAGCCGTCGCTCCACGACTTCCACCGCTTCCGCCTCGAAAGGGCCGTTCCAGACCGCCGCGGTAGACTCGGCATCGTACACATTGTGGATAGTCGCCCGCCCGCCCGGGTGCCGCTCGCGCCAAAACCATGCACCAAGCGTCACATCGTAACTCGTCGTCTTCAGGTTCCGGTCCTCAAAGGGCTCGATAACAATCGTTCCCTGCTTCATATGCTTCAAAATCTGGTCGCGAGAAAGCAGCATGGAATAAGTTGGTTGCCGGTCGGCTAATTGGTTACAAGCGTACGGCAAAAAAAGCCCCGCCGCAAGCCTGGGTCATCGGTTCTTGCTCGTCCAGAGGTTGTCCCACCATGCGGAAGGCTCCGTTTCGTAAATCGTTTTCCCGAGTTCTTTTGCCGACTTGAGTTTGAGTTTCTTGAGCTGCGCATTCGCGCGCAATTTACCCTTTCCTTCATAAAGCCACTTTACCGCTTCGCGGTTTCCCTGCCACTCGTACTCGCGGAGAAGGAGGATCTCGTCCAAAAGATCCGCGTCTTTCGCAATAACCGCTTCTTTTGTCTTCCTCGCTTCGTATTCCTGCGCGAACACATGTACGTCGCCGAATGGCAGTCCGCTGAGCTGTTCCTCGATTATTTCGTCGTTGAAAATCTTTACATACCGCTTATGCACCCAGTTATGGTCGTTGCTCCGCGCCTCGCCCAAGTCGTGCGTGAGCGCCATCATCACCACTTTGTAGGGATCGACTTTCTCCTTTTTCGCAAGCGCCCATGCAATCAAGGCTACGCGAAAAGAGTGGGAGGCGATGTTGTCCGACATGTCGTCGCTCAAAAGCGTCTGCCGGTGCACGCGCGAAAGCTTTCGGAGCGTGCCCGCCTCGAAAAGGAAATTCGCGATTTTTTGGTCGTTCGTGAGCCGAAGGTTTCGCCGCTTGGTCATGGAAGTAGGGTAACGCATTCCGTCAGCTTGTTACACCGCTCTGCTTTCATAAAAGTGCCGAGAGGTTTCCGTTCAAAATCATCGGCTGCACCGCTTCAAGCTCCGCGCGGTACGAAATATCAGGCAACGGGTTTACGCAACATAGTTTCTTCTTCAGCACATGCGCAAACGCCATCTCGATAAGAGTGTTGCCGCCGATGTATCCGGGGATACTTTTTTTCTCGGGATTCACCACCAATACCGCATCATACGTTTTCATCGCCTCATAATACCCGCGGATAAGGTCGTCCTCGATTTTCCGCCGGGCTTTTTCCGAAGAAGACGCGTCCAGCCCCTCCCACTCGCCTAAGTGCTTCACGCCTTCGGGGATCTCTACTTCATGCCCTTGCTCAACCAACTGATTCTTGGCTTTCAAGATATCGCTGGCCGCACTGATTGACCCACATATGATGACTTTCACTTGGGGTGCCCAACGGGAATCGAACCCGTGACGCCGCTGCCACAGAGCGGAGTTTTACCGCTAAACTATGGGCACCATGCGCAAAACAGTGTAGATAATTTTGGCATTATCCGCAACCTCCCTTGTTTTGAGCCTCGTTTTTTCGTATGCTTAACCCGTCCTAAGTTCTAATGGCTAATTTCTAATCACTCCCCATGTCCAACGTCGCCAAAAATGTTCTCTGGGCTATCGTCACCCTGTTTTTTGTGTCCCTCGTGTTTTCTTCCTTTGCAGGGAACGCCCCCTCGCCTGAAAAATTAAGCTTGAGCCAACTCGCGCAGCGCGTGGCCGCAGGCGAGGTAAAAGAAATCGCCGTGAACGGCGATGACCTTGTCATCAAACTCCAAAATGACAAGACTGCCAATTCGAAAAAAGAAACGGAAGCGGGACTCACGGAAACTTTCAAAAACCTGGGCGTGTCCGCCGACGCGATTCAAAAAGTAAGCGTGACCGTGCAGGGCCCTTCGGGGTTCCAATTTTGGGCGGGTATTCTTATCCCCACGCTTCTTCCTATTTTCGCCATCGGCTTCTTCTTCTGGCTTATGTTCCGGCAGGCGCGCACGGGAGCAAGCCAGGCGTTCAGCTTCGGCCGGTCAAACGTCCGCCTTACCGCACCCGACAAGGAGAAAGTGCTTTTCAAGGACGTCGCAGGGCTCAAGGAAGCGAAAGAAGAACTTTTTGAAGTCGTCGACTTTCTCAAAAACCCGAAGAAGTTTCTCGACCTCGGCGCGCGCATTCCCCGCGGCGTGCTTTTGATGGGCCCTCCCGGCACGGGGAAGACGCTCGTCGCGCGGGCAGTCGCAGGCGAGTCAAGCGTTCCTTTCTTCCACCTTTCCGCCTCAGAATTCGTGGAGATGTTCGTAGGCGTGGGCGCCTCGCGCACGCGCGATGCGTTCGCCGTGGCGAAAAAAGCCGCACCCGCGATTCTCTTTATCGACGAGATTGACGCCGTCGGCCGCCAGCGCGGCGCGGGTTTGGGCGGCGGGAACGACGAGCGAGAGCAAACCTTGAACCAAATCCTTGTCGAGCTCGACGGCTTCGACCGCGACACGCGCGTCATCGTGCTTGCGGCGACAAACCGTCCCGACATCCTTGACCCCGCGCTTCTCCGGCCCGGACGATTCGACCGGCGCGTAGTACTCGACCTCCCCGACCTCAATGACCGCGAGGCAATACTTAAAATTCACGCGCGGGGAAAAGCAATCGCCTCCTCGGTAGATCTCCGAAAAGTTGCCGTACGCACTCCGGGGTTTTCCGGCGCAGACCTTGCCAATCTAATGAACGAAGGGGCGATTCTTGCCGCGCGGGAAAATAAGAAAGAAATTGGCCAAAACGAATTCTTCAGCGCCGTCGAGAAGGTACTCCTCGGCCCCGAGCGGAAAAGCCGCGCCATCAGCCCCCGCGAGAAAGAAATCACCGCGTACCACGAAGCAGGGCACGCCCTTGCTGCCGCATCCCTTAAAGACGCCGACCCCGTGCATAAGGTTTCCATCATCAGCCGCGGTATGGCGGGCGGCTACACCATGAAACTCCCCATCGAGGAACAGCACCTCCGCACGCGGCGGCAATTCCTCACCGACCTCGCTATGATGATGGGCGGCTACGTGTCGGAAAAACTTACATTTGGCGACGTTTCAACCGGCGCCTCAAACGACTTGCGGCAAGCGACGGAACTCGCACGGCGGCTTGTCACCAAATACGGCATGAGCGAAATGGGACCCCAAACCTTCGGCAAAGCTGAAGAGCTCGTGTTCCTCGGGCGCGAGATTGCCATGGAAAAAGACTACTCGGAAAAAGTGGCGGCACAGATTGACGAAGAAGTGCGCTCCTTTATCACGGGCGCCTACGCCACCGCCGAGAAGCTTTTGAAGACCCACAAGGCGGCGCTCAAGGCAATCGCCACAACGCTTGTCGAGAAAGAAACGCTCGAGCAGGAAGAATTCCTCGCAGTTTTGAAACCCTTCAAAATCAAACCGGTGGCGGCATAGTGTGATGCACTAAAGGGAGTGCAGAGTACTTCCTTCCGAAAACTCTCAATGTCTAACTTGGTCGGCCTGGAAGGAATCGAACCTTCGTCAGACGTGTATAAGACGTCGGCTTTACCATTAAGCTACAGGCCGGCACTCCTATTTCTACCCGCCCTCGCTGCCAATTTCAAGACAATCGCTCTGCCGTCGAGCTGCGGACCGTTTGTCTTCTAGTGGTACCCTCGCCAGCGCGAATTTTAAGGCAGCTCTGTGTCGCTACCTACCACATACTACCTACTCTCTATTGCTTTACTATCGCGTCAAACCGGTCCATTGCCTGACCAGCTTGGCCATTGAAGGTGTTGATTGCCTGCACTTCCGCGTTAATCTGGTTCACCAGCACTGCCACCTGCTTCGCCGAACCCGGCACTCCATTGAATCGGTTCTTCAAGGCCTGAAGAAGATCGCTCAAGTAGTTGCTGTAATTAATGAGCTTGTTCAGAAGCGCAAGACGGCTCGCGATAGACTCAAGCGCCGCTTGCCGCGCTTCGAACGACTGGATCCCCGAGAGCGCTTTCGTCATCACGCCAATTTCATCCGCGAGCGCCACCGCTTGATTGCGGATATCCTCGCTCTTTTTTGCGGCATCAAACGTGATGGCGAGCGCGTCGGAGAATTTCCCCTCCTTATCGAGCGCGCTGATTTTCTCAATATTTTTCCTGGAATCATTCGAAAGGTTCACAATATTTTGCGCAATCAGCGCACCCCGAAGACGGGCATCCTGAAACTCCGAAGGAATCCCTTGGGAAAAAGAAAAGAGGCGGCTCGCGCCATATCCCCCCAGCACGATTACAGCAAATACTGCAAATATTGTGGTTCGACGCGACATACGTTTGCTCTCTTTGTACCGCATCCCGGGGAAAAACGCAACAAGAAGCGGAAGCCGAACTGGCTCATACGGTATGGTATAATGGTGATATGGTAAGAAATCCAACACTACGAGAACAAGCGGGAAAGTTGAGGCAAGACGGATACTCGTACAACATGATCAACGAAAAAATCGGGGTTTCTAAAAGCACGCTGAGCGATTGGTTCAGAGATAAACCCTTTACCCCCAACCAAGAGGTTCTCCAGCGAATCCAATATGGCCCGATAAAGTCTGGGGCGTTGAAACATAATAAGAAAGTTGAAGAAGTCCGGAAGCTCCGCGAGGAAGGGGTACGAGAAATCGGAGCACTCACGAGGAGAGATTTGTGGTTACTGGGAATAGGACTCTATATCGGTGAAGGGTCAAAAACTCACGACATAATACGAGTTATCAACTCCGACCCAAAGGTCATTAAATTAATGATGCGCTGGTTTCAAGAGGCGTGTAATGTAGAAAAAGGAAATATCACAGTGAGACTCTTCCTCTATCCGGACAACGATCTGCGCGAGTGCACAGAATATTGGCGAAAAATTACCGGCCTCCCTTTCGCAAGTTTTAGGAAACCTCAAATCGACCAGCGGGCGAATAAATCCGACTTAAATAAGAGAAAGTTGCCTTACGGCACTGCGCACGTTACCATTGTGTGCGGGAATGACCCTTCTAAAGGAGTGAGGCTCCATAGAAAAATAATGGGCTGGATCGCAGGCGCACTTTCCTAGCTAGAGAAAACAAACGCGGGCGTAGTATAGTGGTAGTACGGAACCCTTCCAAGGTTCAGGTACGGGTTCAATTCCCGTCGCCCGCTCCCTTACAAAACTTTCACGCGAAAGAAGTGCCGTTTACCAATTTTTATAACATCGCCATCTTTCAAAAAAGCGCTCGCAGCCCACGGATTTCTCACTCTTACAATCTTGGATCCTTGCGTCACTTGGATAGCCCCTTGCTGAATTAGCCTTTGGACACTACTTTTGGTCGCCACTACTCCGGTTTTCAAAATAACATCACGGAACTTTTTTTCCTTTGTGAGATTAACCTGTAGCAAAGGCAAGTCCGACAACATAATTGCTTCCTTCCGCGAAAAGAGCGCGTTGAATTTTTCCGCTGCCGCCACCGCCTCCTTCTCCCCGTGATAACGCCCAACCACCGCATGGGCAAGTTTCTCCTTAATGTCTTTCGGATTCGCGCGCCGGTCCGCGAGCGCGCGCTCAAACTCTTTTATTTCAGGCTCCGGAACTTCGGTTGCGAGCGTAAAGTAACGCACGATGAGCGAATCTGGAATGGACATCACCTTCCCAAACATTTCTGCGGGCTTTTCGTCTAAGCTTATGTAGTTGCCGAGACTCTTGCTCATTTTCTTTACTCCATCCAACCCTTCAAGCAAAGAAGTGGTCATAACATCCTGTTCCCCCATCCCGAAGTGCCGCTGTACGCGACGCCCCATGAGCAAGTTAAAAAGCTGGTCTGTCCCCCCAAGTTCCACGTCTGCTTCCACTTTCACCGAATCATATCCCTGGAGCAAAGGGTACATGACCTCTAGAAGAGTGACATCCTGATCCGCGCGAAGACGCTTCCTAAAATCAGCACGCCGTAAAACCTGCTGTATGCTGCCGGCGCTCGCGAGCTGTATCAGTTTCCCCACTCCTTCAGTCGCGAACCACTCGCTGTTGTGCCGAATTTCCACCTTCTTGATGTCCAATATCGTGCCCGCGTGAGCCACATATTTCTTTTGATTTGTGGCAATTTCTTTTTCGCTCAATACCTTCCGCGTCTCGGATCTTCCAGACGGATCTCCCACCTGCGCCGTAAAGTCCCCGATGATAAGAACTATGGTGTGGTCAAGCTCCTGAAACTCGCGGAGCTTCCAGAGCACCACCGCGTGCCCAAGATGCAAATCCGGCGACGTGGGGTCAATTCCCAATTTCACTCGCAACTTCCTTCCGCTTCGGAGCGCCTCGGCAAGATGTCCGCGGTCAATAACTTTCTCCACGTTTCGCGCGAGGAGATGCTCAATTCTTTTTTCATCCACTTTCGCCATAACCTCTATTCTATACGAAAACCCCCGCCAGTCCATGGACTGGCGGGGCGAATCCTCACAGCTGACAGGCGCGCACGCGCAATTACGACTTCTTCACAATTTGGTCAATCAAGCCGTACTCTTTCGCTTCCGCGGCGGTCATGTAGAAATCGCGGTCGGTGTCTTTCTCTATTTTCCCGATAGCCTGTCCCGTGTGCTTCGCGAGAATCTGGTTGATGTTGTCTTTAATCTTAATAATGTGCCGCGCGGTGATTTCCACTTCGGTTGCCTGGCCCTCGGCGCCACCCATGACCTGGTGCAGAAGAATTTCCGAGTTTGGCAACGTGAAGCGCTTCCCCTTCTTTCCCGCAGCGAGCAGCACCGCGCCCATTGACGCCGCCATGCCTACGCACATCGTAACCACATCCGGCTTCACATACTGCATCGTGTCGTAAATCGCCATTCCCGCCGTTACCGACCCGCCGGGAGTATTCAGGTACAACTTAATATCTTTTTTCGAATCCTCATGCTCAAGGAACAGTAACTGGGCAATCACATTATTTGCCACCGCATCATTCACGGGTCCTCCCAAAAAAATGATGCGCTCTTTGAGAAGGCGGGAATAAATGTCGTACGCCCGTTCGCCATACTGGCTTTTTTCGATAACGGTGGGGATAAGATTCATCTTGGCATAAATCCGAAACTCTAATTTCGAAATCCTAAACAAATGACAAATTCTAAACTCGAATGCTCCAAACTTTGGAATTTAGATATTCGTGTTTGGAATTTGTTTAGAGTTTCGTGTTTCGATATTCGGATTTTACAGGAAGGGTACTAGAAGTAAAGCAATGATGTTTATGATTTTGATCACCGGGTTGATTGCGGGACCAGCCGTGTCTTTATAAGGGTCGCCCACCGTATCGCCGGTCACCGCCGCTTTATGCGCCTGCGAACCCTTCCCGCCAAAATTCCCTTCTTCGATATATTTCTTCGCATTGTCCCATGCAGCACCGCCGGACGTCATCGAGAGCGCGACGAAAAGCCCCGTCACAATCGAACCGAGGAGCAGCCCTCCCAACGCCTTGGGTCCCATAGTGAATGCGACCACAATCGGGATTGCCACCGGCAAGAGCGCAGGAATCACCATCTCCTTAATCGCCGCGCGCGTCACGATGTCCACGCATTTCGCATAATCCGGTTTCGCGGTCCCCGCCATGATCCCCGGAATTTCTTTAAACTGCCTCCGTACTTCCTGCACCACGCTCCCCGCAGCTTTCCCCACGGCACGCATGGAGATTGAAGCGAATAAATAAGGGATCAGCCCCCCAATCAAAAGCCCGGCAATTACCTTGGGGTCGGTAAGGTCGAAAGACTGTCCCGCGTGCCGCGCGCCGAGATCGTGTACGTAGGAGGCGAAGAGCACTACCGCCGCAAGCCCTGCCGAACCGATCGCATACCCTTTCGTCACCGCCTTTGTCGTATTCCCCACCGAGTCAAGCGCGTCCGTAACTTCCCGCACCGATTCCGGAAGCCCCGCCATTTCCGCAATACCGCCCGCATTGTCCGTAATCGGGCCGAACGCATCAATCGCAACAACAATGCCCGTCATCGAGAGCATGCTCATTACCGCAAGCGCCACGCCGTAGAGTCCTGCCGCAGCGTACGAACCGAGTATGCCTCCCACAATCACTAAAATCGGAAGCGCGGTCGCCTCCATCCCCACGGAGAGTCCCGCGATGATATTCGTGCCATGGCCGGTTTCGGATGCCTGCGCAATCGAGCGCACGGGACGGAACTTCTTTGAAGTGTAGTACTCGGTAATCAGCACAATGAGCGCGGTAACCGCAACTCCTATCGCCATCGGGACGAAAAGCTCCCACCGCCCCAATTCAAACGCCCCCGAAAAGCGCGCACTCACAAACCAAAATCCGGCGAGTGAGAGCACGCTTGAACTGATAAGCCCTTTGTAGAGCGCCCCCATAATATTTGCGCTTTTTGCAGGGCTGCCCGCAACGCCTTGTTTATCGGCGGGCAAGCGCACAAAAAATATCCCCAGCACCGAGGCAATGGCCGCGATACCTCCCATAACGAGAGGCAATGTGACTGCCACCGCGTTCCCAGGGAACGTAAGCGCCCCCAGGATCATTGCCGCAATAGCGGTGACTGCATATGTTTCAAAAAGGTCCGCCGCCATCCCCGCACAGTCGCCCACATTGTCGCCCACATTATCCGCAATCACCGCAGGATTCCGCGGGTCGTCCTCCGGAATCCCCGCCTCCACTTTCCCCACAAGGTCTGCTCCCACATCCGCTCCTTTTGTGAAAATTCCGCCGCCCAAACGGGCAAACACGGAAATCAAACTGCCGCCGAATCCAAGGCCGATGAGCGCATTCACATCTCTCGTCGCCGCATAAAACCCGGTGACCGCGAGAAGTGCCAATCCCACCACAAGGAGCCCGGTGACCGCTCCCCCCTCGAATGCCACCGCGAGCGCCTCGCGCAACCCGCGCTTCGCGGCCTCGGCGGTTTTCACATTCGCGCGCACCGATACGTTCATTCCCACATACCCGGCCACGCCCGAAGCAATCGCGCCAATGACAAAACCAATCATCGTTGCTTTATTCACCAGCACACCTATAACCACCGCCACAATCACCGCAACCACCGCAATGGTTGTGTACTGACGGTTCAGATATGCTTTTGCGCCGGTCCGTATCGCACTTGCAATTTCCTCCATCCGCTCATCCCCCCGCGCCCGCTTCGCAACACGCCTCCCCAACCATGCCGCCGCGACTATAGATACCACACTCGCCCACACCGCAAACGTGACTGCTGACATAACAATCTTTTAGTTATTCCTTCGCTTCCTTGACCGAGGAAGCCTCATCGTTTTCTTTTTCATCTTTAACTTCGGGAATACCGGCTACTCCCCCCTCCTGCGTTTCTTCGGGACGGGTCTGGGAACGTACATCAAGCTTCCATCCGGTAAGCTTCGCCGCGAGGCGGACATTCTGCCCGCCTCTCCCGATTGCAAGACTCAATTGGTCTTCGGGCACGTACACGCGCGCCTCCCGGCGAGGGAGTACTTCGACGCGCTCGGCTTTCGCGGGCGACAACGCATTGCCCACAAATTTCCCCGGGTCTTCTGACCATTCTATAATGTCCACCTTCTCCGGACCAAGCTCATTCGTAACCGCCATAACCCGCGTGCCGCGCTGCCCCACAAGCGCACCCACCGGATCCACCCCCTCCGCTTTCGATGCCGCGGCAATCTTCGTGCGGTTCCCCGCTTCCCGGGCAATCGCTTTTACTTCCACAACTCCTTCCGCAAGCTCGGGAACTTCAAGTTCAAAAAGTTTCGCGACGAACTTAGGATGCGAACGTGAAAGCACGATGCCCGGCAGACGCGTGTCTTCTTGCACCGCAAGCACGAGAAAGCGCAGACGCTCTCCCGAGCGGTAATGCTCTCCCGGAATGGACTCGTTTGCAAACATCACCCCCACCGTGCGTCCAAGGTCGATGTACACATGTCCCCGCTCGAACCGCTGTACGATGCCGCTCACAATTTGCCCTTCTTTATCGCGCCATTCGGAGAGAATCGAGTCACGTTCCGATTCCCGCAATTTCTGGAGGATGATTTGCTTCGCAGTCTGGGCCGCGATGCGGCTGAAGTCCTCATGCGTCTCAAGCGGGAACAGCATCTCATCGCCAAGCTTCACGTTTGGTTTTACTTTCTTCGCTTCATCGAGCAATACATGCCGCTCGGCGTTGTAGCGGGGCAACGCCGCTTCTCCTTGCTGCTCCGGAGATACTGCTTCGGGCACTGCTGCCTCCTCCGTTCCCTCCTCCACTATCCGCACCGTCGATTCGTCGACAATCGTCTTCACCTGCCAGAAACGCAACTCGCCCGATTTCGAGTCGAGCTTCGCTCTCACAATATCTCCACGCGTTCCGTATTCTTTTTTATACGCAGCCGCGATAGATGATTCGATCGCTTCAAGCACCCGTTCAGGCTCAAGCCCCTTTTCTTCGGCGACTTGTTTGAGCGCCCGGGATATATCTTTTATGTTCAGCATCGTATTAATTAAAAATCCCGCATACGCGGAATTCATTCCTTGCCTATCCAGGCTACTCCAATGCGACGCAGGGGTCAACCCCTCTATCCGACATTTTCATAGTGCCGGATGGCAGACTTCTCTTCTTCTTCCATAGTGATTGCGACAAGGTCGATCTGCCACCCGCGCCTCTCACGGAGCAATTCATCATGCTCATTCGCGAAAAGCATGGAGGTGCGCCGCAGTTTTCGTATTTTAGCACCCGACATTTGATCTTCCGGCTGGAGACTCCCTCTGCGCATTGTCTTCACTTCCACGAAGACCAGCGTACCGTTTGGATGTTTTGCAATGATATCAATCTCCCCCCACGGCTTGCGGTAATTCCGCTCGATGATACGGTAGCCCTTTCTTGAAAGGAATCCGGAGGCAATGTCCTCGCCAAGTTTTCCAGTCTCCCCTTTCTTCATGCTATATAATAGTACTGTATGCGCGCCAACAGTTAAACTATGTTTCGTGATAAACAAATGCTCACTTACGACTACATAAGGGGATTAATAACGGGTGAGGGATGCTTCACATTTTGCAGCGTTAGACATAAGGAGAAAGGAATTGTAAGTAATATTCCCACATTTGCATTGGGGATGAACGAAAGGGATAAGATTCTTGTAGAAATCGTAAAAGAGTCGCTAGGTCTGAGAAATAGGATTTACGCATACGCTCCGAGAAAAAGGAAGGATGGTTATAAAAGGGCAGGAAGCGTACACCTCATGGTAAGGGATTTCGGACAACTGAAAAATGTGATAGTGCCGCTCTGCTATAAGAAGTTAAAAGGGCATAAGTCAATACAATTCGAGGAATGGATATTTGCGATAGAAAGCGATCCAACGGTACCAAAAATATACAAACTCATACCAAAAATCTATAAGTCGGGATTTTATGAGAATATCAAAAAGTTTGATTAAAATTTTCCCATTTGTTTGTTGAATCACAAACCAAAATTTCCTAAATCATAGAAAACATCAAATAATCTATATTTACCAATGGTTTGTCAGTGTTTATCAATAAATGCACATTTTCTGACAAACAAAAAAGTTTATCAGAAATATTAGCCTTCAATCTAAATCCTTTGTATATTCTATTTCCGGCAATAACTCAGCAGTATGTATTGCCGAATACTATTGCCGATTTAATCCATGGAAATGGGTTCCTTTGGGCTCCGAGGGCTTAAAGCATTCTGCTCTTTCGCCTTCGCCAAAATCAAAGATGTAAAGCGCTGTGAGTAAGCGATGAGGGACTATATGGTATGCTAGATTCCATGGACCAAAAAAATCTTTCGGAGTATCAGAGAAAATTAGAGGAGAGGAAGAAAGCGCTTCTTGCCGAGGTGAAGTCACATAACACTCCGGGAAGCTTCGGAAATGATGTCGACGCTTCAAGCGAAGAAACAGACCAGGCCGAAGAAGAGGGGAATCGGCAGGCAATCGCGGAATCGCTCCGAGACGACATTAACGAAGTGGACTCGGCGCTCGAGAAAATCCAGCGGGGAACGTACGGCGTATGCGAACAATGCGGCGCATCGATTGAAACCGACGTACTTGCAACCGCGCCTGAATCTGCGTTGTGCCGCTCATGCAAAAAAAAGAAGTAGTGTCGTCCCATATGGTGCCCGCGGTGCAACTTTCCTAGTTTCATGCGCGACCACCTTGCCCGCGTACACTCTGCAGAACTTGAAGGGATTCACGCGCGCCCCATTGAGGTGGAAGTGGATTTGAATGTCGGGCTCCATTCGTTCACCATTGTCGGCCTTGCCGACAAAGCACTGAACGAAGCCCGCGAACGGGTGAACTCTTCACTTAAGAATTCGGGAGTAAAACCGCCCAACCGGGAGAACCGGAAAATCACGGTGAATCTCGCTCCTGCGGACGTAAAAAAAACCGGCTCGCAGTACGACCTTGCAATTGCAATCGGATATCTTCTTGCAACTCACCAGATACAAAAGTTCGAAACGCACGACAAGCTCTTTGTAGGGGAGCTTGCTTTGGACGGGCGGCTGCGACCGGTACGCGGCGCCTTGAGCATCAGTCATATGGCCGCTCAATCCGGATTCCGCTATGTATTTCTCCCCGCCTGCAACGCAAACGAAGCCTCGGTGGTTGCCGAAACACATGTGGTCCCGATTGAAACCCTGAACGATGCAATCGAGTTCCTTGAAAGCCGCCGGCCACTTGCGCGCCATGTATACCGCCCCGCGGAAGCTATCGCTTCGAATGTTCCGGACTTTGCCGACGTGAAAGGACAAGAAAATGCGAAGCGCGCACTCATCATCGCCGCGGCAGGAGGACACAACCTTCTAATGAGTGGGCCTCCAGGAGTAGGGAAGAGTCTTCTTGCCCAGGCAATGGTGAGCATCTTGCCGCCGATGGACCCCGAGGAATCCATCGAGGCCACCAAAATATGGAGTGCGGCGGGGCTTACCGTACAAGGACTTCTCACCGCGCGGCCTTTCCGCGCACCTCATCAAACCGCAACTCTTCCCGCAATCGTGGGAGGCGGCAGCGACCCAAAGCCGGGAGAAATCAGTCTTGCGCATCGCGGCGTACTCTTCCTCGACGAGTTTCCGGAGTTCCAACGGCATATTCTCGAAGCGCTCCGGGCACCCATGGAAACGGGCACAGTACATGTCGCCCGCGCAAAGGGCGCACTCACATTCCCCGCGCGTTTTACGCTTGTCGCCGCCATGAACCCCTGCCCATGCGGATACCATGGCGACCCAGAGAAAGACTGCAAATGCTCCCCGTACGAAGTAATTAAATATCAAAAGAAAATCTCCGGACCGCTCACGGACCGGATTGACCTGCATGTGACCGTGCCCCGAGTACCGATCGCGCATCTCCGGGAATCACACACTTCCACGCTCACCAGTGCAGATGCCCGTGCGGCAATCACGGCCGCACGCGCCCGCCAGCGCACACGGCTTAGCCCGCGCCACATCACTACGAATGCCGATATGAACTCCAAACACGTCGAGTCTCTGCTCAACATGGATCGCACCGGCGAAGAATTCGTCGCCACACTCACGCACAGCGAACTCTCGCCTCGCGCATATTATCGCCTCCTCAAGACCGCCCGCACCGTTGCCGACCTCGAAGAATCCGAATTTGTTACCGCCTCACACCTTGCGGAAGCGTGGGGATATCGTGTCCGCGAGCAAGCGTAGGAGTATCGATGCTAATATACAAATTCTACTAATGCTACAAATGGGGTGCGGATGATCTCTACCTGTAATCCATTCGTATAATTAGTACCCATTAGTATATTGGCGTCGTGTACTATTTAACAAACGGATTTGCCGCCCCCAATACTTCAAAATGCACATGGCACCCGGAAGCGTCTCCCGTATCGCCCATTGTACCGATTTGCTGCCCTTGTTTTACGTATTCTCCCACTTCCGTCGTTGCCTCTTTCAGGTGGGCATAGCGCGTCCGTATATTCGCTCCCGCCGGGTGCTCGATAAGCACAAATTTTCCGTAGCCTCCATTCCAGCCATCATTGCCCTCGCCGTATCGCTCATCCGGAATCACCAACCCCTCCGCAGCAGCGAGCACGGGGGTGCCGCACACGCCCGCGATATCCACCGCGCTCACCGGGTGTAGGCGCCCCCAATTAAACCCCGCCGCAGGAAAAATGAAATACCCTTTGAGGACGGGAAGCGGTTTTCCCTGCTCCGTTGCGCGCACCCCCGTCGCACCCGGGACGATCAGACGCGTACCCGGACCAATCATCGCGAGATTTACCGACCGGTTCACGCTTGCAATGTCTCCCGAAGCAACGCTGAAAATATCGGCAATGGATTCGAGAGTGTCGCCGTCTTTCGCGATATACACGACGCCGGACATCGGAGGAATCTGTAACGTTTCTCCTACGGTGAGCCGACTGGCCTTTACGCTCGGATTCGCCCTAAGCACGGTTTCCAAAGAAACCCCGAATTTCGCGGCAATTTTAGAGAAAGTATCGCCTCGTACCACTTTATATGAAACGAACTCTGCCCGTGGAGAAAATCCCGGTGCGGTTCCAAAATCATTCAACATTGTCGGTTGCGTCGTCTGCGCCTGCGCGGTGAGCAACTCTTCTCTGAAATCCGCGGCGTGCGCAGGAAACATCCCGAGCCGAGGCTGGCTTGCGACGAATGCGCCTGCGGCAAAAAAATTTCCCCATCGCGCCTGCGGCGCCGACCCGCCCACCGACCGCTCAAGGACGGAGCTGTGACGGGCTGGCCCGCCCCACACCCCTTTTTCAGCTCCTTGTACAGGCCCTATAAACACGCTTAAAAAGCTTGCGGCAACAAGCCCCGCAAGCAAAAAAACGGCCATAGCGAATGGCTTCTCCGCGCGCCAAAGTTCCCGTACAATAGCCTTACTGATAGGATACAGCATACCACGCTCTATGGATTTATCTAACCTTGATCCTCAGCAACAACGCGCCGTACAATCTCCCCATGTTCCGCTCCTGATCGTCGCAGGAGCAGGAACGGGGAAAACACGCACGCTCACAAGCCGACTTCTTCTTTTTATCGAACAAGGGGTGGCGCCTTCCCGCATTTGCGCGCTCACCTTCACCAATAAAGCGGCGCGGGAGATGGCAGAGCGGGTCCAGCGACAAGCGACAAGCGACAAGCGACAAGGAGAACCGTTCATCGGCACATTCCACTCGCTTGGCGCACGAATCTTGCGCGCCGACGCGCGCGAGCTTGGCCGCACTCCGCACTTCACGATTTTCGACGACCATGATGCGCTCTCCGCAATAAAAAAAGTGCTGAAGGAATTGGATATGAGAAGCACCAAGCCCGCACGCCTTCTTCAACTCATCTCTTTCACAAAAAGCGGCGCGGCGCGCGGAGAAAAATTCCACGCTAAGAACGAACAAGCGGCGCTGGAGCGTTACGAGACTTTCCTTGCGCGCAACAATGCTTTTGACTTCGACGACCTCATTGCAAAAACCGTATGGCTTTTCGAAAAGAAGCCCGCAATTCTCGCAAAATACCGAGAGCGCTACACGCACATCCTCGTTGACGAATACCAAGACGTGAGCCCCGGGCAATACGCCCTCGTACGCCTCCTTGCGGGGCAACGCAACCAAGTAAGCGTCGTGGGAGACGACGCGCAGATGATTTACGGATGGCGCTATGCGAACCTCGAAACCTTTCTCGGTTTCGAGCGGGATTGGCCAAATGCCCGCGTCGTTTTCCTCGAAGAAAACTACCGATCCACCGCAACAATCGTGCACGCAGCTTCCGCGGTCATCGCTCACAACAAAATAGCCCGCGAAAAGAATCTCTGGACGCAGAACCCCGACGGGGAACCGCTTGCCATTATTGAAACAGCCGATGAGAACGACGAAGCGGAGTGGGTGGCGCAGCGCATAGCTGCGCAGTATGAGAGTAAAAATAAACATGCCGAACCTCATTCTCATACCCATGCTTATTCTTCCCCTTCGACGGCCGTGCTCTACCGCACGAACGCCCAATCGCGCGCAATCGAGCAAGCGCTCCTGCGGCGCGGCATTCCATACCGTATCTATGGCGGTCTTAAATTCTACGAGCGCCGGGAAATAAAAGATATTATCGCCGCGCTTCGCCTCACCCTGAACCCCCAAGATGAGATAAGCCGTGAACGGCTCGAGAAAGCGTTCCGGGTGCGCACATTCCGCGAGCTCCTTCCCATACTCCTCGCAAACGGCAAAAAAAGTCCCGCCGCGGCAATCCAATCATTCCTCGCCGCAGCAGATTATTTCGATTACCTGGAACGGGAAATGACAAACTCCGAAGAGCGCCGCGAGAACATAAGCGAACTCATCCGCTTTGCGGAAGGGTTTGCCGAACTTGCACCCTTTCTTGAGCATGTCGCATTAGTGCAATCAACTGACGATATGAATGCGAGCAAGCAATCGCTCTCCTCCGCAAACAAACCTGCCGCGCATCTTTCCACCATTCATCTCGCAAAAGGTCTTGAATTTGACCGGGTATTTCTCGTAGGGTGCGCGGAAGGGCTTCTTCCCCACGCACGCTCAATGGAAAGCGGAGAGGGAATAGAAGAGGAGCGCCGGCTTATGTACGTTGCCATGACGCGCGCGCGGCAGGAACTTGCAATCTCATTCTTTGGAATTCCTTCCCGGTTTATCGGTGAAATCCCCGCCGGTTTGCCACATTTCATACGAACCGAACACTCTTCCGATTTTGAAGCGGGAACCGGCGAAACCGAAATCCAGCTTCTGGACGAAGAATAGGCCTCCTAACTTGTCCCCGCCATATACAACTTCCCGTCATAATTATCAACCGCACAACACTCACCTTCGCACACCGGCTGTTCGCACTGCCCCGACTCCCGGTTGTAAAGCCCGACAATATTTTGTCCCGCGTTCGGGTTTTTATTGATATAGAAAAGTGGAGAGGCGAAAGTTGACCACGAAACAAAAAGAGCAAGGGAGCTGTCATTCACCGCGTTGTTGAGATGGATAACAAAACCGGTATTGCATACCGAGCAGTCCATCCTGAAACTGATTTTGCCCCCAAATGGAGGTTTTCCTCCTACCTGCGCGTGCGCCCTTCTGACAAAGAAAGAAGAAAGTTGCGTGAGTACGTTGAAAATATCCGGAGCGTGGAACGATGTCTGCCACGCGCGTTTTCCAAACTCATTATTGTAATACGTCCCGGCGGCATCATACGCACTTATTTTTTGCCGAAGTTGCACAGAGGGATTCCCGTCGCTCGCGAGAAGTTCATTAAGAAGTCCCTCGGTAAGCATATCGAATGCCACCATGGCGCGGGCAAGCTCCACTGCTCCGCCCGAAACTTTTACCGTTTTCACATACGCAATGCGCGCAGCGACAAAGTCGCGCACCGTAAGAAGCGAGGGCTTCGCCGCCGCCCACCCTCCGGGCAAAAGAGCCATATCCATAAGATCGGCGACGGCGTAAGGAACCCCGTCACTTTCCCTTAAAATCGACACAAAGCGGGCACGCTCAAATTGCAACTTCGCCCCGGAATCCACGATGATGCCCGCAAACTCATCAAAACTTTGTACCCCGCCCAATGCAACCGACAATTCGCTGTCTCGAACCGGAGGAAGAGGGAGAGGGGACTCTGCGGGCAGTGCACTCTTTTTCACTTTCTTCAAAGTCGCCACACTCTCTTGCGGCGTACTAGTAAGCGAGGGGCTTGAGGGCATCGGTATTGCTAACTGCGGCAAGGAAGGAATCTCAAAAGACGGGATGCCGGAAATCGGCGCAAGTCTGTTTCGTCCCGAGGGCACAAATGCGTTTGGTGGGCTTGGCTTCGCCGGTTGCGGTGCCGGAGGTTGTTGCGCCAACGGAAGTTCTCCGTCCCCGCCGCGATGAGGGATAAACAAGGGGATAATCGCCACGGCAACGACAAATGCGCCTGCGAGCATGAATGCCGCCCACCAAAGTTTCGAGCCATGCAACATCTCTCTATTATATATCCAACACTTCACACTTCACACTCCACCGTTCATAATGCTCGCATGTCCGGAGCACGTTTGGGTCAACACTTCCTCCACGACCGCGCAGTCTTACGCGTGGTTGCTGACGCGCTTCAGATTGCGCCGGGCGACATAATCATCGAAATCGGCGCGGGGCATGGGGAACTTACAAGCGAGCTTCTAGCTTTAAGCGATAAGCTTCCCACAAAGCCTCCAAAGATTATCGCTCTCGAAAAAGATTCGAAACTCGCCGAACAACTACGAACAACGTTTTCAGCGAGAGGAGTGGAAATTATAGAAAGTGACGTGCGAGAAATTCTTCCTTCTCTCGCCTTAGAGCTTAAAGCGCAAAGCTATAAGTTGGTGGGGAACATTCCCTACTATCTCACCGGGTTTCTGCTCCGCATTGTGGGCGACCTCGCGCCGCTTCCGGCACGCGCGGTCTTCACGATGCAAAAGGAAGTAGCGGAGCGAATTGCTGCGCGCCCCTCCCACATGACCCGTTCGGCGCGCTCAGGGTCATCCCGAGCCTGCCGAGGAATGAACCAGCTTGCCGCGAGCGTGCAGTTCTGGGCGAAACCAAAAATTCTCGGCATTATTCCCCGCTCCGCATTCGTCCCGCCGCCCGAAGTCGACTCCGCCATCATTGTGCTCACGCCGCAGACCGACGCAGACATAACGCAGAAACACGCGGAAGGAGAGCGGGCAAATCCGGAGCGGTACTACGCCGCGGTGCACGCGCTTTTCCGCCAGCCGCGCAAGACGCTGCTCAACAACATCGTTGATGCGACCAACCTTCCGAAAAATAAAGTGGCCGCTGCGCTGGAGAGAATGGGAATTGGGTCCACGGCACGCCCTCATAATCTTTCTCTCTCGCAAATCTCCGCACTTGCCGCCGATTTTGCTTTCCCAGCCGCAAAAAGTCCCCGCGAAGAACGAAGAAGCGCCCGTAAGTAAGGGGGACTCCCGCCTAAAAACCCCGCCACACGCGGGGTGTGCATAATCTTGCGTGGTTTGTGCGGCGCACTCCCTCTATAATAGAGGTGGCGGAGTCTATCCACCGCCGTTCCACACCTTTTCCACATCATGGTTCCCAATATAAAGAAGCTCACTGCGGGGTTTCTCGTCTTTGCCGCGCTCGCGACGATGCTTTCTTTGGGATTCTCGACGCTTCTTTCATCATCCTCTTCGCAACCCACTCCCTCCGCGACCGCTTCCATAGAATCCCGCGCAGGGGAGAATGCGTTCATTCCGAAAGACCAGGCCGGAGCAACTTCCCTCGCGGATGGAACGATGCCCGTGCTGGGCGGCGCCCCCGCCGCATCCACAAATCTTACGCTGCGCCTGGGAAGTCTTCTTGCGCAGGAGGTCATCCACACCAACGACACACTGGGGACCCTCAACGCTCCGCCCGCAGGACTTGTGGCCCCGAAAAAGAAAGAGCTCGAAACCGCGATTCAAACGAGTCTCGCAAACCTTTCCGAGGCGAGCACATTCCTCCCGCAATTCGACGAGCCCATAACAAACAACGCCCTCACTATTCTCGCCGCGCCGCGCGCGGAGGATTTTTCGCGCTATACCGACGCCACCTCGCGTGCGCTTGAAGAAACCGTCGGGAGCGCAACTTTTGAAAAATTGCTCGCCGGGAAAGCAAGCCTTGAAACGGCGTACGCCGCAACCGCGATGTACGGCAACCTCACACAAACTCTTGCCCTGATCCCCGTTCCCCAGCCGCTCATAGGATTCCACAAGAGCGTCATTGCTGCGGTACGAAACCGTAAAACGCTCGTCGATGTGGCCTTGGGGGATTTCTCCGACCCGCTGAAATCACTCGCCACAATCCAAAGCCTTGAAAGCCGCGTCGAAGAAATTCTCGACCGCGACGCCGAAAACATAGAACGGGAAGCGGCGCGCGTCCGCAGCATTTCATTCGCTGCTCCCGCGGACACGCGGGACATCCTTGCAACCATTTTCGGCATTGAGCGCGCATTCGCACAGGGAGCGGAGGTCCCCGTGAAAGATAAGATGCTCACCACGACTGCGAAAAGCCTGACCGGGGAGCAAAAGAAGTCCAACGCGCAGAATTGGTTGCGGCGCCTCTGGGATTTCACCCAAAAAGTGCTTCTCCAGGAACTCAAGAACCAGATCATCGCCATGCTTGAACAGCAAATCGTGAATTGGATAAACGGCGGCGGCAAGCCCCAGTTCGTCACCGACTGGAAAGGGTTTATCGGGGACGCCTTCAACAACGCCGCAGGCGCGGCGATTGACAAAATACTCCCCGAACTCTGCATGCCGCTGAACGCCCGGACCTATATCAACTTTACGCTCCGGCCCCCTCTCATTCCAGTCTACACCGGCTGTACGCTGAATCAGGTAATCAATAACGTGAAGAACTTTGCAAATGATTTCAGGAACGGCGGCTGGCTTCAATACAGCGTAACCATACAGCCCACCGGCAATTACTTCGGCGGCCTCATCGAAGCGCATGATGCGGGGCTCTTCGCGGGACTTGCGGGGTCCGACGCCGCAAAGAACAAGGCGCTTGCGGGAGCCGGCTTCCTGGGAAGCGAGATATGTCCCTCAACCGGCAAGCCGCCCGACGAAGAAGGTTCGCTCTACGGCTACCCCTGCCCGGGAAACGAACAACCAATCACCCGGACTCCGGGGAAAGTGCTGGGAGACACGCTCACCAAAGGACTCTCCTTGCCCTCCGAACTTATTGTGAACGCGAACGACATCGCCGGGCTCGTCGCGGTGGTGACCGATGCCGCGCTCACGCGGCTCATGGCGGTGGGCCTTAGCGCCGCGGGGAAAGCAACCGGCAAAGGTTTGAGCGACGTCCCGCCGAGAACGGCAACAACCGCCACAAACGTAACCGCCGCGGCTGCAGCCCAAAAAGCCGCCGCAGACAACCCAATTGCCCCGCCCACGGAGAGCGACGTGCAGAACGAAGTTGCAAAGAGCGTGGAAGTTGGCGATGCTGGAAACGAAACGTTCCCTCCCGCAGAAGCATTGGCATCAAGAATTGACTTGTCGAATATTTGTCTTCTTTGCGCCACGCAAAGCTACACAGAACCCCGTAGTGACGGGAGTGGTCCCGCCAGAGCGGCGATTGACGGCTCCCTAAGCACATTCTCAAGCACCTTTGGCAGTTCTCCCGCGTCGTGGGAAGTAGCCCTCCCCATCCCTCAATACCTTGATGAAATCCAGGTCCAAACTAACGCGGGGTATCCCATGTCCAAGTCCGCAGGGAACAACGGGCCTCTGCTTGTGCTCTACGAAGCGGGAACAAGCCCCCTTCGCCGCTACACCATCACACTGCCCAACGCGACGTACAGTCGACGGATAAACCTCACCACGGAACGGATGCGGGATGCGAACGGCAATGAAGTTGCGACCCCTCCGAACAAAATTGAGGTGGCAAAAGTACGATTTGAAGCAAGCCAACTCCTTCTTGCCGAAGTGGAACTTTTCCGCCATATGAGCCCTGAAGTGGATATCTCGAAGGTCCCGTCCACGCTTACCAAAGCGGCTGCGGCAAACCTTGACCCCTTGCAGTGGGTGAGCGCCATCGCCTACCCGGCGCACAATAGCGCTCCGCAGCCCGCGCCCTTGGCCGTCATCACGGTTACCATCACCGAGAACAAGGAGCGCGACGCGAGCAGGATGGAACCTCTTAGCCAAAGCCCGCTCCGCTATGGCCTCGCCCCGGGCTCCTATCGCTTCATCTACACCGCCACAGTCGGGGGAGAAACAACCGCGCCGCGTACGCGCACCGTCACGGTAACCGAATGATGAAAGGGATTCTCCATATGTTTCTCGAAAAGGCGCGCCGCATGCGCCGGTTTCTCTCCGCGCACCGCGTTGCCGCGGTAGCCGTTCTCTCTTTATCCGGTATTGCTCTTGCGCTTCCCCAAACCACGGAAGCGACGATATTCGGATGGATGGCGGGCGCAGTGGGAAGCGTAGTGGGAGATGTCGCCGGGTCGGCAATCGGCTGGGCCGCATTCACCCTTGGCTACATCATTGCCATGCTTGTGGGAGCGCTCATAGGCGTTGCCGCCTATGGCATCAATGTCGTTCTCCAACTCAACACACACGTAGTGGATGCCATTGCGGTCCAGCAGGGGTTCAGGGTGACGCTCTCCCTCGCAAACCTCGGCTTCGTACTCGCGATTATCGTCATCGCCATTGCAACCATCGTCCGCTACGAATCCTACGGGATGAAGAAGGTGCTTTGGAAGCTTATTGTCGCCGCACTCCTCGTAAACTTCAGTCTCGTGATTGCCGGAAGCATCATCAATTTTTCGGACCAGCTCTCTGGTTCATTTATCACGGCGTTCCCGGGGCAACAAACAGGCGGCACGATGCTTGATGATGCGGGCGCGAAAGTTGCCGGAATTCATAACTTCGCATCCGGCCTTGCAGGCGCCTTCAACCCTCAACGCAGCTGGACATTTGCCGCCCTGGGGAAAGCCGACTCCGGGGCGCAGGCGGCATCTGCGGGCGGGCAAGGACTCGGCAAGCTTTTTGTCCCCTTCATCCAACTCATATTTACGGCAGTCACATCGATTTTCATCCTTTTCGCGCTCCTCTCCCTCATCGTGCTCCTGATGATCCGCTACATCTACCTCGGCATCCTCCTTATCCTCATGCCGCTCGCCTGGCTCCTCTGGATTTTCCCCCTGACCGAGAAAAACTGGAGTAAATGGTGGGGAAAATTCATAAAATGGACGTTCTTTGCCCCCATTACCCTCTTCTTCCTCTGGCTCGTCATGCTTACCTCCTCCGCGATGAGCAAGAGTGGGGGCGATGACCCTATTGGAGGCTTGAGCGGATTGGGATATGTGCCCGCAGGAGGGGAGGGCATCCTTGCGGAGATCGGGGCGCTCTTCGGCGGAGCCATCAATCAGATACTTGGCAGCTTCCTCCAGGCCACGATTCTCGTGGCGCTCACCATTGCCGGATTCTTTGCCGCGAATGCGCTGGCGCTCGAAACTTCGAAAGCCGCGCAAAAAGTGATGCACGCAGCGAATAGCTATGTCGGGCGGCGCATGGGCCATTACGGCGGTCGCGCGATGAACCGACTCGGAGCGCAAAGACTTGCGACAGCCGCACAACGACAGGGCCTGAGCGGACTCCGTAATTTCAGCAGTAATATTGGCGGAAACAGCCACCCAATACTCCAAAAAATCCTTAAGCCCGTCAATTGGGGGGTTAATACGTTAGTAAGGGGAACAGGATACGCCGCTTCCATCGTCCCAGGGGGGAACTACCTTACACGAGCGATGGGCCGCGGGGCGCAGGCCGGGCTCACCGCAACAGGCGCTGGGATAGTGGACGAAGAGGCAAAGCACGTCAAAAAAGAAACCAAAGGGTACACCGGCGCACAGAAAGGCTCGATACTCGCGGGCATGAATCCCGATGCCCAAAAAGCCCTGCTCGAGGATATGCTGAAAAAGAAAGAGTTAAAGCACGCGCTTTGGCAGGAAAAATTATGGGCGCCCGATACTAAAGAAGAATGGGAGCGTGTCGGCAAAGGAGAGGTGTACGACAAGCTCAACGAAGCATTCCCGGGAGGGCATGAGCGGACAACGGTGGAAAGGGCGGCAAAGGTGTACGAAGAAGCCCAGAAAACCGCGAGAGCGAACGCCGAAAAGACTGTTGCGGCGACTTTCACGAAAGAGGAACTTGACAAGACGCCTGCAAAAGATAAGGAAGCGCTCATCGCCCAAGAAACTGACGAGGAGATGAGGAAAATGCAGAACAATCCGGAGTCCCCACTCAATAAAGGCGTCGAAATGCTTGCCAAAGCCGCGGGGGACGCAACAGAGGTGCCACCCATGGAAAAACTCCTGCATATCGCGGAGGAACAGCTTCGCGTGACGAAGAAAAATGCAAAGACCGTCATCGGCTCCTTCTTCGGCGAGAAGCCCGTGCCTGGATACACTATGGCGGAAACAAAGGTGATGAGCCGCGTCTATGTAACCACGGTCGCCAACGCGAACCCCACAATGGTCCCGAACCTGATAGCAAACATGAACTTCGCGGAAACAACGCAATTCGGCGCCGAGTACGGGGGTTATCTGACGAGTGAGATAGACCGCCTCAAGAAATCGAACGCCAACCCAGAGCGTCTTAAGAAATTCCAAAAGAGCCTCAAGGACCTTGAAAGAATCATCGCCCGGCAAGGTTTCTCCGAAGGACCGCAAGAAAAAGAGGAGGGGGAAGAAAAAGAGGAGGGGGGCGACGACCACGGCGAAGAGAGCATCCACGTCAGCCCAGCCATAGATACGAGCGGCGGCGAACGTCCTCACTCATAATCATTCATGAATCTCAAGCCCACCACAATTCAAAGAAAGCAGCTCGCGCAGCGCTGGGACATGCTCCCCATAAACCTCCGTGAGGCAATGACCGACGAGCGCAATTCCGAAATCCTCTGGAAAGTATGCACCGACGAGCACCTCTCCGAGGAGAAAACGCGCGAAGTCGCCCGCATCGCCGCATGGGTAATGATGGGCTTCCTCCACCCTGCGGATGTCGCAAATGAAGTAAAGCTCTCCATCGGCATCCACCCCGAGCTTGCGGCGACGATTGCGAACACGCTGAACGCAAAACTCTTCGCGCCGATGCGGGAAGAGCTTGAGGGAACCTATGCTCCTCCGGGAACCGAGCCGCATTACCAGGAGCCCGCCGCAGCCGCCACGTTTGAAGACATCAGGCCCCCAGAAGCATTGGAACAAACGCTCGCGAACATCAGCAAGGGCGCTCCTGCCGAACCGTTCTTTAAAGAAACGCCCGTGTCTCTCGACTCTCTGAACGCCGGACCTTCGGGCTCCCAAGACCAGGCCTTGTACACGCCGCCCGCGTCTCCATTTGACCTCTCCTCGTTCTCCCCCGAACCCCCTCCGGCGCCCCCCGCTCCCTCGCAAAGCTCAAACTTCTCCACTAAAGGTGGATCCGCCTCTGGCGGAGAAGCGCAAAGTTCTCCTTTCATCCTCCACGAGGAGCCCGCCGCGCCTTCGCTCCCGAACGCCGGGGATTTCTCTCTCGACATCACACCCGAAGAGTTCGGCCCCTCGCAACCGGAATTCGAGAATATCCCTCAAGCGAACATCGAAATCGGCGGTGGGGCTACCGCCCCCGCCGAAACGCGCGGACGGGACGCGGAACAACGCGGAACCGGAACACAGGAGCCTCGCACCGTCCACTACGGGGATTTGCGCACACCGCTTTCCGCATCCACCAAGGTTGAACCTTTAGGGGATTCTCAAGGTTCAACCTTAGAAACTCTGTCCTCACCGCCAAAGGCGAGTTCTCCGGGCGACGTATTGCGCTTCTCCGATTTTGGCAAAGAACCAGAGGTCCCGCCCGCGCCTCCCGCAAACGCACCCGAAGCGGATTTGCCTCCGCCGCCACGCAAAACTCCCTATCTCGCCAAGGAACAGAAAAAGCCGGGGTTCTTCGCGCGCTTTTTTGGGAAAAAGGAGACGAGCGCATCGCCCGCGCCCGAAGAGATATCTCTGCCGTTGCCTCCACCCCCTCCACCTTCGGCCCGCTTCACCAAAGCTTCAGCGGGGCGAGTCGCCAAAGGGACCTTCCCTACCGCCAAGCCTTTGCCTGTGATACCTCCATTTCCTGACATACCCCCCTCTCCGCCGCCTCAACCCTCCGCAACAAAGCCAAAGGACAATGATGTGATTGATTTAAGCTCTTTGAAGTAATTTCCAACTTCCTACTTACCGCTTAAAGCTAAAAGCTTAACGCTATCCTATGCAATTCCAAATTCCCCAATTCGTGGAAACGGAAGATAAGATTGTGGGCCCCCTCACGCTCAAGCAATTCATCTACGTTGCCATCGCGGGCGGCATCTCGCTCCTTCTCTATTTCATAGTCCAGATATGGCTGTGGCTTATACTCTCCATTCCCATCATCGGAATCGGCGTCGGCTTTGCATTTATAAAAGTCGGGGGGAGGGCGCTCCCCGCGATCGCCCGAGCGGCATTCTCCTACGTGTGGAGGCCCCAAACCTACGTGTGGCAACCAGAGAAGGCTCCTGCGACAAGCGGCAAGGGGCAAGAGGCAAGAGGCGAAGAAAAATCTGCGAGGCTTTCACTCGAAGAAGTCCTTTCGGGCTTCGCGCTCCGCCGGACATGGCAAAGACTCCAAACCGGCGCCAGCAAGGTTTCCCCGGGAATTTTCCTAGGCAAGTCCCAAGACCGCTACGCCATCTACCGCAAGCGCAGCGGGGAATTGGGAGCGGCGAGAAGAGTGGATTATAGGTAATAGGAGAAGCACGAAATCCGAATATCGAAATCCTAAACAAATCCGAATGAGCCAAATTCCAAATTCCAAAGGGAAAACGTACGACCTCGAAGAGCGGGCGCTTCTGTTCACCAAACGAACAGCCCGATATGTAAATAAACTTCCGAAGACCATACCGAACGTAGAAAGCGGCAAGCAGCCTATGAGAGCTAGCGGTTCCGTCGGGGCAAACTACATTGAAGCGAATGAGTGTTTGGGCAAGAAAGACTTTGCAATGAAGATCAAAACATCAAAAAAGGAGGCGAAGGAAGCTAGATACTGGCTCGCAATCACCGAACCTGCGCCCGAGGAAGAAAAAGAGAAAGAGGCGCTTTCTCAAGAAGCTACAGAACTCATGAAGATCTTCGGGTCAATTCTCGAAAAGACGAAATGGGCGGTATAATGGGCTTGAAACTTCGTGCTTGGAATTTAGTAATTGTTTCGTGTTTTGATATTCGATATTAGAAATTTTCACGCTATGCCCAAAGAATTCGCCAACGCACAAGACCTCGTCGCGGTAAAAGAAATCCGGGAGGGGACGCTGCTCCTCAAAGACGGCAGTTTCCGGCAGGTACTTATGGTAAACGGCGTCAATTTCGCGCTGCGCTCGGAAGTGGAACAGAACACCATCACCGCTTCCTACCAGAATTTTTTGAACACGCTCGATTTCCCGCTCCAGATTATCATCCATTCCCGCAAAATAAACATTGATAAATACCTTGAAAAACTCGCCGCGTGCGAGCAAGCGGAATCCACGCCAATCCTCCGCAGCCAGAATGCGGAATACCGGGAGTTTATCAGGGGGTTCGTGGAAAAAAACGCCATTATGGAAAAAATATTTTTTGCGGTTGTCCCTTGGGTAACCGTATCTCTTCCCACCACGAAAAGCCTTATGCGGTTCATTCCGTTCCTGGGGCGGAGCAAAACCGCCGATGATGCCGAGGCAAAAGAGAAAGAAGAGTCATTTGAGGAATCCCTGGAGCAGCTCAAGCAGCGCGTTTCCCAAGTCGTTGAAGGGCTCGCCTCCGTCGGCCTTGAAGCAGTTCCCCTCGGCAACCGGGAGCTCGCCGAGATGCTCTATAACTTTTACAATCCCGAGTCCGTCGAGCGGGAAAATATCAATTTGCCCGCCGAAGGCGCAAAGAACTAGAAATATATTTCTATGTCAGACCCCGGAATTCCCGACATCTCAAAAATCATAGCCCCCGCAGGCGCGGAAGTGACTCCAAACTATCTGAAGTTGGGCAACAAGCTCGCGAAAACATTCTTTGTGCTTTCCTACCCGCGCTATCTCACAACCGGATGGTTTGAGCCAATCGTAAACTTGCCCAGCCTTCTCGATGTTTCCATTTTCATCAACCCCATGGACACGGGGGATGCCCTGAAAAATCTCCGGAAAAAGGCGGCGCAGCTTGAATCGCAAATCTCGGACACGGAGGAAAAGGGGCTCGTCCGCGACCCGCTCCTTGAAACCGCCCTGCGCGATGTGGAATCCCTACGCGACACGCTCCAACAATCGGAAGAGAAACTCTTCAACGTCGCGCTCTATATCGCAATTTACGCCGATACCCCCGATGAACTCGCCCGGCTCGAGGGGCAAATCATTTCGCTCATGGAAGCAAAGCTGGTTTATATCAAGCCTGCGCTCTTTGAACAACTTGAAGCGTTGCTCTCCGTGTTCCCCTTCGGGAACGACCGCATCCGCATCGGCACCTCGATGAACTCGAGTCCCATTTCCTCATTCTTCCCGTTTGTGTCCGAAGACCTCACCTCAAACGAAGGAATTATGTACGGCATCAACCGCCACAACAACAGTCTTGTCGTCTTCGACAGGTTTTCGCTTGAGAACGCAAATCAGGTAGTATTCGCCAAATCGGGTTCCGGAAAATCATACTCCACGAAACTCGAAATCATCAGGTCGCTCATGGTGGGCACCGAAATCATCGTGATTGACCCGGAGAATGAATACCAGCGGCTCGCCGAAGCTTTGGGCGGAAGCTTCTTCAATATTTCGCTTTCATCCGAGGAGCACATCAACCCCTTCGACATCCCCATCATCCCGGATGGAGAATCGCCTTCGGACATTCTCCGGTCGCACATCGTGAACCTCGCAAGTCTGGTGAAACTCATGCTCGGGAAAATCACGCCCGAGGAAGATTCGCTCCTCGACCGCGCGATTACCGAAACCTACGCCTCGCGCGAGATTGTGGCGGGAGAAGATTTCTCCGGCAAAGAAGCCCCGCTTCTTGAGGACCTTGAAACCGTGCTCCGGAACCTTGAGGGCGGCCGCGCGATGGCGGAGCGCCTTTATAAATACACGAAGGGTTCCTTCGCGGGATTCGTGGACCAACACACCAACATCGACATCAACAACCGCTTCATTGTCTTTTCCATCCGCGACCTCGAAGAAGAGCTTCGCCCCATCGCGATGTTCGTCATTCTAAACTTCATCTGGAATCTTATCCGCGCACGCCTCAAGCGCCGCGTTCTCATCATTGATGAGGCGTGGATTATGATGAAAAACGAGGATTCCGCCACCTTCCTCTTCGGACTTGTGAAACGCGCCAGAAAATATTATCTCGGCGTCTCCACCATCACGCAGGACGTCGAGGACTTCCTCCGCTCCCCGTACGGCAGGCCCATTATTACCAACTCTTCGCTTCAGTTGCTCCTTAAACAAGCACCCGCTACGATTGACGTCGTTGCAAAAGCGTTTGACCTCACTGAAGCGGAGAAAGGGCTCCTCCTCGGCGCCGAAGTGGGCATGGGGCTTTTCTTCGCCGGGAAAAAGCATGTGGCAATCCAGATTGTCGCATCCTATTTCGAAGACCAGATCGTTACCACCAATCCTCAAGCGCTTCTCAACGAGAAAAGCGAGAAAGAAGGAGCGAAATAAATGGATGAAGAAGAGGGAAAACACAGCAAGATAGATTATTTCGGTCCGGGGATTGTTATGGCGTTTATCGCTGCGTTCGCGGGAGACCTTTTCTGGCTTCTGGTAATCGGGGCGTTCATCCCCCCGCCGCCTATAGGGCTCACGTTTCTTGCAGCAGGACTCCTCGCCCACTACCTCGCAGGGATGATGGTGGGCGGGTTCATTTTCTTTGAGTTGAAGCATTTCGTGCCTAAGGCTATTTTAGGAGCCGCGATACTTTTACCATTGCCGTTGCTTATGGTGGGTATGGGCATTGCGCTTATTGCCCAAAACCGGATTATAGAGATCCTGCTCATCCAAGCAGGGACGAAGCTGCTTGAGGCGGGTCTTGCCGCAACGGGTGTGGGGGCACTCGCGGCGGGAGCGGTTGAAGTGGCGGCGGACGCGAAAACCGTGCAGACTGTCGCCAGAGGCGCCAAAGCAGCCACCACAGTAGGGAAGGGTGGTCGTGCTGCAGAAACAACGGCGCAACGGGCAAAGCGCATCGCAAACCGCCTACAGCGGTACGCACCACAAGGTGGAGGAGGGGAGGAGGGATATGAAGACGAAGAGGAGGATGAGGGAGATGTGCCGGAAGAAGCATTTGGGGTGCAGAGAGGGCCCGTCGAAGAGCTCCAACAATCAACCATGGAAGAACTCCCACAAGTCGAAGAGGAACCAAAAGAAAGCGACGAGTCGGGAGAGGAAGAAAAAAAGCCCCCGCGGCTTGAGGACATACGCAAACCGGATAGTTTATAATTACTTTATGGCGCGAATTTCTAAAAAAGCAGTGCGTGGGGCACTCGCCGTCGTAATACTCGGGGTGGGATACGGGTGGGCACTGTTGCTCGCACATGCCGCCACGCCGCCGCAGATAGTCATAAGCTGGCGCGCAGATACCTACACTCCTCCGGGCTATGCGGGTAAGGCGCTCCCCACCTCAAACTCCGTAATCGCGGCGTCTTTGGATATCCTTGCAAACAACAAGGGCACCGACCTTTCGGGGCAGCTTATCTATTGGTACGTAAACAACCGCCTTGCGGGAAGCGGGAAGGGGAGAACTTCAATAACATTCCGCGCACCTTCTGCCGCGCCGGACACTCTTGCGCTCCGCGTAGAAGTGCCTGGATACCCTGGTGGCGCCATAATCAAATCAATCAATATCCCCGTGGTGGTCCCCGAATCGGTGATTGTCGCTCCGCTCCCGCTCTTGCGCTTCACCCCGCCCTCCACAACGCTCACGGGGGCTCCTTACTTTTTTAATGTGCGCGACCCCCTCCTCCTCAAATTCGAGTGGGGAGCGAACTACACAGCCCTGCCTGCCGGACAAACCGATAACGCGCCGAAAGGCGACCCGCGCGTGCTCACACTCAACCTCAATCCCGACGCGCCCAAAGGCGCGCCGGTGCGCGTAACGCTCGGCATTACCAACCCATTAAGAGAGGCCGAGGGGGCACAATCATTTATTACGCTCACAACCCAATGATGCGGCGCATGCTCAATGCCATCTCGGCCATTCTGGGCTTCTGCCTCACGAGCGGAGTTGTCTTCGCAGTCACCATAAACACCAATCTCCCCGGCACCAATCCCACCGTAAACAACCCGGGCGGCTGGGTTGCCAACTTCTACCAATTCGCCCTTCTCCTCGGAGGACTCCTCGCCTTCGGCGCGATTGTCTACGGAGGAATGACGTATACGCTCTCGGCGGGGAATCCCGAAAAGCAGAGTGATGCGAAAAGCAGGATTACGCAGGCGCTCCTCGGGCTCACGCTCCTCCTCGGCGCCTACATCGTATTGAATTTCTTGAATCCCAAACTCACCAATCTCCAGATTGACACGTACGGGCTCACGGCGGCCTGCCAGGGGACTTCGTGTGAAAACCCAGTTCCCCTCGACAAAGACGCTATGCAAAAAGCGCTGGATGCGGGCCTTGATACATACCTTGCGGAACGCGCCGAACAAGTCCGGGGAAAGGCCGCGGATCTCGACGCAGATGCAGATGAGTTAGAGGCAGAGGCGGACTTCGCCGCGACCTCGGTAGAAAGCGATGTCCTCATTGAAATGGCGAACGAACGGCGAGCACGGGCGGAACTCATGCGCCGGGAAGAAAGCGTCAGCGAATATTTTTACAAGACCACGGCAGCGGAGCAGACCAACAATGTAGAGGAAATAAAAAGACTCACAGGAGTGATGAACGCCTCTCTCGACTCAGGCATACAAGAGTTGAAAAGACTAGGGGACAATGCGGGAGCAGAGACGCTCGCGATCAAAAAATTCACCCACAACGTTTACTTTGACGCCCAGAAAGCTGCTGCCACAGTGCAGGCAGCCTTCCCAAATAAAGCCGGCCCTTTTGATACTATTGATACTGCAAAAGCTCGGGAGGCAGCGACTAATGCCGTAAAAGACATCGGGAAAAGAGTGCGAGAAGAGGCCAAAAGACTTGGGAATAACGTCCAAGACCCGAGTGTCAGCGAAGTATTTCGGTGGGGCGCGGCGGCAACTGAAAAGATACGGGACGCATGCGCCGCTAAAAATATTAAGTGCTGAAGCTGCTACTACGATGAAACGTTTTCTCTACCTCTTCATTATCCTCGCGGCCATCGGCCTCGTGGTCGCCGCCGGGTTTTTTCTGCAGTACCGCAGCGAGCCCGCCCCGCAGCAACCGGAGGCGCAGCCCGCGGGGGATACTCTCCCCATAGCGCCCTCCCCATCATTTGAAGCTCCGCCCGCCGCACAAGACGAGCCCGCCGCCACAAACCTTCCCGAACCCGTCTTTCTTGGCAATGGCCTGCGCGTCCTCTCGCCGCGCCCAACATACGCCTTCGCAGTCCGCACGGACGGCAGCTTGCTCCTCGCGAGCCCCGACGGCACCATTTCCGAGTTGCGGGGCGCCACGCTCAATACGCTGAGCCCCACCGTCATCGCGGATATCCAAACAATCTCCTTCTCATTCGATGCATCCAAAATCCTCGCCGTCTTCGGCGACCGGAGCGAGCCCCAAGTCGCTCTCTTTGATGTGAAGTCAAAAACATGGCAACCGTTTCCCGCCGCCGCAACAAGCGCCGCGTGGTCCCCGAACGACCTCCGCGTGGCATATCTTTCGCAAAAAAGCGGGGCGGTGTCGCTCAACACTTTGAACATCGCCGACGCCAAAGCGAAGCCCCAGGAGCTCACTCGCGTTCGCTTCGCCGACGTGACCCTCGCGTGGAACAACCCTGACCAGATTCTCCTTCAGGAACGCGCAAGCGGCTTGGTGCCGACCTCGGCGTGGAACTGGGATACTAAGAAGAAAGCTCTCGTTTTGTTTGCCGAGGACCAGCGCGGTTTCGAAACCCGATGGGCTCCGGGCGCGGCGAATGGCCTTGCGTTCGTCGCGGGGGAGAGAGGCTATGGAGGCTCCTTCCTCCTCGTTTCACCCCAAGGGGACGTGCGCGAAACTTTCTCTTTCCTCACTTTCCCAGAAAAATGCGCGTTTGGCAGTATGCCGATACCCGCAGAATTGCGCTCCTCAAGCACCCCTTCGGGCGCAACGATTATAAATTCATTACGCTGCGCAGTCCCCCGAGACAGCACCGCGCTTGCGTCGGTAATTCTTCCTGATACCTACCGCAAACGCGCCATATTTACCGTCGACGACTTCTATGAAATCGACCTTGCGACCGGCGCCACCCGCACCATACTTGCGGACCCCGGGCAAACCCTCGACGCAATGAAGGTTGCCGCATCCGGCGACATGCTCTACTTCGTAAACCGCTACGACCAAAAGCTTTACTCGCTCCAAATAAAATAAGGAGCGGCGCGAATATGGGTTTATAGCGCGAACCCACTCGCATTATTTGCGGCTATTCGCGATATTAGCGATTACTCCCCATGGGTTTTACTATCACATACCGATCTTTCCCTTCTCCCACGCTCTCGGTGGTTACCTCCGGATGCACGGCAAGCGCCATGTGCACAATCCGCCGCTCGTATGAATTCATCGCGGGAAGAGACACTTCGGCTTTCGTGGTGTGTACTTTCTTCGCGGCCGCTTTGGCGAGCTCCGCAATCAAGTTCTCCCGCTCCTGCCGGTAGTTGTTAATATCAAAGACCACCGCCGGCGCATCGTGCTTTTTCCCCACAAGCTGCACGACGTGATTCACGCTCGCCACAAGTATTGGAAGGATTTCCTTGATAAGCGCCTCATCCTCATAAATAAAAACGGTGCCTCGGTTTTCTTCCTTCACTTCAACATGGAAGTCGCGGAAGCCCATCCGCTCAAAAAGTTGTTGTACAAAAGTTTGGAAATTCATCCCGTTAGAAGCAGGCCGCGGTTTTCCCGCTTTGCTGATAATTGTGACTAATAATCATAATTTGGTAACTTTTTGAACTAATCGCATCTCGTCAAGCGACTGCGGCTTCTAACGGGGTTCATGTCTGTTGGTGTGCGAGCTGCCGATTCACAATGAGCTGCTGCACGATTGAGAATATCGAGCTCACCGCCCAGTACAAGCTCACTGCGGCGGGGAACTGCCAGAAAACAAAGAGCGTGATAAGCGGTGCGATAAACATCATGTTCCGCCCCATCCGCTCGGCGTCACTCAACGCCTCTCCTTCCCTGCGCTTGGGGAGCGCCAGGCGCCCTTGTATATATTGGGCGAATGCCGCCAAACCCACCATGAAGATACTCTGCTCGCTTAGATTAATCAAGCCGAGGAAGCTCGGGTTGAGTGCTTCCGGCGCATGCACAAAAGCGTATATCGCCTTGGCAACTTCCTGGGGATTTAAGATGCCGGAGAACACCTGGTAGAGCGCGATCAAGACCGGCAGCTGTACGAGGAGTAAAAGGAATCCGGAAAAAGGATTGATGCGGTGCGAGCGGTAGAGTTCCATCATCGCTTTCGCCTGCCGTTCGCGATCTTTCGGATGCTGCTCCTGGATTTTTTTCATCTCCGGCTGCAACCGCTGCATCACCGCCTGGTGCCGTACGCTTTTATGAAACAACGGGAAAAGAATGACCCGGATGACAATGGTGAGAAATATGATCGCAAGCCCTAGGTCTTGGAAGGCGAGGGTGTTGTACAACGCCACAAGCGCATTCAGGAGCGGCTGATAGAAAAAAGTGTCGTAAAGATATCCCATGTATAGCTAGCTTTTCAGCTTTAAGGTTTGGGGGTTAGTGCGAAAACTTTCTCCCGGACATGATCGAGTTCCGCGCGGAATTCCTGGCGCGAAAGCCGGGCGGCGGGGCGGGAAAGAATAAACACGAAGTCCGAAGGCAAACCTTTCCATTGCCGCACGTGCGCGAGCAGCACTCTCTTCAATACGTGTCGGCGGACGGCGCGGGAGTCCACGCTCGTGCTTATCACCGCCCCAAACCGATTATGCGAGAGAAAATTACTCCTTGCTTTCACCGCCATAATGGAAGAGGCGTAGACGATCGGCATGCGCGAGCGCATAAGCGATGGGAGGGGAGCTCGTAGCCGCCTCGGGAGCATCAGCGGAGCGCCTGCCTTCTACACGGCGAGGCGCCGCCGCTTCTTAAGGCGCCGACGACGCAACACTGCCCTTCCTCCCGGCCTCCGCTGTCGCGCAAGGAAACCGTGCGTACGGGCCCGCTTCTTCTTTTTCGGCTGGTAGGTCCGAGACATTGCCCTATACTATCATGAGCCGCGCTTTCTGCCAACCCCTCGCCGGTCAGAAAACGCGATATGCACAGAAAGTCCCCAAACCTCCCCCCGGTCCCTTTTGACGACTCTCTGTTTCTCCATACAATTAACCACATCAGCCGCTTCTCCTCCCTCCTACGCTCATGCGGCTCTTCCAAAATATTCCGCGCATTGTCTGCCGCATCCATTTTGCCTTTCTTTCACCAATGAAAAAACAAAAAGTCGCGATTGCGCATCTTCTCGTACGATGAGCCTCGAAGAACTGTGGCAATCAACTCTTGCCGAGATGGAAGTGCAGCTTTCGCGGGCGAATTTTTCGACCTGGCTCAAAAGCAGTAAGCTTGTGGATAAGCAGGATGGGACTTTCTATATCGCCCTTCCCAACAATTTCGCTAAAGAATGGGTGGAAAACAAATACCATAAAAATTTATTGGGGATTATCCGCAACTTTGATACCACTGCCCGCAAATTGGAGTTCGTGGTTGCCCCCCACCACCTTGAAGCCGGTCCGAAAGCAGAATCCATGGCGCACCATCCGCAACGAATAGAGGCGAACGTAGGAGGGCTTGACCTCAAAATCGACCCGGAGTCGAATCTTAATCCCCGGTACACGCTCTCTTCATTTGTCGTAGGCCCTTCGAACGAGCTTGCGTTCGCGGCTGCTTCCGCGATTGTGAACGACGTCGGAAGAAAATATAATCCGTTTTTCGTGTATGGAGGCGTGGGGCTTGGAAAAACCCACCTTATCCAGGCGATAGGGAACGAGATAAAACTAAAGTACCAAAACGCGGTGCGCCCAAAATATGTTTCTTCCGAGCGTTTCACGAGCGATGTGGTGTGGGCAATCCGCAATAAACGGATGGAGGATATTAAGAAAAGATATCGCGATGTAGATATCCTCATTATCGACGACATCCAATTCATCGGAGGGAAGGAAAAAACCGAGGAGGAGTTCTTCCATACGTTTAACGCGCTTTACGAAAGCAATAAGCAGATTATTATTTCTTCAGACCGGCCGCCACAGTCCATCCCCACGCTTGAAGAGCGGCTCCGTTCCCGGTTTGAAGGCGGGCTTATCGCGGACATCAGCTACCCGGAATATGAGATGCGAGTGGCCATCATCAAAGGCAAGCTCCAGGAAATGAACCAAACATTGCCCGATGGGGTGGTGGAAATCGTCGCGAAACGGGTGAAGAAAAACATCCGTGAACTTGAAGGAATTCTCAACAAAATCCTCTTTTATCAGGAGAAAAAACAAGTACAAATCTCCGAGGCGGCTGCGGAAGAAATTATAGAAAAATCAGCGCAAAGCCTCGCCCGGCGCGTGACGGACACCCAGATTCTCAAGGCGGTTGCGGAGTTTTTCAACATCAACATAACCGACCTCCTTAGCCACAACCGGAGAAAGGAGGTTGTCGAGCCGCGGCAGATTGCGATGTATCTTCTTCGGGATATGTTGGAGTTATCCTACCCATCCATTGGGGAAAGGCTGGGGAGAGACCACACCACTGCAATACACGCGTACGAAAAAATCAACAGAGATGTGAACAAGTTTGCACTCCTTAACCAGAAGATCCTCATGATAAAAGATGTGGTTCGTAAGGGTTAATACACACCTCATCCACACAAACCTTTTCTTTCATCCTTTATCTTCTATACATTATCAGCACTTATCCCCATATCCACAGGACTAACAGTATCAACAGTAACAATAATCTTATTCAATTAATCTAATACTACTCTACTTACTACTATGAAGACTGTTGTGTTGCGTGCGGGGATTATGGAAGCGATTTCGACGGTGGGGCGCGCTGCGGGAGGCGACAGCCTTCCCGCGCTCAAACACATACTCATCGAAGCCCAAAATAATAAGTTAGTATTTAAAGGGACTAATCTTGAGATAGCCATTCAACACAGCGTTTCCGCGAAGGTGCTCGAGGGGGGGAAGGTGACTGTGCCTGCGCGCGCTTTCGCCGAGGTACTCGCCGCATTGCGGAGTGAGCGGATTAATCTTGAGCAAAAAGGCGATAACCTTTCGCTTACTTCCGATAATTACCGCGCGACTTTCCAGGGCCTTCCCGCCGAGGACTTCCCCCTCATTCCCAAAATAAAAAACAACAGCACATGCATCGAGTGCAAGGCGGGTTCCTTGCGCGATGCGCTTGGCGCTGTGCTTATTGCAACGGAGTTTTCCGATCTCCGGCCCGAATTAAACAGTGTCCTATTTCACTTTTCCCAAGAGCGCATAGTGCTCGCGGCAACCGACAGTTTCCGTCTTGCGGAGCAACAAATCCCGCCGTCACAGTTCTCTGCGAGCGGAGTCGGGGAATTTCGCGCATTAATTCCTCTCAAAACCAGCCAAGAACTCCTTCGTTTGCTGGGAGAGCAGGAAACGGTGAAAGTGTGCGCGGACGAAAACCAGATTCTCGTAGCCGCAGGCGCGGCGGAGTGCATTTCTCGCCTTATTGACGGAATATTCCCCGAGTATTCCGCCATTGTCCCCACATCGTTTAAGAGCGAGCTTGTGGTGGGGCGCGAAGACCTTGTTGAAGCAATAAAATTAGCGGGCGTATTCAACGACCGGAACAGCGAAGTCAGATTCGCATATATGCGGGAAAGAAAGGCGCTTGAGGTAAGCGCCGCCGCTCAGGGAGTGGGGGAGAATGTGTATGTTCTTCCTGCGGCCATCAAAGGAGAAGACGGGGATATTTTATTCAACGGGCGGTATGTGAGCGATATGTTGCGGGTAGGACGCGGCAGCGAAATCTTTTTGGGGTTAAACGATGAAGCCGCGCCCGCTCTTCTCCGGTCCCAAGGGGACGCGTCGTATTACTACATAGTAAAGCCGATACTCAAAACCTAGTCTTAGCGGTAGAAGATAACCTGCGTTCTTGCAATCATCCCATTTTCATCAGTCGCTTCCATTTCCAGAAGATTTTGCTGTTTTGCATTTGCGAGGGGGACAGTGAAGATAATTGGATTCTCCGCGGAGAACGGGCCGCGAAGATTTTCAAGAAGTTGTCCGTTTAAGCGGATGCCTATTCCCTGTGCGCTCCGTGAACCCGAAAGGCGCGCGCGGAGCGGGGAAGAAGCGCCTTGCAGCACGTCGCCGTTCCGGGGGGTTTCGATGGTGAGTTGCGCGAACCCCAGCGAAGAAGAAGCGGCGAGTAAGGTTCCTGTCGTGTTGCCCTGCCGGTTATATTCCGCGAAATCGGGCATGTTGCTTGCTGCCCAGCGCAGCACGCCCGTTTCCCAATTCTCAAACTGGGGGTCTTCCGCGGGGGCCTGTGGCGGCGGGCCGGTTGGGTCGCTCCGGTCTACGTAATAGAGAATGGAATGGATTTCGCGGTTTGCGCGGTAATCTCCTGCGAGAATCGGTTTTACCGGAGCAACGGGCTCCGGACGGGGAAAAGTTTCCACTGGGAAGTTCCGCGACGCATGCGCCGCCTGGAAGAATGCGCTCCATATGGGGACTGCCGCAAAAATACTCGTGCCGCTCTTGTGCATGGGCGCGTTGTCGTTGCTTCCCGCCCACACTCCCACCGCAAGCGAGGGCGTGTATCCGATCGACCACGCGTCGCGGTAGTCGTTTGAAGTTCCTGTTTTCATGGCAACGTCCCGATCGGAGAGTATGGTGTATGACGTGCTGTTGCCGAAAAGTTTCCGCCGCGCCTCAACGTCGCTTAAAATATCGTTCACGAGGCGGACATACTGCGGGTCAACGACTTGCTCGGAGGCATCTTGGTACGATTCAATAGTCACTCCTTTACTGTCTTTTACTTCAAGTACGTATGTTTGCGCATGCTTTATCCCGTCGTTCGCAAGTGTCGCGTAGGCACCGACAAGGTCGCTTAAGTGCACCGCCCCGCCGCCCAGCACGAGGGAAAGGCCGTATTCGCCAGGGTCGGTAAGCGTGGTGATGCCGAAGCGGCGGGTGTTTTCGAGGACGTCGCGTATGCCCGCAAGGTAGAGGAGCTTCACCGCAGGGAGATTCCGCGACATCGCCAAAGCTTCGCGGAGCGGCATCGGCCCGCGAAAAGAGCCGTCAAAGTTATGGGGATGAAAACAGGTTGTCACGGTGCTCGAAGCAGCCTCGTTTTCTTCGGCGGGGACTGCTGGACAATCGGGGTCGCGCGCCGCAAATTCGGTCGACACATCGAAAAGCACCGTGTCGGGCGTGTATCCTTTTTCGAACGCGGTGAGATACACAAACGGCTTCAGAGCCGATCCCGGTTGGCGCAACCCTTGGGTGGCGGCGTTGAAGTTCCCGTTGTGTTCGGTGTCGAAATAATCACGGGAACCGGCGAGCGCAAGGACGTGACCAGTTTTCGGGTCTTGCGCGACAAGCGCCGCGTTGTCGCCCCCGTACAATTCTTGGTTCCGTTGCGCTCCTTCGCGCACCGCGGCTTGTGCAAGTTGTTGTAAGTCCCAATCCAGCGTGGTGAGGACCTGAAGTCCTCCCCTTTGGACAAGGTCCTCGCCATACTTTTGCGTGAGGTAGTCTTGCGCAAGCATAACAAAATGAGGCGCCTTAATAGTCTGCCCTTGCGGCGCGAACACCACCCGCTCCTTTTGGGCAGTTAGGTATTCCTCTTCGCTAATTTTCCAAAGACTCCGCATCTTTTTCAGGATGAACTGGCCGCGCGCAAAGAGTTCTTCGCGGTGGGTCCCCCACGGCGAGTAGTAGGTGGGGGCTTTAGGGAGGGCGGCGAGCACCGCCGCTTCCCCGAGCGTGAGGTCCTTTGCAGTTTTCCCGAAGAAGGTTTGACTCGCCGCTTCTACGCCGTATGCGGTGGGCCCGTAGGGGATCTCATTCAGATACAGCTCCAAAATTTGGTCTTTTGTATACTGGCGGGCGAGATTGGTTGCAAGGATAAGCTCTTTAAGTTTCCTCGTGATGGTTTTTTCCGGAGTGAGGAACGCATTCTTGGCGAGCTGTTGAGTGATGGTGGACCCTCCCTGGACAATCTCGCCGCTTTTCAAATTCGCAAGGAGCGAGCGGACTATCGCTTTCCAGTCGAATGCGGGCTCGTTGTAAAAGTTGTCGTCTTCCACCGCCACGGCTGCATCTTTGAGATATTGAGGGACGTCCGCAATTGGGATTATGGTCCTTCGCTCGCCGGCGCTGATTTCATAGAGAAGCACTTTGCCGCTGCGGTCGTAAATTTTTGTGGATTGAGCCACCTGCCGGTGGAGCATTTCTTCGACTGAGGGAAGGTTCCTTTGAAGTGCGGAGTATGCGAAGAACCCGGCGATTATTGCGAGCGCAACTCCGCTGAGGGTGGCGATAAGAGCGCGGAGCGCCCACGTGCGAGCTGAAGATGCGCGGCGATGGCGGGGAGACATTGTTATCGTATTGTAGCGTGACAGGGTCGGGCTTTCAAAACGAAACCCCGTCCCGCAGTATGCGGGACGGGGTAAGAACCGCCGAGGGAACCCTTACTCGTTCAGTCCGAAGCGGTCCTCTTGTCGCTGCCCTCCTCCTTCTTCCTCGCGTTCCAAGCCTTCTTCCGAGGGGAGCGTTGTTTCTTCCAATTCGTCGTCGAATGACGCGAGGCCGTCGTTCTCGTCTTCTTCGTCGCTCAAGCCCCGCGACAACTTAAATTGATGAACCCGTTCCATGAGTAGTACGTTTTTTCCGACCTTTCAGCGTACCAGACCCAGTCTTATCACTTTGTTATAGAGGAGTCTATTCTGTTGTCAATCCCCAGACATCCCATTATGCCACGAATGCTTTTGTAAGGTGTGCAACAAGCGCGATGGCGAGCGCATCGCTCGCGTCATCAATCACGGCGAGCGCGGGGCAATTAAGCACAAGGCGCACCATCTTTGCGACGGCTACCTTGTCCGCAAGGCCATACCCGGTGAGGTGCGATTTTATTTCTCCCGGGCCGAACTCGGCGATGGGAAGGTTGTGTTCTGCGGCGGCAAGGAGAATAACGCCCCTCGCTTGCGCCACCGCAACCCCCGTTTTCTGGTTCTTCGTGATGTAGAGCTTCTCAACAGCAACCCCCGAGGGATGGAACTTCCTAATCATCGCATCCATCCCTTTCTTGATATCCAGGAGACGCAGGTACGCGTTCTCGCGGCGCACCGGGAGAAGCCCCGCGGAAAGGAAGCGGCATTCGTTGCGAGTGCTCTCTATGACGCCGTAGCCTGCGCGGTGCGTGCCGGGGTCGATGCCGAGGATAACCATAAGAGAATTTCTAATTATTCTAATTGACCTAATTTCTAAAGAAATCCCAATGAATGAAAATCTCACGTTGAGACATTCGTGCTTGGGATTTACTTAGGTTAATTAGGATTTTGCATTGGTGTACACTTCCTGCACGTCCAGATGCTCTTCAAGCGTGGCGATGAGCACGGCGAGTTTCGCTGCATCTTCCGGCGCGAGGGAGAGGGGGAACGTTGCGTGCCGCCCCCCCTCTTTTTCTTCAAATGCCCATGTGACGCTTCCTGGTTCCGCCCATTTTCCCTCATGCGCGGTAAGTACATGCTTCACTTCGGAAACGGTTCTGTTGCGGTTGTCCGTCGTCGCTTCGATGAGGAGGGCGGTGCCGCCGGGACCGTATGCCTCAAAGAGGAGTTCTTCGATTGCGTCGCCGGCTTCGCGAGCTCGCCCAATGGCCCGTGCGATGTTCTCCGCAGGCACATTTTCCGCGCGCGCTTTTTCAACCGCAGTCCGCAGGCGCGGGTTGAAGTCCGGGTTTGGGTCCTTTTTCGCCGCCGCGGTTATGAGCGCGAGAAGCTTTGAGAATACGACCCCTCGCTTTTTGTCCGTAATCTCTTTTTTGTGCTTGATACCCGCCCAGTGGGAATGGCCTGACATACTGCCAGCATAGCCGGAAAGTTCTAAATTTCAAATCCCAAATTCCAAAAATCTCAAAACCAAAACCTCCAATTACTTCAAACTGTGCGCCGATCATTCGGTTGGAATTTGGAGCTTGGGGATTGGAATTTGTAAGGTGTGGGGTATAGTGGGAAGAATGAATCAAGCTGTCCCCACGCCCCTAAACGAAGAACTTGAAAAACTGCGCCGCGAAGGCGAAGAGCGTGCGGCAAAACGCCTCGCAGAAGAGTTGGGGTATCCGTATGTGGACATCAGCAAAACCCCCGCGTCTTTCGAGGCGATTACCGCCGTTCCGGAGTTTCAAGCCCGGGGGGCTTTTTTGGCGGGACTTGAGCGTGGCGATCGGACGCTTGCAGTGGCGGTAGCCGATCCGCGTCTTCCCCCGACCATGAGACTTCTTGTCGAACTCAAGAAGGAATTTTCCGGGCTTAAAATAGTGATGGCATCGCGCTCGGGGATCTCCCAGCTATGGCACATGTACGCCTTTGCCGCAAAGGAGGCAAAGGGCATCACGGGAAGGGTCGAGTTTGAGGAGCGGCTTGCGGAGCTTACGCAGAAGCTCATAAGTTTCCATGCGGCGAAGGAAACGTTTGACGGTCTCGATTTCACAAAGACGAGCACGACGGAGCTCCTTGAAATGCTTCTTGCGGGGGCTTTTGCAAACGACGCCTCCGACGTGCATTGCGAAGCAGAAGAGAAATATGCGAAGTTCCGTCTACGCATCGACGGTCGTCTCCACGACGTGGCGACTACGGTCCCCATAAAAAATTACGAGTCCCTCCTCGCGCGCTTCAAGCTTCTTGCGGGGATGAAGATGAACGTTCGCGACGAAGCGCAAGATGGGAGGTTCGCCGTGCGCACGGCGAAGGATAGGGAAATAGAAATTCGCGTTTCGATTGTCCCCTCCGAATTCGGCGAGACGGTGGTGATGCGGCTTCTTGATCCCAAAGCCATCAATCTGAAGTTCGCGGACCTTGGGCTTCGAGACGATGACCTCGCTATTGTAAGCGCCGAACTTGCGAGGCCGAACGGCCTTATTCTGAATACCGGCCCCACCGGTTCCGGGAAAACCACCACGCTGTACACGTTTCTGCGGAAGCTGAACGACCCCGAGGTGAAGGTTATTACCGTCGAGGACCCGATCGAGTATCAGGTGGAGGGCATTGAACAGACGCAGGTGGATGTCGAGGCGGGGTACACCTTCGCGAGTGGACTGCGCGCGATTGTGCGGCAGGACCCCGATGTGATTCTTGTGGGAGAAATCCGCGACATGGAAACTGCGGACATCGCGCTTCAGGCTGCGCTTACCGGCCACCTCGTACTCTCGACTTTGCACACGAACGACGCGGTGGGCGCGGTGCCGAGGCTCACCAATCTCGGCATAAAACCCGCAACGATAGGGGCGGCAATGTCGCTCGTAATTGCGCAGCGCCTTGTACGGAAGCTTTGCGCGGCGTGCAGGAAGGAAGTCCCTATTGCGCCGGAGATGGAGCGGCAGATTCAGTCATTTCTCAAAAAAATTCCCGCGCGGGTGGATCGTAAGGGATACGAGTACCCCACGATTTTTGAGCCCGTCGGGTGCGACGCGTGCAATCACTTCGGTTACAAAGGGCGCGTCGGGATTTTCGAGTTTTTCCGCGGAGGACCGGAACTTGAAGAAGCGATTCTTCGGGAAGTTGCGGAAACGGTGCTCACGCAGCTTGCGGCGAAGCAGGGAATGGTGACTATGCAGGAGGATGGCGTCTTGAAGGCTTTCTGTGGTATCACTAGTTTGAAGGAGGTGGAGGAAGTGACGGGCCCTTTGAAATGGGGATAGCCCCGGATGCGGGGTTACTTGAGGGAACAGTCGACTGAGATCTGAGGGCATAATCCGACTTGCGTCGGACGATGGGTCTGTCCGGTTTACACCGGGCAGGATAGAATTACTTCGAGGAGAAGCTTCGCCGAAGCCAAGCTGTCCTGAAAAATTTAGAAATAATTCCAGCCCTCAGATCTCAGGCGAGTGTCATTACGGTGCGGAGATGGTAGCATAAAAAATATTTATTGTCAAGTATGTCAAGCATACCTCCCCGGAAGCTCAAAAACGACGATGGAGCGGCTGACCAGGCGCTCCGCCCCACCACGTGGGATACGTACGTAGGGCAGAAACGGGTGAAAGACAATTTAAAGATTCTTATTGAGGCCGCAAAGCGACGGGGAGAGGCGGCGGACCACCTTCTTTTCTCCGGACCCGCTGGTTTGGGGAAAACGACGCTTGCCCACCTTGTTGCGCGTGAGCTTGGGAGCCCCGTCAAAATAACTTCGGGCCCCGCGATTGAGAAAATGGGCGACCTTGCAGCGATTTTGACCAATCTCGAGTCCGGCGAGGTACTCTTCATCGACGAAGCGCATCGCATCAACCGGATGATCGAAGAAGTGCTCTATCCCGCGATGGAGATGCGCAAGCTTCATGTAGTGGTGGGGAAAGGTCCCTCTGCGCGCACGCTCACGCTTGATCTTCCCGCCTTCACTCTCATAGCTGCGACTACGCGCGAGAACTTGCTTTCGCAGCCCTTGCGGTCGCGCTTTGGCGCCACGTTCCGGTTGGAGTATTACCGGGCTTCCGATATCGCCCGGATTCTCGAGCGTTCTGCGGGAATACTTAATATGGCGATTGATGCGGAAGGAATCAATGTGCTTGCGCGTGCATCGCGCGGCACGCCGCGGGTCGCGAACCGGCTTCTCCGCCGCGCCAGGGATTATGCGGAGGTGCACGGAAAAACGGTGATTGATAAGGAGGTGAGTCAGGGCACTCTCGGGCTTCTCGAAGTGGATGAACTGGGACTCGAGCCGCAGGACAGGAAGCTGCTTCAGATTATCATCACGAAGTTCGGCGGCGGACCGGTGGGAGTAGGGACGCTTGCGGCGGCGTTAAACGAAGAGCGTGGCGTGATTGAGGACATTTATGAGCCGTATCTTATGGCATTGGGATTCTTGCAGCGCTCGGCGGCGGGGCGCATTGTGTTGCCCCCCGCGTATGACCACCTCGGAGTCGCGCGGCGCGGCGATTTGTTGTAACGTATGCGCTCCATCAGCACTTCCCCTCGGGAGACGGAGCGCCTCGGGTTTGAACTTGCGCGGCGCCTGAAGAGAAGGCGGCGCGGCGCGGCGATTATTGCTCTTGAGGGCTCTTTGGGTGCGGGGAAAACGACTTTTGTGCGCGGCGCGCTTCGTGCGCTCGGCGTGCGGCGCCGCGTGACAAGCCCCACTTTTATACTCGTGAAGCGTGTCGCGATTTCTTCTCCGCGTCGCAGGGAGTTTTCTTTTGCGTATCATGCCGACCTCTACCGAATTCGCAGTATGCATGCCGCGCGGGCGCTGGAACTTCGGGATATTCTGGACAATCCCCAAAACGCGGTATTTATTGAATGGGCGGGGAACGCGCCCCGGCTTCTCCCGCGGCATACGGTGCGTGTGTTGTTCGAGCATGGGGCGAGCGAGAAGGAGCGATGGATCACTATCTAGCATGAACAACGCAAAAAAAGACGACATATTTCTGATTGACGCGAATTCGCTCATCCACCGGGCGTTTCATGCGTTGCCGCCTTTAACCTCACCCGACGGCGCGCCGGTGCAAGCGCTCTACGGCGTGGCAAGCATTCTTTTAAAGTTATGGAAGGAAGAGAAGCTGCGGTACGCGGCGGCGCTCTTCGATCGTCCGGAGCCCACGTTCCGGAAGGAATGGTACGAGGCGTATAAAGCGCAGCGCGCGAAAGCGCCCGATGAACTGGTTTCGCAGCTCATCGAAGCCCACCGGCTCTTTGAAGTGTTTGGCATACCGGTTTTCGAAGCTCCCGGGTGGGAAGCGGACGACCTGATTGCCACGCTCGCACGCCGATTCGGAAACGCTTCGGATGCGCGAGTGGTGATTCTGACAGGCGACCTCGATACGCTCCAGCTTGTCGAGGACGACCACGTCGTGGTGAGGGCTTTGAAAACCGGGATCAGCGACACCGTGCTCTATGACGAAGCGGCGGTCAAGGCCCGGTATGGGTTGGCGCCGCGCCAGTTGATTGATTACAAGGCGCTTGTGGGCGACGCGTCGGACAACGTAAAAGGAGTGCCAGGGGTGGGGCCGAAGACCGCCGCCCAGCTTCTCCAAAAGTTCGGGACGCTTGAGAAGTTTTATGCTGCCGCATCAAGCGATGAAAGACTCGCGAAGAAGGTTTTGCCGCACCGCGACGCGGCAGCGCTTGCGAAGATTCTCGTTACTCTCCGGGACGATGCGCCTCTTATTCCCACGCCGCGGGAAGCGCTTGCGGTGCCGCCCACGGCGGATGGCGCCCGCGCGTATTTCGAAAAATTCGGTTTCCGCGCGCTCATAAAAAGGATGGGAGGGGAAATCTCCGCGGCTCTTCCTGCGGTGGAAACAATTGCGACTAATAAAAAGGACGTGCCCGCCGTAGCCTTGCCCGCCCATCGTAGCTTTGGCGAAGCGAAGGCGCTTCCCGCGCACGCAGTGGTACGGGACGATGCGGCGCGCCCGTTCCCTTCGGGAGATGTGGTTAAAGTGGGATTTGGCATAAAAAATATTCTGAAGCGCGCGTGGCGAGCGGAGAAAGATTTGCCGCCTCCCTATTGGGATCTGGGTGTGGCGGCGTGGCTCCTTGACCCCGATTCTCACGCGCAAGAACCCGCACAGATATTCCAAAGGCTTGCACATGCTGCATGGGGCGGCTCCGACGCACACCATGAAGCGCTCTTTGCGCATGAGCATCGGGCACTTGCCGAGGCGGGGCTCCTCGACGTCTTCCGCGAGCTCGAGATGCCGCTCCTTCGGGTGCTCGGAGAAATGGAGCAAACGGGAATTATTCTCTCCCGTGAGCAGCTTGCCACGCTTCTCGCGAAGACCGACGATCACTTGGCGCTCCTTGAGCGGGGGATATTCCGGCTCGCCGGGGAGGAATTCAATCTGAACTCGCCTCGGGAGGTAGGGAAGATTCTTTTTGAAAAGCTCGGTATCCACGGCGCGCAAATGAAAACCCCCGGCGGGAAACGCTCCACGCGGGAAGAAGCGCTTCTCTCTCTTGCGGACGGGCACCCGATTGTGAAATCGATTCTCGAGCATCGCGAGTTTTTCAAAATCCGCTCAACCTACCTCGCGCCACTTCTCGCGCGCATCGAGAAAGACGGCCGCGTGCGGACGGAATTTCTCCAGACTGGAGCCGCGACGGGGCGGTTGAGTTCGCAGGCGCCAAACCTTCAAAACATTCCGCAGAACTTCATCTGGGCAAAAGAATTGCGCGCGGCATTCGTGGCGCCCGCGGACTGGTCGTTCCTCACCCTCGATTACACGCAGCTCGAGCTTCGCATCCTAGCCGCGGTTTCGGGGGACCCCGAGCTCATCGGTGCCTGCGCGCGTGGTGAAGACCTCCACCGCCTTACCGCCTCGCGCGCGCTCGGCATTCCCCTGGAGAATGTGGGGGATAAAGAGCGCCGGCTTGCGAAGACGCTGAACTTCGGATTGGCGTACGGGATGGGCGCGCGCGCATTCGCGCAGGCTGCGGGAATCAGCGGGGAAGAAGCGAAGCGTTTCATCGCCCGGTATTTTAAGACGTTCACGCATGTGAAGGAGTGGCAGGAATCCGTGAAGGCGGAGGCGCGGGCCACGGGGTTTGTGCAGACGTTTTCTGGCAGGCGCCGCTACCTTCCCGCGATTCTTTCTCCTGCGCCGCAGTTCCGCGCGGAGGCGGAACGGGCGGCAATCAATCACCCCATTCAGGGGCTTGGCGCCGACATTATGAAACGGGCGATGATTGGTATGCGGGAGGAATTCCGCGCGCGCGGGTGGGATGAAACGGCGCACCTCCTGCTCTCCATTCATGATGAATTGTTGCTCGAAGTGCGCGATGATATGATGGAGGCAATCGCGCCCCGCGCGCGGGCAATTATGGAGCAGGCATATCCGCTTAAAGTGCCGCTCACCGTGAAGGTGGCGGCGGGGAAGGACTGGGGGCATTTAACGCCAGTCAATGGTTGAAGGTCATAGAGGCGGGTATAGTCATCGGTAAAATGTCTTTGGCACGCAGGCTCTACGACCACCAACTCATTTCCAAACCCGCTTCCAAGACGTATAACCAATTATGGATATTCAACAACGAAAAACTGAACAGGCAGCTCCTCCGGCAGAGAGCCGTCTCAAACTTGTGTGGCTCGGGTGTGTGCCGCTTGCTGTGGCGATTGTGATTGGTGGTTTTTTTCTCCCCATATTCCTTCTCCTTGCGCAGGCGGTCTTGCTTGTGGGAGCCGCGCTTATCATGGCGCGGGGAGTGGGCGAGGGAGGGGCATCAGCAGCGCCCGCGGCGCAGGAATTCTCGCCAAACGCATTCCGCATGGTGCTTGAGCGGCTAGGCGACGCGCTCTTCGTCTACGACAAGGATTTCAAGGTGACCTTCTGGAATCCGGCGGCGGAGCGCGTGTTCAGCCTTCCCTCCGCGGAAGTGCTGGGGCGGGCGCTTACGCCGCAGGACGCGGAAAATCCGCGGCGGCGGCTCTTGGCGCAGGTGGCGTTTCCTTCGCTTGCCCCGGGAATGGTTGCGCGCTCGGAGGCGGGCGCGTACCCCCAAGTGACCGACCTCTCTTTCACCGACCCCTTCCTTGAACTCCGCGTCACCTCACTTTCTTTGGGAGCCGATGTGGCGGGCATGCCCCTAGGATTTGCGAAAGTCATCCGCGACCGCACGCGCGAGATGAGTTTGATGAAATCCAAAAACGAGTTTGTGACCATCGCTTCGCACCAGCTGCGGACGCCCGTGACCGGACTCCATTGGGCGCTCGAATCGCTCCGCAAGACGGAAGGGCTCGACGCAACCACAAAGATGCTTGTGGACGGCTCATTCACGCAGTCCGAAATTCTTTTGAGAATCATCGACGACCTTCTGGGCATTGCGAAAATCGAGGAGGGGCGGTTTGGATATGCCTTCGCGAGTACGGACCTCGTGGAATTTCTGAATAAAATTCTGGGGCAGATTTTTCCCATCGCGCAGCATGCGAGTGTTTCGCTCTATTTCGACAAGCCTGCCGAGAAGCTCCCGCCCGTCATCGCCGACCCGCAGAAGCTCGCGATGGTGGTCTCGAACCTCGTCGAGAATGCTATTCGCTACAACGTGAAGAACGGGAGTGTGACGGTGGGACTGAAGCACGCCGCCGAGGGACCGTTTGTGGAAGTGACGGTGAAAGACACCGGCATCGGGATTTCTCCGGAGGATGTGAAACGGCTTTTCACGAAGTTCTTCCGTGCGGAAAACGCGGTGAAGCTCCAGACGGAGGGGAGCGGCCTCGGTCTCTACATCGTGCGGAACATTATTCAGGCGCACGGGGGAACGATTTGGGCGGAGTCCGAGCGCGAACGGGGGACGACATTCCACTTTACGCTTGCGACCGACCCGAACAGGGTGCCGCGGCACGAGGTGCCGTTGGGGTAGAAAATAGAACCTAGTAAAGTGGTAGGAGATACACTCGTGCCATTCATTTAGGCATGAGTGTGAAGTAGCTCCAATCGTAATTAAAATTAAGCGTCAAGGCTTCCTTTAGAAATGGCTTCTCAAGTGCGCAATCGTATAAAGATTCGTAGACCACTCTGTTTTTCATAAGCCCGTTTAAAACTAATACTGGCTGCCCTTCACCTAATAAATTGCACCTCCCTTTTTCTTGTGGAGAAATGGTAGTTATTTTGGAGAGTCAGTGCCTATAGCGATGCCGATCCTTACAGCAACTTTTGTGTGGTAGCCATCGTCCAACTTCTGATTCACTGGCGTAAAAGCTACAAACTCAAGCTTGGGATCCGGAGTTCTGTCATCTACTAATTCTGACCGCAAATACTCTACCTCAAGGCTTGAGCTTGGGTTAGTATTTTTTTGGGGCGAAGTTGTGTCTGCTCCATTCACCGTCACATTCACAGCGAGTTGGGAATTTTCAAGCGAAACTTTTCCTACCACCATACCCACTACGCCCTCATTTAGCGTGCTCTCGCTTGTGCCTGCGCTCTTAGCTTCTTGCGTTTGTGGTGCCTTCCCTAATTCTGGGGCCAGACCACTTCCTAAGTTGTAGAAAAAACCCGCAAAAAAGATTCCTGAAGCAATAAATAACCCGATAAAGATTGTTTTACGAGGGCTCCGGCGTATCGCCGCGATTGCTTTATCATAGGACCTCTCAGTGGAACTGAATTTGTCCTCACTCATATATTTTATTGTATCACCTCCTTACTTAGCTCTATAGCATACAGGGAAAAATAAAAACTTGCGTTCTTTTTCTAAATGACGACAATATATGCATTATGGCAGCGGGGAAGAAACAAAATAAGAAATACATTTTTGTAGTCGGGGGCGTTATGTCCTCTGTGGGAAAAGGAGTCGCCGCAGCTTCCATCGGAAAAATCTTGCAGTCTCGAGGATATCGCGTGGCGAATTTGAAGGCCGACATGTATGTGAATGTGGATGCGGGCACCATCCGCCCCGCCGAGCACGGGGAAGTGTTTGTGGGCGAAGATGGTGTGGAAGCTGACCAGGACTTGGGTAACTACGAGCGGTTTACTGACCAGGTTTCCACCCGGGAGGATTACATCACGACCGGGCAGGTGTATGCGGAAGTTATCCGGCGGGAGAGGAATTTGGAGTACGGCGGCGAAGACGTCGAAGTGTATCCGGACATCCCGAAAGAGATAATCAGGCGCATTGAGTCGTGCCAGAAGAAGAACGGTTCGGAAATCACGATTATCGAATACGGTGGAACGGTCGGGGAGTATCAGCTGTTTCCCTTCCTCGAAGCCGCCCGGATGATGAAATCCAAGAACCCGGCGGACGTCTTCATCGTGCTCATAAGTTACCTGCCCACGCCTACGCTCCTCGGAGAGCAGAAATCGAAACCCACTCAGCACGCCATCACCGACCTCCACTCGGTGGGACTCAATCCCGATTTCGTAATATGCCGCGCCGAGCGTCCCGCCACGCCGGACATCAAGCGGACCATCAGCAATGTGTGCAGCTTGCCGATTGAGCGGATTATCTCCGCGCCGGACGTGTATTCCATCTATGACGTTCCGGTGAATTTTGAAAAAGAAAAGTTGAGCGAGACGCTGCTCAATGCATTGGGGCTCAAGCCCGGGACAAAAGACTTGAAGGACTGGGCGGCGCTCTCGAGAAAAATAAAGAAGACGAAAAGGGAGGTTGTTATCGGGGTGGTGGGGAAATATTTCAACTACAAGTCGGTAAAGGACACATATATCTCGGTCATAGAATCCATCAATCATGCGGCGTGGGGGCTGGGACGGAAGCCGAAGATGCTTTGGCTTGATTCGGAGCGCTATGAACGCGACCCGAAGCTTGTGAAGGAGCTTGATAAAGTGCAGGGTATCGTGGTCCCCGGGGGGTTCGGTGCGCGCGGCGTCGAGGGCATTATCCAGGCCATACAATACGCCCGCGAGAAGAAAATCCCGTTCTTTGGCCTCTGTTACGGCATGCAGCTTGCGACGATAGAGTTTGCACGGCACGCAGCGGGGTTGGAGAAGGCGAATACAACGGAAATAGACGCAAAGACGCCTCATCCCGTGATCGATTTCATGCCGGAACAGAGGGAGAATGTGGTGACAAAAAACTATGGCGGCACGATGCGCTTGGGCGCATACCCCGCATCCTTGAGGCCCGGCACTATTGCGCGGGAAGCATACGGCACGCCGCGCGTCTCGGAACGGCACCGGCACCGCTACGAAGTAAATCCGAAGTACATCGAACGGCTTGAGAAGAAGGGGCTGGTTTTCTCCGGCGTTTCGCCCGACCGGCGGCTCATGGAGATTATGGAACTCCCCCGCCTACGCCAAGGCTCCGGCGGGCAAGCGCGCCCTTCGCACCCGTTCTTTTTAGGGACGCAGTTTCACCCGGAGTTTAAGTCGCGGCCTCTCAAGCCCCACCCGTTATTCTGCGAGTTCATCAAGGCTGCACTGAAGCGCCAATAATTGAAAATGCAAATATCGAAATGAAAAGTGACAGGTAAAAAGTTTAAAATTTTACATTGTCATTTTACACTTTGATTTTTTAATTTTGCATTAGGATGATTGTTTTCTTATATGGAGCGGATGACTACCGCCGCACGAAGGAGAAGCAAGCGGTGGTGGAAAAGTTTTTGAAAAAGCACTCTTCGTTTGGAGTAAAGAAAGTTGACGGTACTGTTGAGGGAGCGGTTGAGGAGCTTTGGGAATTCGGAACGAACAGCGGGCTTTTTGACGAGCAGCGGCTTGCGGTGCTCGACTACGCGTGGGAGGCGCCCGAGAAGGAATTGAAGGAATGGCTTGAGTCGGTGCGCGACGCGAAGCACATAACCGCGCTCCTCTCGGAGCACGGCGCGCCGAAGAAAGAGTTTGCGTTCCTCAAGAAAGAGCCGGTTATTACCAAGGAGTTTGATGCGCTTGAGGGCGCCGCGTGGGAAAAGTTTATTGCGGCGGAGGCGAAGATGCGCGGCGTCTCGCTCGCGCCGGACGCGGCGCAGTTCCTCGCGCGAGTCTACGCGGGGGACAGCTGGCGGCTCGCAACCGAGCTTGACCGCATCGCGCTCCTCGGGAAGGGAAGTGTGGACAAAAAAGCACTCGAAGCACTTGGCGTCGAGATCCATCCCGAGTTTTTTTCGCTCATGCGGAGCTTCAGCTACGGCGACCGAAGAGCCCGCCTCGCGGCGATTGAAGGCATGCTCCTCACGCGCGACCCCGCAGCGAAGATTTTCAATGTGCTCGCGGCGATGGTGCCCGCCGCTGCGCGGCGGTTTGCGGAGTATGACATCGCAATAAAAAACGGGAAGCTCGACTACGAAGAGGCGCTCACGGATTTGGCGCTTTCTTGACTCATATCAGAAACAAAACAAGCTCTGCATAAAAACGCAGAGCTTGCTGTTGATTTCCCCCTCACTCATTGCAGCATGTATCGTTCCCGCGGTCGGCGCGTTTCATGGTCGTACTCCCGCTGTTTTCGGTAATCTTCCTGATGCCGAATATCCCACGCGATAGCGACAATCACCGTGAGAGCCACCTCCTGAAGAAGCTCTCGTGCCGATAATCCTCCCCGCACATTAAGCCCTGCTCTCATGAGCGTCGTCATACCCCAAAACTCCACCCATTCCAACTCCCCGTTTTCGTAAATGCCGTAGGAGCCGATGCGCTGGAGCTCCTCTTCGGACATCGTAGTGAGCGCGGGCCATAGGTCGCTTTTCAGCCTTTGGCGGAGCATGTGGAGGGTGAGCCGCTGCGACGATTTGGTGAGGAGTTCCGCGGGTACCATTGCTTGCACGGTGTCGAGTATCCACCGGATTTTCTCGTCTCTGATACTAGAGGTGTCTTCCATAGCAATTCCTTCTGCGTTTTGATTTGTAAATGTGCGAGCGTTGTCGATTTCAGAGAATTCGCACGTTATTCCCTGACGGAACAATTTTTGCGGAGACCCTCGTTGCGTCAGAGAAAACTTTTCAAAATGAAACGCCCTCGGGTGTGCCGAGGGCGGTGTGGGTTCGTGATTTGCAAAAACAACCGCGCTAGGCGCTCGAGGGCGTTCGCGGTGTCGGCGGGTTGAGTTTTATGGAAAGGCGTGATTTAAGACGGTCTGCTTTATTGGATTTAATCACGCCTGTCTTTGCGGTTTTGTCGAGTGTCTGGAACGCTTTTGCGAGCGCAACTTTCGCCTCCTCAATTTTCTTGTCGGCGATAAGTTTCCGGTATGTTTTTACCGCGTCCTTGTACGCATCCTTACGGATGATATTTTGGACTTTGCGGCGCGCGCTCTGGCGAAGCGCCTTTTTTGCGGAAGAAGTTATTGGCATGGAGTAGCTGTAAGGTTTTAGCTTTAAGGTTTAAGTGGGGTTAGTTTATCCCAACTGTGCGTATTATGTCAATATTTCAAGGGTGTCTTTGGGTGGTATGATGAAGGTGGATCTTACTTAAACCTTAAAGCTAAAAACTAAAATCTATGATTTACACCCTTGAAGGAATATTGGGGCTTAAAACCGACCGTTTTGCGGTGGTCGAGGTGGCGGGCGTGGGGCTCCGCGTGAATCTTCACGGGCAAGCGCTGGGGAAATTGCCGCGCGTGGGCACAAAAATAAAACTTTTCACGCATTTTCACGTGCGCGAGGATGCATTTGACCTCTACGGGTTTCTCACCGAAGAAGAGTTGGATTTGTTTGAGCTTCTCATTTCAGTATCCGGTGTGGGACCGAAGTCCGCGCTCTCGGTGCTGGATGTCGCCGAGCGCAAAGAAATCGAAGCGGCCATCAAGGAAAACCGCCCCGACCTCCTTACGCGCGCCTCGGGCGTGGGGCGGAAAACGGCGGAGCGAATTATTTTAGAACTCAAAGGCAAGGTAAGCGCGCGCGGGTCGGGGGCGACTGTGCAGCGCATGGAAACGGACGCGGACCTTATCGAGGCCCTTACTGGAATGGGATATGCGCGCGAGGAGGCTCGGGACGCTCTCGCAAAAGTGAGTGTTTCTCCGGCGGGGCCAGGGCAGGCGGCGAGCAGGGATTTAAGCGCGCGATTGAAAGAGGCACTTAGGATTTTAAGCGGACGGAGAAGGGATGTTGTTTGAAGAAGTTCGCGGAGAAGCGCGGTTTGACCCTGCGGGGCTTATGACGCATCCGCCGTTTACCCAGTCGTATGCATACGGGGAATGGCAGCGCGCTGCGGGACGCACGGTGCGCCGGTTTATCGGTATTCGCGACGGCGCGTGCGTTGCGACGCTCCAGCTTGTACAATTCCCGCTTCTTGCGGGGCGAAGCTATTTCTACGCGCCCTATGGGCCGATAGTGAAGGAGGGCGGGGGCGGGGATGTGGTGCGTGCTCTTTACGATACGGCGCGGGATATCGGGCGCGGGGGCACCGCGTTCGTGCGTTTCGACTTTTCCCCGCCGCTTCAGGGCGATTCCTTGCGAAGCGCAGAGGGCATGTTCCGGCGTGCGCCGCGCGCAACATACCATGCGTCGTCGGCGCAGCCGCGCGCGGAGTGGGTGCTGAACCTGGCGCAATCCGAAGAGGAGCTTTTCCGCGGAATGCACCACAACACGCGCTACAGCATCCGTGCGGCGGAGCGCCGCGGCGTGCGCACCGAAACGGTGGGTGCTCCGCTTCTTACGGAGCACTTCGATGAGTTCTACAAACTAATGGAGGAAACCGCCGCGCGCGACGGATTTTTTCTTCACTCCAGGCGTTACTACGAAGCGGCGTTCAGGGTTTCCGCAGAAGCGGGGAATGCGTTTCTCATTTTCGCGCGCCACGAGGCGGCGCTTCTCGCGGCGCATTTTATCGTGCTTTATGGAGGACAGGCGCATTTTGTCTTCGGCGGCTCGAGTTCGGCGCAGAGGGAACTTTTCGGCTCGTACGCCGCCCAGTGGATGGCAATCCGCGAAGCAAAATCCCGGGGCGCGACACGGTACAACTTCGGGGGTGTTTCGAGTGGCCTGCCTGCCGGCAGGCAGGCGCGTGATGTGCGCGGGAATTGGGAGGGGCTCTCAAACTTCAAGCGCAAATTCGGGGGCACGCTTCTTTCACACAGTCCATTCTTCGATTTTGCGGGAAATAGATTTTGGTATTATGCCTATGTAACACGAAAATATTTCCAGTCACTATGGCGATGAAAGCATTTATTAGAAAGTTTCTCCCTCGCTGGCTCCTTTCCCTTTACCACTACGCGCAGGCGCGGGCGGCGGCGATGTGGTACGGGTTCCCTTCCCGGCAGATGGTGGTTATTGGCGTTACAGGCACGAAAGGGAAAACAACCGCGGCGAATTTCATTTGGGCGGTGCTTGAGGCGGCAGGGAAGCGGACGGGCCTTTTGAGTACGGCAATCATCAGGATTCACGACCGGCAGATGCTCAATCCTTACCACATGACCATGCCTGCTCCTTTCACGCTGCAGCGTTTTCTCCGCGAAATGGCGGACGAGGGCTGCACGTATTGCGTGATTGAGACGACCTCCGAAGGGCTCGCCCAGTGGCGGCACTCGGGTATCTGGTACGATTTCGCGGTGCTCACCAATCTTTCTCCGGAACACATCGATTCGCACGGCAGCCTTGAAGCGTATCGCGCCGCGAAGGGAAAACTTTTTGCTTCGCTTATGAAGCATCCCCAGAAACGCGTGGAGGGGGAAGAGGTGCCAAGAATAGCGCTTTTGAACAACGACTCCGAACACCGGGATTTTTTTCTCCGTTTTCCCGTGGAGCACGTGGCGACATTCGGCATCGGGCGCGGAGCGGATTATGTCGCCGAAGATATCGCGCCGGGGTTGCACGGGGCTACCTTCCGTGTGAAGGGCACGCATTATGCGTTGCACACGCTGGGAGAGTTTAACGTGCGGAACGCGCTTCCCGCAATCGCAATCGGGGAGATGCTTGATATTTCTCCCGCGACGATTGCACAAGGGCTTTCCTCGCTCCACACCATCCCCGGGCGCATGGAGACGATTGACGAAGAACAATCCTTCGGCGTGATTGTGGATTACGCGCACGAAGGAGTGAGTATGGAAGCGGCGCTTACTACCGCGCGGCGGCTTGTGAAAAAAGGCAGGCGAGTAATTGTGCTTCTCGGCGCCGAGGGCGGGGGGCGCGACAAAGCGAAGCGTCCTTTGATGGGCGAGTGCGCGGGGCGCCTTGCGGACTACGTGGTAGTGACGAACGTTGACCCGTACGACGACGACCCGGGAGAAATTATCGAAAATATTGTGGAGGCGGCCGAGGCGGCGGGGAAAGTGCGCGGGAGGAATGTGTTTGCCATAGAAGACCGGAGGGAGGGCATCCGCAAGGCGCTCTCGCTCGCCGAGAAGGGCGATATAGTGTGTATTACCGGGAAAGGGGCGGAACAGTCTATAATCATAAAAGGTGAGTGCGCGCTCTGGGACGACCGGCTTGTGGTGCGGGAGGAGTTAGGAGTAATCGCCAATAACGCGAATCGCCGCAAATAACGCGAATGGATACGATACAGTAAAAAGGATTCGCGTTATTGAATCAAATTTGCGTTATTCGCGACTACTCTCATGAAGTTAACTTTCCACGGCGGCGCGGGTTCAGTCACGGGGGCGAATTATTTGCTCGAAATAGGTGACCCTTCGACAAGCTCAGGGTCAACGAGAATACTCGTTGACTGCGGGCTTCATCAAGAAGGGCATTACGCCGAGCGGGCGAATTTCGAGCCGTTCCCGTATAACCCGCGGGAGATAACGGACGTATTTATTACCCACGCCCATATCGACCACATCGGGCTTATTCCGAAGTTGGTGAAAGACGGCTTTAAGGGCCTCATCCACTCCACTTCTCCTACGCGCGACTTTGCGGAGTTTCTTCTCCTCGACTCCGAGAATATTCTTATGAAAGAGGCGGTGCGCGAGAAAAAGCCGCCGCTATACTTCACCGAAGACGTGGAGAGAGCGATGGAACAGTGGCAGGGCGTGCCGTATCATCAGGCGGTGGAGTGCGGCCCCGTAAATCCCGTCGCGGCGGGACACGGGGCAAGCGATGTGCGCGCGACCTTTTTCGATGCAGGGCACGTGCTTGGTTCTGCAATCGTCCGCGTGGAGGCGGAGGGGAAGACTGTATTGTTCTCGGGAGACCTCGGAAACAGCCCGCCGCCCATCATCCGCGCAACGGAGAAGTTGGAGGCGGCGGATTACTGCGTGATTGAGTCCACGTACGGCGACCGCGCGCACGAGAACGTGGGCTCGCGGCGGGAGATGCTTGAAGATGCGGCGGAGGAGACGGTTGCCTCGGGCGGCACGCTTATGATTCCCGCATTCGCACTGGAACGTACGCAGGAGCTGTTGTTCCATCTCCATGAGCTTTTTGAGCAAGGGCGCATACCGAAAGTCCCGGTGTTTTTAGACAGCCCGCTCGCGATAAAGCTCACCGAGGTCTACCGGAAGTATGAGAGTTACTACAACCACGATATGCAGCGCCTTGTGCGCTCGGGTGACGACTTCCTGAACTTCCCGGGACTCCGGCTCACGCTCACGACCGAGCAGTCAAAGGAAATAAACGATGTGCCCTCGCCAAAAATCATCATCGCGGGGTCGGGAATGTCCCACGGCGGGCGCATCGTGCACCACGAGCGGCGGTATCTGCCCGACCCGAAGAGCGCCATTCTCTTTGTGGGATACCAGACGCACGGCTCACTCGGGCGCCAGATTCTGGACGGGGCGGAGACGGTGAAGATTTTCGGCGAGGAGGTTCCCGTGCGGGCGCGGAAGATTCAAATTGCGGGGTACTCGGCGCACGCCGACCAGCCCCAGCTTCTGGACTGGCTCCGGCCGTTGCGGCGCACTTTGAAGAAAGTGTTTGTGGTGCAGGGAGAAGACCGTGCGAGCGAAGTGCTGGCGCAGAAAATCCGCGACGAGCTTGCAATTACCGCGGTGGTGCCGAAGAAGGGAGAGTCCTTTGAGCTTGAGTAGGCGCGAGGTAGCGGCTACGATGTTCTCATGATAGGGTGTGTATATGACCGCGCGCACGATTGCACAAAAAAGAAAAAGAATAGCCGGAAAGCTCCATAAACTCGGAGTGTCTATGCTGGTGCTCTTCGGTTCCGCAGCGACAGGAGCGAAGAAGCCGGAGGATATTGACGTGGCGGTATTCCTCGCCGACGTGGCGCGGGAAGGCATACTCGCCAGTCTTGAAAAGCAATGCGAGATTACTGCGACGGCCGCCGACTTTCTCGGCGATCCCGCGGATAAGCTCGACGCTGTCTTCATGCATCGGGGGATTGCGCCTCTCCTTGCATATCACATCGCCCGCGACGGCAAGCTTCTCTTTGGTGCGGAAGAGGGTTTCATGCGGTTCCGCGTGCGTGCGGTCAAGATGTATTACGACAGCGAAAAGTTTTTTGAACTGCGGCGCCAATACCTTCAACGGGTCTATGCTTGAAAAGAAATTTGTTGAAAAGAAGCTGGAGGAGATAAGCCGTTATCTCGGCGAGCTCGCGCCGATTTTGAAGTTGTCGTACAAGGAATTTAACGGCAGTTATAAAGACATGCGCGCCGCCGAACGCGATTTCCAGCTTATCGTGGACGCGGCGGTGGACATCAATACGCATATAGTACTCGCATTAAATCTCCCTCCTCCGGAGAAAAACTACGATTCGTTCATTATGCTCGGCAGGGCGCGCGTGTTCTCGGAGAAAGAAGCAAAGGCGCTCGCGCCTTCCGCCGGTTTGCGCAATAGATTAGTGCATGAGTATGACGAGATTGACCCCGAAATACTGTACCGCTCGCTCAAAACCTTCGCGAAACGCTACCGCGACTATGGCCGCGCCGTATTGCGATATTTGGAAAAGAAGTGAATCCGCGATGAACTCGCGGTGAATGCGGTGGTGCCGAAGAAAGGAGAGAGTTTTGAGCTTGATTGAGTTCACTTAAAGCTGTTCGGTTGTGTTAGTATAAGTTTATGTTGGAGAAATATCTTCAGGACATCGGCTTGAGCGATAAGGAAGCGACGATCTACATCGCGCTTCTTCAGGCGGATTACTCCTCTCCCCTCGAACTCTCGAGAAAGCTTAATATGAAACGGGCGACGGCGTACGTAGTGCTCGAGTCCCTCCAAAAGAAAGGATTAGTGAACGAAACGAAGGTAAATAAAAAAACCCGCTACCAAGCCGCTCCCCCCGAACGGCTCGAAACTTTTATTGCCCGCCAACGGATTGTGCTCGAAGAAAAAGCCAAACTTCTGGAAGATATTGTGCCGCAGTTCAAGAGCATCCAAAAAGAAAGTGGTACAAAACCGGTGGTGAAGTATTACGAAGGGAGAGAGAGGGAGTAATTTCTTCGTCCGAGAGGAAGTATTCTGAAGGGAGAAGGGAGGGTCTCAAATACGGCGTATACTCTCGTGATCTAGACGATGAGTTTTTTACTCCGGAAGAGAGAAAACGGTTGAGGGGCAAGAGCATTGCGGCAGGAACGAAAAGTCGCTCAGTATACACCTATTTGAAAGGAAACCTTCCAGAAGACCCTACCTGCGAACGAGCGAGGATAGACGAGAGTAAATACCCCATCTTTTGCGACATTGATATTTATGGAGACGAAGTACTGGTCAATTCTTTGAAAAAGAGCATTTCTTCACTTTACATTCGAAGCCGAGATATTGCGGAAACCCTGAAAAGTTTGATCAACTATATTATTGACTCGGCAGAAAAATAGGCTCGGCAAGTCTTGGTGACCCGCCGAGCCGTGATTTTAGAGAGACCCCGGAGCTCGTTAGTCTCATCAGAGTCTCCCTATTCGGCGGGTAGCTTAATCATCCCCGCCATGGGTGCTCCGTTTCATACGCGGACCTCCTTTCCTTGGCGAGGAAAAGACCGCCGAGGGAGTGGAACCGCACGCAGAATGGGACGGGGAAGTAAATGTGCGGCAGCCGGTCGAAGTGGTGGGAGAGGTCCTCGCGGAGGAATGCCGGGTACACCGGCACCGAATTGAATTGGAGCAACAACTCTATGAAATTCGGGAAATGGTCCGCTGGGGAGTATAAGGGTGTTGCAAGGTGGCGCTCACCGCCGGAAATAAAGCGTGAGCTGTTTGACGGAGTAGGCTGGTCACCGATTCGCCGCTTCAGTGAAAAAAGCGGGAGGAGGACTTTCTATTGTGACAATAGGAGGGTACCTGAAAAGGTTGGAGGTCTACGGTATTAAGCCCGAGCAGATTCCTTATCTTTCCGATGCGGCACTTCTCAAGTGTCGCGGTATGGGGAAGACAGGAGTCAACCTACTTCGAGAGGAGTATGGTTGGGTCGAAGAGCCGGGAACTCTCCAACTGTCAGAGCAGGTCGAAAGAGCCCTGTTCCCTGTGTTGTCAAAACGCAGAGGAGTGGGACGTAAGACTGTTCGTGCGATAGCGCGGATGGTCGCGGCCTACTTCGACTGACTGATGGAAAGACATCCGACAGATCACTCTAACTTTCGTAACAGAAGAGTGTGATAGTCGCCCCTCAAAAGGCTGAAAATGTTGCCACCGTCGTAAATGGTGGGCTTCGCTGGCAGAAAGCGCGGAGGGCGATTCCGTCACAATCGCAAAAATTTCGGGGAATTTTATAAAAGATTCCCCACTCAATTGAGTCCGAGAGCGAAAGATTCTCGCGGATTCATAGAGTTTTGTTCTTTAATTTCAACCAAAACGAAAGGAGGTGAAAATGAGAGCGGCGTATCTGAAGCTTGCGCAGTGGGTGTATGCAATCGCGTTGGGCACCGGGTTTCTGTGGCTGGTGTTCACGTTTGTATTCCCCATTGACCAGGCGTTCATGGACGCGTTCAACCGTCATCAGGCGTACTGGTTCGGGCTTATAGCCATCGGACTGGTTGCCTCTTGGATTGCGAAACGCGCCAAGAACTGACCGCAGGGAAAGACCGCCAAAGGATTACTCCAACCTTTGTTTCAAAAGAGTATGAATGTCACCGTGAGCACATGGTGAGTGTGGCGTGCAGCGCTGGGAAGGGCGATTTCCCAAAAAACAATCGCAAAAACTTGGAGGATTGCAAAATCCTCCCTCAATTGAGTCCGTTTCGCCAGAGCGAAGTGGACTCATAGAGATTAGTTCTTTGTAAAACGGTGTTTATAGTGTTTTGTTTCCGAACGATTCGGTGGCAGAGCACTATGAATACCAACAACATCAAAGAGGAAGCCTCCACCTCTCCAAAAGTGGCACTCACCGCGTTTCAAAAAAAGCAAGAAGAATTTGAAACGCGCATCGCGGAGCTGGAGCGACAGAGGGATGATGAACGACAGCAGTTCATCAATTCCGTGGTCGCGCATGGATGGAGGGAATTCCTTTTCTTCTCATCCTATTACGGCTCACATGAGGAGCTGGGGGAGGGGAACCGTGATGGCCTCTTCCTTTTTCACCCATCGGTTGATATTTCCCGATGGGAGGGTGTGTTGTTTTCGCACGGGCACTGCGGGCAGAGCGAGAACAACGACAGGTTCGAAGAGTGGCTCTCTGGCTTGCTGGAGGACCAATACATCGAACTGTAACCCGCCGCAATGGGTTCACTTTCAACCGGACGATTCTTTTGCGGAGAATCGTCCACAATCAAAATAAAGCCACTTCAAGGAGGTGGCTTTGTTATTTGTAGTGGTGTATTGCGCCTCTATTTTGTTTGTCGCAATGAGGCGATGAGTTCGTGTTTCCCGCCATAGGTGCGCTGATAGGCCTCCGCCCGCGCCCGTTTGGCGTCTCGGCGCACGGCATTCCAGCTTTTCTCGTCGACGGCGAAATTCGGTTCGTCCGCGAATGTGCGGCGTTTCACGGCCCGCAGGGCGTTTTCGATGCGCAGAATTTGCTTTTTGAGTGTCGCCACGGTCATACGGATAAGTATCACCGCGCACGGGAAATTCAAGAAATAAGGTATAATCTCCTCATGGCAATTAAAAAGAACTCCAACGGTAACAATCATCCGCGCGGGAACGGACTGAAGTATAAAATCTGCATCTCCGGTGCGGCGGAAACGGGAATGTGTTCGCCGGACGCGCTTGAGAAAACGGAGCTTTTAGGGCGGCTTATCGCCGAGCGGGGGATGATTGTGGTGACGGGTGCGACCACGGGAACTCCCTATTGGGCGGCCAAGGGAGCGAAGGAGGCGGGAGGCACGGTAATCGGCATTTCTCCCGCGTCTTCAAAAATCCATCACGTGAAGACGTACCGCCTCCCCACCGATTATCATGACTTCATTATTTACACGGGATTCGGTTATTCCGGAAGAAACTTATTGCTCACGCGCTCGGCGGATGCGGTCATTACCGTCTGCGGTCGCATCGGGACGATGAACGAATTCACCGACGCGTTCGAAGATGAAAAACCGCAGGGCGTGCTCACCGGCACGGGAGGCACGGCGGACATGCTCCACGATTTTTTGGACAAGGCGCACCGCGGGTACGGGAAATCGGTGTTTGAGTCGGACCCCGCGAAGTTGCTCGACAAGGTGGTGGAGTTGATTGAGGAGGAAGAAAGGGAGATAGCGTGAATAGGGACAAGCGACAAGAAACACGGGAAGTTTAAGTCGGAAAGTTTGGAATGGAACGATAAAGGTCGGAGAAACCAAGCAACATGCCAAAGAAAACAGTAAAAAAAGTTAAAAAAGCTTCCCCGAAGAAGGTTGTGGTGGCAAAACCCATCGGTGAGGTAACGCACTTCTACGGGCACATCTCAGTGGCGATTGTGAAGTTCAAGAAAGCGGTGAAGCCGGGAGTGAAGCTTCAATATAAAGGAGCTACCACCGATTTTGCAGAAGTGGCGAAGTCCATGCAGTATGACCACAAGCCCATTGCCGCCGCGAAGAAGGGGCAAGAGGTGGGGATTAAGGTGAAGAAGAAGGTGCGGGAGGGAGATGAGGTGTTCGAGGAGTAATCGCCAATAACGCGAATTGTAGGCAAATATCGCGAATGATTCGACTTACTCCCAAGGCAGGATTCGCGTTATTGAATCCAGATTTGCGTTATTCGCGACTACTCCATGGGTTATAAGATATTTTTATCACAGGTTGCAGTAGTGGTGGCGACGACGGTGGGCGCGGGTATGTTTGCGCTCCCGCATGTCTTTTCCGTATCGGGGTGGGCCCCCAGCATTTTTTATTTAATCGCGTTTGGAATTATTCTGTCATTTATCCATGCGGTATATTTTCTTGTATTAAAGAAGGTGGGCGAGCGGAAAAGGCTCGCGGCGCTTGTGTGGGAGGCGCTCGGCCCCGCGCAGGGAGTGGTCGCGTTTCTTGCGGTGGTGGTGGGGCAACTCCTCACGCTGCTCGTGTATCTTATCCTTGGCGAAACATTCCTGAAACTTCTTATGCCTGCGCTGGGAGGGGCAGCCGGAGCGCTTCTTTTTTGGATTATTGCATCATTGCCCCTCTTTTTCGGGTTACGCCGTTTCGCTTGGGGGGAGGCGCTCGGCGCCCTCGCAATGGGAGCGCTTATTTTGGGGCTCTTTGCGGCGAGCGACATCGGGCAGGGATTCGCGCGTGTCCCCGTGGCGGATACCGCGCGTTTTCTGTTTCCCTTTGGCATCATTCTCTTCTCGCTTGCGGGATGGACCGCGGTGGAGCCGGTCTATGAATTGAACTCCCGCGTAAAGGGGAAAGAAGCCCGCCTTCAGCAGAACGAAGTCCGGCATTCACTTGCCGCGCTTGCCGCAGGAACCGCGATTTCCGCGGCTCTCTATGCCCTTTTCGTACTCGGCGTACTCGGCTCGCCGGTGCCGATTACTCCCGATACCGTCTCCGGATTTTCCGCGCCGCTGTGGCTTGGGCTTTTGGGCGTGCTCGGGCTCTTCGCGATTTGGACTTCTTATGTGCCCGTGGGGCGCGAGGCGGCGCACGCGCTTATGGACAGAGGGTGGAAGGAGGGCGTGGCGCTCGGGTTCGTGGCGCTCGTACCGCTCCTCCTCTTCGCCGCAGGACTCTCGGACTTTGTGCGGATGGCGAGCTTCGTGGGCGGCGTGTTTCTCGCGTTCCAGTATCTTTGTATCATCGCGGTGGGGAAAAAGTTGTTAAAGCCAAAAGGGACAACAAAGGCGCTTTTTATGATGCTTTATATTATCCTCGCCGCCGCAGTGGTTTACGAAGTCTATTACTTTGTAGTACAGTAGGCTTTGAGCTGCGCCCGTAGTTCAACGGATAGAATGCATCCCTCCGAAGGATGATATCGAGGTTCAATTCCTCGCGGGCGCACAAAGGAGTAGACTTATAGTTATCCACGGGGAGTTAAGTGGGACAGACGATTATGCAAGAGGCATCATACAAGCAAAGGGCGCCACGAAATCGCACCATAACTCTAAATGATGAGGATATTTCGCGATTAAAAAAGCGTTTGATTAAGTTAGACAAACCAGTATCTTTAGGCGAAATCGAGAATAAGACAATTCATCAAGATGTTTTTGAGGCGTTAGAACACTTGCCGAATAATTTTGTTGACCTTGTTTTCGTAGATCCCCCATATAATCTCAACAAGACATTCAACCTCACTTCATTCAAAGCTATGGAGTCTGAAAGGTATGAGGAGTGGCTGGACTCTTGGGTTCAAAAAATCATTCGTCTTTTGAAACCGAGCGCTTCGGTTTATATTTGTGGCGATTGGAAATCGTCCGGAGCAATTTTTAATGTTGCGAAAAAGTATTTTCAAATTCAAAATCGTATTACTTTTGAGCGAGAAAAAGGGCGTGGCGCAAAATCAAATTGGAAAAATTGCTCTGAAGATATTTGGTTTTGCACATTATCGGACGATTACCACTTTGATGTTGAGGCCGTAAAAATGAAGCGCAAAGTTGTTGCTCCCTACAAAGACGAGGACGGAAAACCGAAAGATTGGGAAGACAGTGGTGATGGAAAATATAGAATTACCCACCCATCAAATGTTTGGACTGATATTACAATTCCATTTTGGTCTATGCCAGAAAATACTGACCACCCAACCCAAAAACCAGAAAAACTTGTTGCTAAAGTTATTTTAGCAAGTTCAAAGCCAAATGATGTTGTTTTCGATCCTTTTTTGGGTTCGGGGACAACCTCCGTTGTCGCGCAAAAATTAGGGCGTAGATATGTTGGTATAGATATTGATGAATTATACTGTTGTCTAGCAGAGAAACGGCTGGAAAATGCGCGACAGGAAAAAACAGTGCAGGGTTATTCTGATGGGGTTTTTTGGGAAAGAAATACGCTCAGCGGACAGATTAATGGGAATGGGAAGAAACACAAAGTTGAGTTATCGGAAAATTTATTTAGCAGCAAGCTTATATGAAAAAGAGTCAAATCTTTTACGGCAGTCCACACAGAGAGGAAATTGAGAAAAGACTCAAAAAGTTTTTGAATGAGCAAACTGATTTTCTTTCCGCACGGACAATAAATAGCCCGCGTGCCGTTGGCGATGCGATTGAGAACGTCATTGCTGAAAATTTCAAAACCATTCTCGGCGACCTCGTTGGCGAATATTCGTCATCTTTTGCGCGGCGAGCTATGGCAGATTTGGCTTTTACAGATAAAGACGGCTTCTATTATGTCGTTGATGTAAAAACACGCCGACTCGATACAAAATTCAATATGCCAAACCTGACATCCGTTGAAAGACTATCTCGTTTTTACGAGGAGGATGTAAACTATTTTACGCTTTTGAAAATCGATTATAAAACCAACGGTACGCGGGCAGAAATAGCCAAAGTAACTTTTGCTCCGATTGAGTTTTTTGATTGGGAGTGCCTAACCATTGGTGCGCTTGGTTGGGGTCAAGTTCAAATCGCAAACGCAAATGTGGTGAAGATAGTGTCAAAGAACAGCAGAAAAAAGTGGATGTTGGAGCTGTGCGATACCATGCTTGAATTTTATCCGAAAGAGATCGGCAAAATTAGCGAACGTATTGATCACTTTAAGACAGTAAGAAAGTTTTGGGAGAACAAGCAGGGTTAGTTAGAATGTATAACTATATAGCAATACCATGGACAAGCGCACCGCGTTGGAGGCTCTCAAAGCCGAAATGGAGGCGGACACCTCGCTTCCCCTCCAGACAAATCTTGTCTTCGGCGAGGGGAATCCGGACTGCGACGTGCTTTTCATCGGCGAGGCACCAGGACAGAATGAAGATGTCCAAAAGCGTCCCTTCGTGGGGCGCGGGGGACAACTCCTCCGTACATGTATCCGTGGCATCGGCTGGAAGGAGGCGGATGTGTACATCACGAATATCGTGAAGCGCCGCCCGCCCGAGAATCGCGACCCGTTGCCGGAAGAGCTTGCCGCGTATACGCCGTACCTTACTCGCCAGATTGCGATTATCAGCCCAAAAATTATCGTGCCGCTTGGGCGGTTTTCGATGAACTATTTTTTGCCCGAAGCGAAAATCACGCGCGACCAAGGGAAGCCGTTCCGCATTGAGGGGCGACTTGTGGTGCCTATGTTCCACCCTGCAGCCGCGCTCCGCGCGACGGGAGTGATGCAGCAGTTCCGGGAGGGATTCACGAAACTGCCGCAGATTATTGCAGGGACGGTGGCTTCCCAGGAAGTACAGGCGCCTTTGCCCCGCAAGGAAAGCGCGCCTCCGCAGAAAAGCTTGTTTTGAGCATTAATCTTAGGAAGTCGGACTTCCCGCCTGCGCTACGCCGAAGGCTCCGGCAAGGCGAGCAGGAAATCCGACTTCCTCACATTGGAAATCGGAGTAGAATAGGGGTATGCATCCCGTTAGAGACAACATGATTATGTTTAGGATGGACTCCGTAGTATGGTGCAAGAAACAGCGACTGCAAAACAAGCCGTCTTTTTACGGTTCCGTAAGCGGAACCTGTCTCTAACGGGATGCATTTCGCGTTTATCTATATCCTTCACCGCGCGGTGTTCCGCCTTACGGACTTTTTCCGTCATTGGTATGTGGACGCTTCCCGCGCGCTCTTCCACAATTTTCTTTCGACGCTTGAGCTGGCGGACAGCCGCATCGCATTCCGGGTGACGCTCCGCCATTTTTTTGAGCCGTTGTACCAGGATTACAGCGTGGTCGGCAGGGCGTTGGGGCTTGTGTTCCGCTCCGCGCGCACGCTCATCGGGGCGGTGTGTTATGTGGTTATTACCGCGGTGTACGCGCTCATTTTTGCGGCATGGTACGCCGTTCCCGCCGCTCTTCTTTTCTATGCAATCAAGGGACTTTAGTTCGGTAGCGCTTTGCTTCGACGACCCGCGCCTGCGCATGACGGGCGTGGGACGGCTTCTTGTGCGCGTTGCTTCTTATATCACCCTGCTTTTTCTTGCAGTTACTGCGGCAACGCTCACGTTCTCCTCTGATATTTTTCCGCTGCGTGCCGCAGGACTCCTCCTCCTTCTTTTTCTTTTGGACCGGGCGCGGCACGCAGGCGAGGGGGATTATCCCATCTCCGGGCTCCCGAAGCGTGGCACATTAAACATCGGAGTATGCGTTTCGTCGCGCTCATTCGCGGTGATTGAGCGGGCATTCGAGCGGAGCGGTATTAAGCGTACGGACATATATCTGGAGATGCTCCGTGAGCTGATGGGAGTGGCCGAAGTGGCGCTCGGTTTCGAGCGGCTCGAAGTGAATACGGAAGAATTTCGCGCACGGCTTGATACGCTTCTTCGTCCGGGCGAGACCCGGGATTCGCGGGAGGAGCGCATGCGGAAGCTTGACGCGCTTCTCTCTCTCGCGTTTGCCAGGGCGGTCGCCGCGCACCACGAATTTGTGGAGCCTACGGACCTCTTTGCGGCATTTGCCAATCTTCCCGACCAGTCGGTGGCCCGCCTTTTCAGTATCTTTTCGCTCGGCGCTTCGGAAGTGAACGGCGCGATACTTTTTAGCGAACTTGTGCGGAAGGTGTCGCGTCTCGCCCCCCCGGAGTCTCTGGGAAATTTCGCGCGGGTGATGCGGCGCGGGCTTCGCCACCGCGTGATGAATCGCGCATGGACGGCGCGGCCCACGCCCACGCTCGACCGGTACGGGACGGATTTTACCGACCTTGCGCGCGCGGGGGCGGCGGGTTTTCTTGTGGGGCACGCCGCCGAAATGCAGCGGCTGATTGATGTGCTCGCGCGGCCGATGAATCCGAACGCGCTTCTTGTGGGCGATGCGGGCGTGGGGAAGGAAACGCTTGTGGCGCATTTTGCCTGGCTTCTCACGAAGGACGAGATTCCGCCGGCGCTTTTCGACAAGCGGCTTGTGGGGCTGGATTTGAGCCAGCTTGTCGCGGGGGCGCCGCCTGAAGAACTCCATGCGCGCCTGCAGCGGATTGTGGAGGAAATTGTGGAAGCGGGGAACATTATTCTCTATATCCCCGACGTTCATAATCTTGTGAAAACCTCGAGCGCCGCATATCTTTCCGTCGCCGATGCGCTCACGCCGGTACTTATGGATAACGCGTTCCCTGTCATAGGCACCACGTATCCGCGCGAGTACGCCGTGTCAATCGAGCCGCGGAGCGACCTCGCGGGAGCGTTTGAGGTGATTCGCGTGCAGGAAATTTCGGAAGAAGAGGCGGTTACCGTGCTCGTCTACGACGGAGTGATTTTGGAGCGGCAGTTCCATACGCGCGTAACGCTCGGTGCGTTGCGGGGCGCGGTAACGCTCGCGAAGAAGTATTTGCGGGAAAAGTTTCTGCCCGCGAGCGCGGAGGAACTTTTGAAGAGCGCGCTTGCAGAGGCCTCGCGCCGCGGCGACCGGGTGCTTCGGCGGGAGGACGTCGTGCGTGCGCTCGAGGCGCGGGTGAACGTCCCCGTGCACGAAGCGACGGGCGAGGAGGCGGAGCAGCTCCTTCGCCTTGAAGAGATTATCCATGAACGCATGATTGACCAGGAAGAAGCGGTCAAGGCCGTTGCGGATGCCCTGCGCGAGTACCGGAGCGGGCTTGCGAGGAAGGGCGGCCCCATCGCAAACTTCCTTTTTGTGGGACCCACGGGCGTGGGGAAAACGGAGCTTGCGAAGACGCTTGCGAGGGTACACTTCGGCGCGGAGAGCGCGATGGTGCGGTTCGATATGACGGAGTACCAGGACACGGGGAGCATCAAGCGGTTCATCGGGGCAACGGACGGCACGGTGGACGGGGCCTTGACCCGCGCGGTGCGCGAGCGGCCGTATTGCGTGGTGCTTCTCGATGAATTCGAGAAAGCGCATGCGGATATTTTGAACCTTTTTCTCCAAGTATTCGACGACGGGCGGCTCACGGACAGCATGGGGCGCGTGGTGAGCTTCGAAAACACGATTCTCATCGCGACCTCAAACGCGCATTCGGACATCATCAACGACTCGTTGCGGCAGGGGAAGCCGATGGGTGAGGTTGCGGAATATTTAAAGAGCCGCCTCACCGATGTGTTTAAGCCGGAACTTGTGAACCGATTCTCGAGGATTGTGGTTTTCAAGAACCTCTCGCCGGAAGACTTGCGAAAGATTGCCGCGCTTCAGGTAAAAGAGTTGGGAAAGACGCTCGCAGAGCAGGGGATTGAGCTTGTTGCGGACGAGGGCGCCATCGCGCTCTTGGTGAAGCTCGGGTACGAACCCGCATTCGGCGCGCGCCCCCTCCGGCGGGTGCTTGAAGAGAAAATCCGCGCGGCGCTCTCGAAGAAAATTCTGAAGGGCGAGATTGCGCGGGGCGGAACGGTTACGCTCACTGCGGAAGGAGAAGAATTCCGGTTTTGAAACTCAATCTTAAGAAATCGGACTTCTTCCGAGAAGTCCGATTTCTCCCCATTGATGCACGAGTTTTTACTAACAAAGTCCGACTTCCTCCTTATTTTGCAAGGGTTCCCAGCGCAATTGACAGAATGGCATAAAGTATGCTATATTTATCACGTTATTTGACAATGCTGTTTTTTATACCAACCGTTCTATCTCGTGTGAGATGGTAACGGAGAAGCCATGACGGCTTCGTTGGTTTGGGGTTAAGGGAACTTTCGTGTTGGTTTTTCTCTCATCGGTCGTTGCAAATGTG
>CAZYEL010000002.1:0-80690 GCA_964646415.1 uncultured Candidatus Saccharibacteria bacterium
ATATATTCAAACATTTCCTCGATATCTATTTTGGTTACGTTTCCCACTAATTACCAAAGAATATTATGCTCGATTCGTGAATAGATTTAATCCATCCCCGGAACCATGTGCGCGGGCGGATAAAAAAATGAACCAAGACTTATATAACTACATGTGGGGACCGAAAGAATTCCGAATAGCGGGAACTCTACGAGATTTTGACCCTACTTCCCGACTTTCGGAAATACTGGTTCCCGTCCTTTTACTTTGTGGCCGGTACGACGAAGCAACGCCTCAAACTTGCGAATATTTCAGAAGCCTGATACCGGATGCTCGACTCACTATTTTTGAAGACAGCGCGCACCTCCCGGTTTGGAGTGAGCAGCAAAAATATGTCGAAACCATTCGGAAGTTTTTGACAGAAGTTGAAACCGGACAGTTCACCATATCACCAAAATAACCAATGGCGCGAAGAATCAAAAATTGGCTCATCGACTACCTTCACGCCTTTCGCGCACATAGTTACGCATTTTTTGTGAAACCTCCCACTCATTACCTTGGTTACGTGAACACGGAAAAAGCGCCGGTTATCCTGATACCGGGAATATACGAGAAATGGCATTTCCTTAAGGCCATTGCCGACCCGCTTTCGCTCAAGGGGCACCCGATATACATACTGGAACACCTCGGGTACAACACAAAAGGGATTCATCATACCGCCAAATTAATCCGCGAACTTATTGACGAGAAAAATTTGCGCAATGTTATTCTTGTTGCCCACAGCAAGGGCGGCCTAATCGGGAAATATCTTCTGGCGTTTCACAATAAAGACGGAAGGATAAAAAAGCTCTTTGCCATCGCCACCCCATTCGGCGGCAGCCGTATCGTTAAACTAATTCCTCGTGCGATAGCCAAACGTCTTCTCCTCCTGGAATTTGCACCTGCGAATAAGCTTATTAAGGATTTACGGAGCGAAAAAGAAGTCAATTGCATGATAGTTTCTATCTACGGAGCTTCCGACAATCACATCTGGCCGGAAGCAAGTTGCAAACTAGAAGGAGCGACCAATATCCAGATTAACGTACACGGCCACCACAAAATTCTTTTCGATAAAAAGCTAAGGGGCATACTACAGTCTATGATTGGTAAGACTTGAACGGATTGGCAACTCTTTATTGCCTAAGGATATCCCCCAGCCGCCTTATCGCCTCGCCGTAGCGCGCCCAATCGCCGTCCCTTTGCGCACGGAGCGCCTCTTCATACGCAGTCGCCGCCCTTCGTATGCGCTCCTCCTCGTTTTTGGCCGGAGTCGCCGCTGACATTACTACTGCGCCTCCCCGGGACTTTCCCGCGGTTCCACTGCCGAAGATTTTCGCCAGCCCTTCTTCCAGCGTTGCTTCCATGGCGATTTTATTTTCATACGCCACCACCACCCGTTTTAACTCGGGAATTTTTCCGGCCTCAGCCTTGAGATAGAGCGGGCGCACATACAAGAGCGATTCATTAATCGGAATAACCAATAGCGGGCCTTGGATTACCTGCGACCCGCCCTGGCTCCAAAGCGAGATTTGCTGGCTGATTTCCGAGTCCTGATTGATTCTGCCTATAATCTGTTTTGGCCCGAACACAAGCTTGTCCTTGGGAAAACGATAGGCCAGTAATTTGCCGTAACTTTCCCCGTCGTTACGGGCGACCATCCATGCGGACAAGTTGTCCTTTGCGCGGGGGGTGAACGGCAGCATCAGAACATATTCCTCACTTTTCTCTCCCGGCAGTTTCATAATAATATGCCGCGGCTGCATTGCCGGAATCGCTCCTTCTCCTCCCGTCCGCGCCAAAGCTCCGGCGGAAAGGTCCGACGTAATGGCGGGAATCTCCCACTGGTCTTCTTTGTTGTAGAAAATCTGCGGGTCATCCATGTGGTACACCGAATACGCGGCGGTCTGCAGGGTAAAGATATCTTCCGGATAGCGCAGATGAGGAACAAGGCTCTGCGGAATTTCCGACATCGGGCGGAAAACCCCCGGGAAAATAGCGGCGTACGTCTTTAAAATCGGGTCATCCGTATCCGCCTGATAGAAGACGACGCTGCCGTCATACGCGTCCACCACCGCTTTTACCGAATTTCTGATGTAATTTATGTTCCTGCCGTTTACCCGCATGGGTTCGGAATAGGGGTACCGATCGCTCGTGGTATACGCATCGGCAATCCAATACACCTTGCCGTCGGCAATGACGATGTAGGGGTCCCTGTCAAGGGTTACAAACGGCGCGATTTTGGCGATTCTCTCCGCGACAGTGCGATGATACAGAATGCGGCTCTCGCCGGTTATGTCGTTGGACAAAAACAACTTAAGCGATTGGAATTTCACCGCGTAAAAGGCGCGCTTGAGGAACGAATTCATCTCCACCCCTCCCTTCCCGGCGTATGTCGCATAGACATTCTCTTCGCCTTTCGGATAATCGAACTCAAGAGATTTGGTTTTCGTAATAACGTAGTCGTTTGAAAGTTCGCCGAAATAAATCTCCGGGCGTGAAATTTCGAGCGCTTTCACATCCGATTTTGGCGGCAAATCCTTAACGAACAACACCGGCAACCCTTCCGGGGTGACCTGATTCACCGGTCCGGCCGCTACGCCATACCCGTGCGTGAACGTGAGCCGTTCGTTAATCCAGTTTCGGTTCGGCAAACTGGCCGAATCCAACTCCCGCGGGGAGAGCATAATCTGACGAATCTCCCCGTCTATGATGTAGCGGTCATTATCAACCGAAGCAAAATCATAATAAGTTCTGATTTCTTGTATCTGGGAAAAGGTTGATAAAAGCGGCCCCCTGTCCCAAAGCCGCACGTTTTTAACCGTAAGATTGTTGGCCGAGATATCGGCCGCTGTGATGGGCTTATCTCCCGAGATATCCCGCTCTTCGATTTTATCGAGAGCAAACGCCTGACGGGTAGCGGCGATATTATATTTGATGAACGGGGTCTCTTTTACGAGCTCATTCGGGGCGACTACCAGCTTTTGGACAAGAGACGGGACTACCCCTCCGGCAAGCCCCACGACCACATATAAGAAAACCGTTCCGAAAATCCACGACATCTTCCCCTTCCATGCCCACACGACGGCGGCAACCGCCGCAAGCAGAGCCGCGCCCGCCGACGCCCACAGCATGAAGACTCTCACGGTTATGTCCGTGTACGTCGCGCCGGCTACCAAGCCACCCGGGTTCGCGAGCAGCGTGAAGCGGGAAAGGTAGGCTCCTGCGGCAACGGCCGCAAGCATTATTGCGAGCAAAACGCCAAGATGGATTCTCGCCCCGCGCTCTATTTGCATCTGCCTTAACGCGCGCAGGCCTGCCTGGCCGGCAGGCGGGCTTGCCATATGAAGGCTGCCCCGCAAAAAATATATGAGTGCGCAGCCGGCGAGCGCCGATAGAACAATGAATTTTATCAGACCCAATCCTACCTGAAAGACGGGGAGGGAAAAGATGTAGAACCCGATATCTTTATTGAAAACGGGGTCCGCCACGCCGAACGCCGCCCCCGAGATGAATTTCAACACCTCTTGCCAATTATTCATCGCCACAAGCCCGAAAAAGACCCCGATGACTGCGCTCACCACAACGGCTAATTTCTTAACCAGGCGATTGTCCAAATCCATGGGCCCGCCGCGGAGCGTCAGGGGCAATGCCGCCGTCCAAGAGATTTTTGAGCGTATCGCTAAAGTGAAGTTCGCAAGTAAAAAAAGGGCGGTAAAAATTCCCGCTCCCGAAAACAGCGCTATTTTGGCCGTCAGGGACTTAATGAAAATTTGGGCGTAACCAACCTCGGAAAACCACCACCAGTCGGTAACAAAGCCTACAATACTTGAGAAAAGGATGAGGGCGACAAAAAGCCCGGCAAGTGCGATTCGCGTAAGATACTTTGGAATACTCATGATAACCCCTTGTGTTCTTTGCTGATTTCGAAATAAATCTCAAGAAGGGCGAAAAGCAGGCTTAGCACGAGAGGTCCGAGCACGAATCCGAGAGGTCCGAAAAAACCGATGCCGCCCAGGATGGAAAGAAGAATAAGAAACGGATGAAGCTGCATCCCCCGCTCAACGAGCTTCGGTCCCAGAAAGTTATCGACGAGCCCCACCGCCGTCATCCCCCAAAGGAGGAGACCGATTCCAAAAAGCGTTTCCCCGCTCAAGAAAAGATAAAGAATCGCCGGAAGAAGCACCAGGGCTGTTCCAATGGCGGGAATCAGCGCGGCAACCGCCGCAACGCTGCCCCACAGCACCGCATTGGGAATTCCGAAAATAGCGAACCCAACGCCGGTTAACATGCCCTGAATGAGCGCCACCGCGAGACTTCCCTTGATGACCGAATTGATTGCCAGCGCAAGCTTGCTGAAAATCGCTTCATCGTGAACATCTTGCAAGGGGCTTAAGGCGACGATGGCTTTTTTCAGTTTGCGGCCATCCTTGAACAAGTAATACAAGGCGACGAGAAATATAAAAGTGCCCATCATCGCTCTCGCCACATTCGCAAAGAACGGACCCAGGTGCTGGAGCAGCCAGCTTAATCCCTGCTTCAGGTACTGGCTCACATCAAGGGACTCGAGCGGCACGGGAGAAAATCCCGTGAGATTCTTTATGGCATCACTCACGCTGCGGGAAATGTCGGAGACACCGCCGCTCTCGACAAGAGAAGAATAGAACTGCGTCGCCTCGCGAAAAATCTGTACGCCTAAAAATGTGAGCGGGACGATAACGACGATGAGAACGAAGACAGTGGTAAGAAGCGCCGCCGGAACATTCCGCTCCCGGGTAATAACGAGCGCTCTTTTATGAACCGGTCCGAAAACGGTGGCAAAAACTACCGCCAGAATGAGCGGGAAAAGAAAGAGTTTAAAAATGAAAAAGGCGAGAATGAAGATTCCCGTGAGGAGAATAAGCAGAAAATAAAGCTCCGATTTATTGTGATTCATGTTGTTTCCTCTTCCGGAATTTTAACCTACTTGCTCCGCTAAAGCCACGACCCAGAACCGTGAGAAAAAGTTGTTAATTCCCACGAAAACCTGTAGAATGAAGTTCTTGCGGGTTTGAGTCCCCCGCCAACGGCGGGGTCTTTCTATACTATGGCGCAAAACGAAACCATAATAAGGTTCGACGAGGTCTCTTTCGAGTACGACGCGAAAAAACCGCTCCTCACTGAAGCGAGTTTTACGATCCGCGAAAACGCGAAAATAACGCTCATGGGGCAAAACGGGGCGGGCAAGAGCACTATCTTCCAACTCATCACGGGCGTTCTGAAACCGGAGTCCGGAGCGGTAATCGTGAAAAAGGGGCTGACCTTCGCTACCGCGCGGCAGGTCATCCCCCGCGAGCAGGCGGACTTTACCATCCGATCATTCTTCGAAGCCGCGTTTCCGAATCAGAAAGTGTACGACATCGAACCAAGAATCGAAGCGGCGCTCGAAATTGTGAACCTCAAGGCGCCGCTTACCCGCATCGTGAAAAGCTTTTCGGGCGGGCAACAGGCGCGCCTCCTCCTCGCGCACGCGCTCATCCAGGACCCCGACATTTTGCTTTTGGACGAGCCCACGAACAACCTTGACAAGGCGGGCATCGCGCACCTTACGGACTTTCTCGTCGCGTACCAGAAAACCTGCATCGTGATTTCCCACGATGCGGACTTCTTGAACGCGTTCACCCAAGGCGTTCTCTACCTGGACAGCTTCACCAAAAAAATCGAACAGTACGTCGGGAACTATTTCGACGTGGTGAAGGAAATCGAAAACCGGCTGGAGCGCGAACGGATGAAAAACGTGCGGCTCGAAAAAGACATCGCCCACCGCAAGGAACAGGCGAACTTTTTCGCGCAGAAGGGCGGACACATGCGCGACGTCGCCCGCAAGATGAGGGAAAAAATCGAGGAGCTTACCGAGGAAAAAGTGGAGGAGCGGCAGGAAGACAAAACCATCCGGAAGTTCCACATCCCCTGCCAGCAGGACCTCTCGGGCCGCCTTCTGGAACTCGACAAGGTAACCATCATCCGAAACCATAAACCCGTTGTGAAAAAGACGTCCGTCTCACTCAAGAAAAAAGAACGGCTGCTTCTCACCGGCCCGAACGGCATCGGGAAAACCACGCTCCTCGAAAAACTTGCGATGGGACACGCGAAGGGCGAACACATCGCGAATAACGTACGCATCGGGTATTACCGGCAGGACTTCTCGACGCTCGACTTCAATGCCACGGTCTATGATGCACTAAAGGACGTGATGCGTGGCGGCACGGAGCAGGACCTCCGCTCCACCGCCGCCGGATTCCTCCTTGACGCGGAAATACTGAGGACAAAGATAGGATCACTCTCCGAGGGACAGAAAGGCCTCGTTGCCTTCGCCCGCCTCGTGCTGCTTGAACCCGGACTTCTCATCCTCGATGAGCCCACGAATCACATCAATTTCCGCCACATTCCGGTCATCGCCCGCGCGCTCGACGCATACGAAGGCGCGATGATTCTCGTGAGCCACGTGCCCGATTTCATCAAGCAAATCAATATAACCCAAGTGCTGGACCTGGATAAGCTTTAAACACGCGGCAGGAGGCGGTATGCTATATTTTGAGAAATGAGGAGCGAAACTCCCCAATGTCAAAATTGCGCGCAGCAGTTCACCCTTGAAGCGGACGACTTCGCATTTCTCGAGCGGCTCAAGGTTCCGCCGCCGACCTTTTGCCCGCCCTGCCGCTGGCAGCGGCATTTGAGTTTCCGCAATATGCGGAATCTTTATAAGCGGAAGGATTCCCAAAGCGGCAAGGAAATCATCTCGATTTATTCTCCCGATAAAGATATCCGCGTTTTTGAGCAACACGCCTGGCACGGCGACTCATGGGACTCGCTCGAATACGGGCGGGACTACGACTTCTCAAAGCCCTTCTTTGAACAAATCAAGGAGCTTATCCACGCCGTCCCCTTCCCCTCCATGAATAACTGGGACGCGGTTCAAAGCGACTACTGCAACTTCACGAAAGGAAATAAGAATTGCTATCTCGTTTTTGGCGGCGACTTTAACGAAGATGCGGAATACAGCGCCTACAATTTTTATACCAAGAACAGCAGCGACCTTTATTGGGTAAACAGAGGCGAGTTTTGCTACGAACTCGTGGATGCCGAAAACAATTACCGCACTTCCTACGCCCGCTACGTGGATTCTTGCCTCGACGTGCATTTCGGCTTCGAACTCAAGGGATGCCAAAACTGCATCGGGTGCATCAATTTGCGCAACCAGAAATACCATATTTTCAACAAGCCCTACCCCCCCGCCGAGTACGCAAAAAAACTCGAGGAAATCGATCTGGGAAGCCATGCACAAGTAGAAAAACTCAAGGCGCAATTCGAGGAGCTGCAGCAGAAATCCATTTTCCGTCCCTACCGCATCGTAAACTCCTCACGCGCCACGGGAGACAACATCTATAACGCAAAAAACTGCCTTTACTCCTTCGATGTCTTCGACGGCGCGGAGGACTGCAAATACCTCCTTCTCGCGGCGGGCGGCATCAAGGATTCCTACGCCACGGGGCATGCGGGCGCGAAAAGCGAACTCCTCTACGACTCGATGAGCATTTACCCGGGGAACAACGTCGCCTCGTCGTGGATTATCATCAACTGCCACGATATCAGGCATTCCATCAACTGCACGGACTCATCCTATCTCTTCGGCTGCGTGGGGCTCCGTAACAAGCAACACTGCATTCTGAACAAACAGTATTCAAAGGAAGAATATGACGCGCTCATGCCAAAGATAGTCGAACACATGACCGCTATGCCGTATCAGGACCGGAAGGGACGAATCTACGGCTACGGCGAATTTTTCCCGAGCGAGCTTTCTCCCTTCGGGTACAACGAAACCGTCGCATATGAATATTTTCCGTTAAGCAGGGAGGAGGTGGAGAAAAACGGCTGGCAGTGGTTCGAAAAGGAAGCGCGGCACTATGCAATAACCCTGCCAAACGACAAAATTCCCGATAACATCAAGGATGTTCCCGACTCAATATTGAACGAAACAATCGAATGCGCGCACAAAGCGACTTGCAGGGACGGCTGCACCGCCGCATTCCGGCTTATCCCGCCGGAGTTGGCACTCTACCGTCAGCTCCGCATTCCCCTGCCGCGGCTCTGCCCCAACTGCAGAAATGCTCTCCGTATCCGCACGAGGAATCCCTTCAAACTATGGCCGGGCACGTGCCAATGTGCGGGCAGCGTCTCCGAGAACGGCGCGTACGCAAACTCCGGCGCACATTCCCACGGCGCAGACCACTGTCCCAACAAATTCGAAACATCATACCCGCCAGAATCCCGGCGCATCATCTACTGCGAAGCGTGCTACCAAGCGGAAGTCATCTGATGGCGAGCACTAGAGACCCGCGTTCAGCATCACCCGGGTGCTCATGTCCAATGTACCCAATGCGGGAAGGCTGTGCGCGGTCTGATACCGCGTCACCCCTTCTTTGGTAAGCGAACCGTAAAAACCGGTTACGGGGCCGGAATAAAATCCCGTACGCGTGAGCCTGTTTTGGAGCGCCGTTACATCATCGCCATTTGAACCAAGAGAGAGGTCATACATGAACTGATACCCAACGGTCTGCGCCGCCACGGGGACGTTTGGCGCACTCGCGGTAACTTTCGCCACAAGCTGCAACAGCGTGTTCTGCATGGTCTGGATTTCCGCCACAAGCTGCAACAGCTTGCTCTGCATGGACTGAAGGACCGCAAGCACCTCGGCATTCGTCGAAGCGGTCTGCGGAGCTGCCGCAACCACCGGCGCCGGTGCTGCGGGCGTAGGTACCGGCACGGGCGCCACCGGTGCAGCAGGAGCAGGAGCGGCAACTGGGGGAGCAGCGGCAGGACCGTTTATCACGGTGAAAAAGACGGTGGCACAGTTATTTGAATTCGACGCATCGCACACAGTGACGAATGCGGAGCCTGGAGCAACGCCGGTAAGCGTGAGCGTTCCCGCGTTCAAACTCGCCTTCACCAGATTCGGGCTTGGATTGTTCCCAATGGTGTATTTCCCGGAAGCGCCCGAAACGGTTACCGGCGTATCCTGCCCCACCGTCACCGGCGGATTTGCCGCGCCAAACACAACCAAAGACTGGCTCGCGGCGGCGGCTGACGCGCTTACGCTCACGGAAAGCGTGCCGCACGAACTTGTTCCGGAAGAACACACGGTGACTACCGCCGTCCCGCTCGTCGCGGGCGCATAGAGCGTGACAGTCGAACTGCTAAGCGTCGCCTGAACGACGGTTGGATTCGAATTCGAAGTAATGGCGTAATTACCGGTCCCGCCCGAAACGGTTATGGGCAAAGTTTGCCCGGATGAAAGCGTGATATTGTTTTGGCTGAAAGAAACCGTTGCCACGCTCGCAGCCTGCACCGAAATGCTCACAATCGTGCAGCTTGACGCAGTACCGACATAACAAAGCGTCGCCGACGACGAACCAATCTGGTTTCCGGTCACGGTAACCTGCGTTCCGTTCGCGAACACTGTCGCAATCGTGGGCAGAGAGTTCACCAGCAAATATACGCCGGTGGCACTCCCCTGCGAAATCACCGTCGTTGACTGCCCGACGCCAATCGTAACACTGCTTTGGCTGAACGTCGGCGCGCCCGTGGGCGTGGCCGTCGAAGCCGCCGCACCGGAGGTCGGCCATGCCTGCACCGAGGACTGCTGCCCGTTCACGATAACGTACACCGAGCCGCCGGTGTTGATTGCGTAGGAAGATGCGCTCAAAGTCACCCCAAACGAACCGTTGGCGTTAGTACTCCCCAATGCGGTCGAAAAAGCTCCCGACCCGGTACCCACGTTGTAATAGAACATCACGCCCGCATTTGGGTCACCGGTGACGCTTATCTGCGCCGAATCGCCCCCCGCACTCGCGAGCGAGAGTATCGGCACTGCCGCATATACACGGGGAACACCGAATACGCCAATAAGGGCGAGAAAAAGTACAACCTTCGGGAACAGAAATCTCTTAGACATTACTTTGTAGCATACCATAAACAATCCGAGCGGGAAAATTGCGATTATTGCGCCGCACACCGCAGATATTGTATTACATCTCCTATAAACATGCAGCGGACAGTATCACTTTCAACAGCCGTTTTAATCGCCATCGTGGTGGGAATTATCTCCTACACGCTTGGCAGCGACTACGGGACGACGGGCACTCCCCGCGATTGCGAACCCTGCAACGGTTCGAGTGCGCAGATTCTCACCATCCGCCGCACCGATGCCATGCCGGACTTCACCGTGCACATTGACTCGGAGCAAACAAGCAGCTCCAAATTCATGGACTTTGCCATCACCAATCACTCATCCTCAACCACCTACGATATAAAAGTTTTTTACCTCTTCCCCGGCATCCGGAACGACCACGCCCCGGCGTTTATACGAAACATCAACGTGTTCCACGACGCGACCCTCATCGCTCGCCTGGATGAGCTCCCTTATTCTTCCGCCCAGGTCTCCACATCGACGCCGCTCCTTATCCCGCCCGGCGCTTCGCAGAACTTCAGCATCTTCGGGCGCGTGGTCGGGTCGTATCCCACCTCCACCGCGCAGGTCGCGATAGGCAACATCTATGCGGTGCCAACGGGAGAAAGCTCAAGCACCTCGCCGGAAACCGTATATAAGGAAAGCAACGGCGTGCCGCTTGCGCCGCCCGCAAGCACACCGGACGAATCGCTGGAATCGGCGGTATTCCTGATTCCGTAATCTTCGCCGATCAAACCTACGTCGCAAAGTGGCGCTCAGCTAAACGCTTTTTCGAGAGCTATATCGAACCAGCGCTCAGCTCCCAAAGAGTTTCATAAACTGCCCTCATACTTTCCGCAATGCTTGCGCTTCGGATAATAATGCCGTGTTCTTTGCTTTTGATAAGCGATATGATGCCAACACAATCAGCATAAATATCAATTTCGTTTTTGAAGTGGTACAGACCAGGGGATAGAAAACGCACAGTACGCAATTCTTGGCGGTTTCGTTCGGGAGAAAATTCCTTGATCGCTTTTTCAGTTTTAGGGATGATTCCCCGCGTGGGGATACCAAGATTTGTGCGGCGCTTCCAATAATTATTCAAAAAGTTTTGGTCAAAACCAGATTCCAAAGATTCGATCGAAGCGAATGAAAGTATCTGATCGGGTTTTGTCTTCAACGTGTCATTCAAAACTTCTTTGATCCCGTCGACCCCTTCATAAAAAAGAATGGTTGGCTTTTCTTCGGCAGAAGAGAAATTGGCTTCAAATTCATGCTTGAACAACTCCGCTTTTTCAATCATCTCCGCAACTTGTCCTTGTTTTAACTTCAGCTTGGCGACAATGTCCGAATACTCCGCCGGCACAAAGTATTTCGTACGATTGTTCTTTTTTGCTCGGATTCTTACAAATCCTTTGCGTGAAAGTCGTTTTAGAGCCTCATACGCGGTAATTCTGTTGAGACCTGCCGCTTTGGCGACAGCGCTTGCCGAGCCAGAACCCAACTCTAGCGCGGCAAGATAGACCGCCATTTCAGCGCCGTTTAACCCAAGTTCTATTAAAAAATGTTTGACTTCTGTTTTTATATCCATATCTGTAGTATAGAATTTACAACATTAATTGCAAGTCGCCACGTCAATAACCTTTATAGGTAAAGGAACTATGGTTATTCAGTGGATACTTCGGTAAGAAGTGTAAATCTTAATTTACCTAGTTTGGCTCATCGTATAAAACATGATTGGAACATTCAACAAACCAATATGACACGTTATGAAAATTCTTGTTATTGAAGATAAAGATAAGCACCGCAAAGCCGCGCAGGAAACCCTAAGCGCTCACGAACTCACAGTCGTTTCATCTTTCGACGAAGGTATTAAGGCCTTGAATCGAAAAGTTGACTACGAATTGCGGGAGCGGCTCGCCAAAGAGGTCGGTCTTGGAGATCTCCCCCAAACCGGCACCGATGCCAAGAAAGGTGCTTGGTTCAAACTCCGCAATGAGCTGAATGAACGCGCAAGCCAGCAACCCGACTTTGAGGTGGTGCTCGCCGACATGATGATGCCGATGAGCAGGGAAGGTGCCGCATCCAGCACATACCAGCGTGGTGTCGAGGTCCCGTACGGGTTCGTACTTGTTCTTGTAGCCGCACGGATGGGCGCCAAATACATCGCAATGGTGACGGATACGAATCATCATCACAGCGCGATGAGCGCATCTCTGGATCACCTTGGAAGCTGCTATTATAAAGGCGACGAGGAGCCATTCGAAATCAATGGGGCGAAGTGCCTGTTCCTGCACGCTCCATTCATCGAGGATGCCGCCAAAGATTGGGGTCGAGTGCTCAGACACCTTATCACTGGGTCCGACAAAGAGAAATAACTCCCAAGCATTACCCGAAAACCTCACACATTTCATGTGTGAGGTTTTCAATTTTCTGGCATCACCTTCCTCACACTTCGCGTGCATACACCATCGCCTAAGTCTGATAAGATAAGCCATGTAAAGGGAAATATCTCACTTTATGCTTATTGATGACGTAACAATCACGGTTGTTTCCGGCAACGGCGGGAGAGGCGCCGTCGCGTTCAACAAAAATATGATGAGTCTGGGCCCCGCCGGCGGCTCCGGCGGGAATGGCGGAAGCGTCTATGCGGAAGGTATTCCGGACATCGGCGCCTTGCGGCAGTTCCGCCACAAAAAAGAATTTGCCGCGATGAACGGCGGAGAGGGCAGAAGCCAATTCCGGGACGGACGCGACGGCGACGACCTTACTCTTAAAATGCCGGTGGGAACCGCCATCCATAGCCTCGACACCGAGGAAACCGTCGAAGTAACGAAGGTCGGCGAGCGGATACTCCTCGCGCAGGGCGGCCACGGAGGCAAAGGCAACTTTCAATATAGGTCATCCACGAATACTTCGCCCCGAGAGTTCCAGAACGGATTCCCGGGCGAGAATCTTACGCTCCGGTTTGAATTGAAACTTATTGCGGACGTGGGATTCGTGGGACTTCCGAACGCCGGGAAATCGAGCTTTTTGAACGAGCTCACCAACGCGAAAGCCAGGGTGGCGAATTATCCCTTCACCACGCTCGAACCGAATCTCGGCGCATATTACGAACTCATTCTTGCGGATATCCCAGGGCTGATTGAGGGCTCCTCCTCGGGCAAGGGACTTGGGGTAAAATTCCTGCGCCACATTGAGCGCACACGGATTCTCTTCCACCTCGTTTCCGCCGAATCCCCCGCTCCCGCCGATGATTACCGGATTGTCCGGAAAGAACTGGATACTTATGCAAAAGCGCTTGTCGAAAAACCGGAGTATCTTTTCCTTTCTAAAAGCGATTGCGTACCCCCTGCGGAACTGAAGAAAAAGCTTGCAACACTGAAGAAAATTAATCCCAAGGTGATCGCCATCTCCATCCACGACGAAGCAAGCATCATAAAAATCCAGAAAATCCTGAATACTCTGAAAACGGCAAAGTAGTCCAAAGATTGCACAATCATTCCCTAGAATTACCCCTGAAGAAGCCGTATACTTCACGCATGGGAACATTGCGCACCGACGAACTTGAAAAGACCTACGCGGCATACCGGAACCGCGGCGAGCTGGAGAATGATTGCAAGTTGTGCGGGAAACCTCCGCGTCAGACTTTCCAACACTGGAAAATTGTGCAGAATGATTTCCCCTACGACAAAATCGCGTCGGTGCACCACATGATTGTTCCGCTACGACACATGTCAGAATCGGAACTCTCACCGGAAGAAACGGAGGAACTGCGCGAATTGAAAAGCAGCTACTTAAACGAGCACTACGAGTTCATTATCGAGCCCGTGCAGCGAAAAAAAACTATTCCCAACCACTTTCATCTGCATCTGATTGTCGCGAAGGATTAGAACCCATGAAAAGAAACTACGGACCATATCTCATATTCCTCGCGGCGATGCTCTGGGCAACGGACGCGCCATTCCGCGTACACCTCACGAAAGAGTTAAGCAGCAACTTCATTGTCCTCGCGGAGCACTTCGTGGATGTTCTTATCGTCCTGCCACTCCTCTTCCTCCACCGCGCCGCACTGAAAAAACTCTCCGCGCGGCAGTGGTGCGCGGTTGTAGTTATCGCCGTGGGCGGAAGCGCGCTTGCCTCCGTCGCCTTCACGCAGGCGTTCCACTATGTAAATCCCTCCGTAGCAATCCTCCTTCAGAAGCTCCAGCCGCTTATCGCCATCGGGCTTGCCGCGGGCCTGCTTAAAGAGCGCATCGGCAAATACTTTTGGGGCTGGGCGGCGCTCGCCCTCTTCGGGGCGTACATCATCTCTTTCCCCAACCTGAAACCGGAACTCTTCCCCGGCGAACAATTTAATCCGAACACGGCAGGCGTGGGACTGGCGCTCCTCGCGGCGCTTCTCTGGGGCGCCTCGACGGTTCTGGGAAGATACGTCCTCCGCAACGCCGACTTCAAAGTAATGACCTCGCTCCGATTCGTCCTTGCCTTTGTGTTCCTCTTGATTCTGAACTTCTGGCAGGAGTCTTTCCCCGCGGCAGCCCAGATTTCCGCAAAGGATATATTCTACATCGCCGTTATCGCCATCACCTCCGGCGTGGTATCGCTCTTTATTTACTACCGCGGACTTTCGACCACCAAAGCTTCCGTCGCAACCCTTGCGGAGCTTGGATTCCCCATGGCTGCGGTGCTCGTGAACTGGTTCTTTATCGCCGACGCGACACTTTCGCAAATGCAACTCCTCGGCATGGCGCTTCTGCTTTTCGCCATTTACAAACTGGCGCGCGGAAATTCGACCGAAGTGAATCCACCGACAGCTTCGGCGTAGGCATGGAGGATGGAAGAACTTACATGCCCATCACGCACGACGAGCAGCGGGAAAAATGGAACGAGGAGCACCGTACGCCATTCGCCCTTAAGCAAATGGATGTGCAAACGGCTTCGAGAGGCGTGAGGCTCTTTTTGGAATTTCTTCAGAGAAAAGATGCGCATAATCTGATTGGTCTTGAGATGGGTTGCGGCAAGGGACGCAATGTCATTGGTCTCGCGAGGGAAAACATCGTTACGAAAATGTACGGCTTCGACTTTTCCGACGTTGCCATCGGTGAAGCCCGACGGCGGGCGGAAGAAGAAAAGGTATCAAGCAAAGTCCAATTTGACGTAATGGATGCCACGCAAACCTGGAAATATGAATCCGACTTCTTTGATTTTGGCATTGACTGCTTCGCCTCAACCGATATTGAAAGCATGGAGGGTAGAAAGTTCGCGGTCGGCGAAATGCGGCGAGTGTTGAAACCAAGCGGGTACTTCCTCGTATACGTAATGTCTACCGACGACGAATACCACAAAATGATGGCGGTTAAATCCCCCGCTGATGAAGCGAATGCATTCTACAACGAAGTAAATGGTAAATTTGAGAAATCCTTCTCCAAAGAGGAACTCGATGCGATGTATAAGAACTTTAAGCTTATTGAGTCAAAAAGGATTGAGAAAGCCACGAAGTTCTTCGAAAAATCCTACAACTGCAAACTTCACTGGAGGGTTTATAAAAAGTAGCGTTGCATAGGGGTATAATGGTCATATGACCCTCGCACTCACCGTTATTCGCTGGATTTTGGGAGTCGTGTGCGCCCTCTTTCTTGCCGCGCTGGTGCTCGTTACCGTGGGAATCGGCGTCCCTGCAACAAAACTCGCAAGCTCCGATTATGCGAAGCAAGTCCTCACCGCAAGCGGCATTTATGAACGGGCATCCGATATCGGAGTGGACTTTGTTCTCGTCAAAGTCCGCGCGACCGCCCAAGGCGCAGCCGCCCCGGGCGACGTGAAATCAATGAGCCGCAGGCTCGTGGACGGATCCGAACTCCGGCGCGAAGTGCATGACCTCTTCCCTCCCGAGTGGATACGGGCGCAGGCGGAAGCGAATATTGAAGGACTCTATTGGTACCTTCGGGGCGGTCCCGCCTTTACACCCGTGCTTGATGTCGCCGGCCGGGAACGCGCCGCGCAGCAATCACTCGGTGGAATATTCAAGGGGAAAATCAATGGGCTCCCCGCATGCGCATCGGGCGTCGCGGGCGACATGAACCGCCTCGACATTTTTTCCACAACCTGCTGGCCCGCAAACCTCAAGAAAGCGGAGGCGCATGCGAAAATCGATGACGCACTCAAAGATGCGCCCATCCTGAAGAGCGGCCAGCTGAACCTCGAAAATCCCGACGCGAAGGTCCTCGCGAATATCGAGCCCGTCCGCCGCGCCTACAAGGTTGCCGCTTCCCTCCCCCCGCTCCTCGTCTCTCTCATTGCGCTTCTTTTCGCTCTTTCCTTCTTTCTTATCCCGGGAAAAATCCCGAAAATCGCCGTACCCGCAGGCATCTTGGGCGCGACCGGCCTCGTTCTTTCCGGTGCCGCACTTCTCTTCCGTACGCAATTCGGAAACGTCTGGGGCACTTTTGCCGAACCGCGGCTCGTGTCCCATGCGCCGTGGCTAAACGACGCGCTTGAAACCCTCGCTTCTGCCGCCATGCATGGCATGACCGGAGGATATTTACTCTGGGGCTTTTTCGCGATTGTGCTCGGAGCGCTGTTCCTCCTTACGCTCCATTATCCCGCCGCACTGAAAGCAGTCACCGTGGCGATTGCGATTATGGGCATTGCGGGCGTAATCGGCACCGCCGCATTCGGCATAAGCATACAAAACCGCATTGCCGCGCTCCGGGAAAATACAAGCTTATCCCTTCCGGCGAGATAAAACCCGGCCTTCAATCTCAAGAAGGCGGTTGTATTTCGCAATCCGTTCGCCGCGCCGCGGCGCACCCAGCTTGATGGCATCCGCACCGACGCCGTACGCAAAGTCCGCGATGAAGTCGTCATTCGTTTCGCTCCCCCGGTGGGAGGCAATTACCATCCACCCATACGTCCGCGCAAGACGCACCGCCTGAATCGCTTCCGTAACCGTTCCTATTTGATTGGGTTTTATAATGACGCCGCGGACGGCTTCTTCCCGCGCCGCCTTCTCCATGCGCGAAACATTTGTCGTGGTAAGGTCATCCCCGGTAATACACACCGAGCCGCCCCAGCCGCGGTTCAGCGTTGCAAAATTCCGGAAGTCGTCTTCGCCGAACGGGTCTTCGAGGTATATAAGCGGGAATTCCCTGATGAGCCGCGCATAACGCGCCATAAGTTCCCGCGGCGGGCGCCGGATGCCGCTTGCCGCCGCATCCAACCCAAACTCGATTTTCCGCTCAAGTCCGAGCGCTTGCGCAACACGTCGCATAACGACAAACGGCTCGCGATAATCCTTAAAGAGAGGGGCGAATCCTCCTTCATCGCCCGCATGCGCGGCGGAAGGGCCTTTCGCCCGCACAAGGTACGCACGGAGCGCGTGATACAGCCGCACCGCAATATCCACCTCGTCGCGAATACTTTTCCCTTCCGGAATGACAAGGTATTCCTGAAAATCGAGCCCGTTTCCTGCGTGCATTCCTCCCTCAATAAGATTCACCAAAAGCCGCGGCGGGCGCCCGGGAACTTTGAAGCCGCCGATGCGCCGGAGGTGCCGCCAGAGCGGGATATTCCCCGCCAGGGCACCCGCGCGGGCGCAGGCAACCGAAGCGGCGAGAATCGCGTTTGCGCCAAGCCGGCGCTTGTTGCTCGTACCGTCAAGCTTCAGAAGCAACGCATCGATCTTTTCCTGCTCCGCCGGATTGAGCCCCTTCAGTCTAGGCGCGATAATGCGCAGAATATTGCGCACCGCTTTCTCCGCCGGAAGCGCGCGCGCCTCATGGGTCCCGGCACTCTCTCCCTTCGGTATGGACGCATGCACCGCGATGCGGCCGCAGAAAAGCGACGCCTCAACCGTCCAGTTGCCCTGGGAATCGAGTTCCTGACGCGCAGTAAGCTTGGTGATACGAAGCGCCATGGGATTTATTTCACGACATTCTCCGGCTTCCCATCCATGAAACTCCGGATATTGCGGAGAGTGGTTTGCAAAATGCGCTGCATCGCTTCTTTCGAATTAAAGGCGTTGTGCGGCGTGATGAGCACGTTCGGCATCCGTATCAGCTCGTGATTACGCAGCAAAACTTTGAGCTCGCTTTCACTCGGGTGCCCGGAAGAGAGGAAAAGCATCTCGTCCCGCGATTCGTTTTCCTCTTCAAGCACATCGAGTCCCGCACCGCCCAGTATCCCCTCTTGCAACGCCATAACAATCGCTTCCGTTTCCACAATCGCGCCGCGGGCGGTGTTCACAAGATATGCGCCCCGCTTTACCGTGCGTATATTCCCTTTGTGTATAAGGTGGTGCGTCTGCTCGTTATACGGGCAGTGCACCGTGATGAAATCGGAGGAAGCGAGCAGCTCATCCAACCCCGCATAGGTAAACCCCATGCGCTCCGCAAGCGCGGAATCAGGGTACGGGTCATGCGCAACGACATTCATATCGAATCCTTTCGCAATCTTCACCGCTTCTCTCCCGATACGGCCGGTGCCTATCACGCCGAGCGTTTTCCCGCGCACATCCACCCCCCGCAAATCATCATTGCGGAACGTCCCCGTTTCCTTCACCCGGTCTATCCCCTGATATATTTTTCTCGAAAGATTCAAAATGAGGCCGAACGCGTACTCCGCGACGGTGTTATCGCCGTAGCCGGGAACGTACAGCACCGTTACTCCCCGCCGCTTCGCCGCAACGATATCAATGTGGTCATACCCCGTGGAACGGGTGGCGAGGCACTTCAGTTTCGGAAACTGCGCGAAGAGCGCATCGTCGAACTTTGTGTGTACGAATATCGCCGCAATTTCGATGTCTTCCCGTTCCTTCGGAGCGACTTCCGTGCATTTTTTTTCGTGCAGCCGCAGCTCTTCGCCGGGAAACGCCGTGCGGATTTCCGCTTCCTCCCAATCCTCGACTTGGAAAAATCCTATCGTCATTGGCGTCTTTTCTTCCGGAGACGCCCTTCGGCTTTTGCGATTGCCAGCGTCGTGCGGATAACCGTATCGGCGTTGAGCGATATGCTCTCGATGCCCGCGCGCACGAGGAGTTCCGCGAATCCCGGGTGGTCCGAAGGCGCCTGCCCGCAAATGCCGATATATTTCTTTTTCTTTCTGCATACCGCAATTACTTTGGTGATAAGCTGCCGCACCGCATCGTCGGTTTCATCGGCAACTTTGTTCACGATTCCCGAATCGCGGTCAAGTCCGAGCGTGAGCTGCGTGAGATCGTTCGACCCGATGGACATGCCGTCGAATATCTTAAGAAACTCTTCCGCAAGGAGTACATTTGAGGGAATCTCGCACATTACGTAGACCGGCGTTCTTTCCCCCCGTCCGCCCGCAAGATTCGCAAGTCCGGATCCGGCCATAAGCATAAGCGTTTTCCGCCCCTCCTCAACCGTCCTGCAAAACGGCACCATGGGAATCACGTTCCGGAGCCCCATGCGCTCCCGGACAATCCGCACCGCCTTGCATTCAAGCAAAAACGCATCTTTGAATTTCGGGTCGTAGTATCGCGACGCGCCCCGCCAGCCGATCATCGGATTCTCCTCCTCCGGCTCGTATGCGGCGCCGCCCGCAAGCGAGCGGTATTCGTTGCTCTTGAAGTCAGAAAAGCGGACAATGACCGGATGCGGGTAAAATGCCGCGCCGATTTTCGCGATGCCATAGGCGAGATTATCCACGTAGTAATCCACGGGGCGCTCCCAGCCGCGCATCTTCTCTCTGATGATGCGGCGCACCTCGGGCGTCTGGGAACGGTAATTCAAGAGTGCCATCGGATGCACGCCGATTTTTGAAGCGATAATAAACTCCTCCCGCGCAAGCCCTACGCCTGCGTTCGGCAGGAATGATGTTTCAAACGCCGAATCGGGAATCGCCACATTCACCATCACCTTCGTCCTTGGCTTCGGGATTTTCCGCACGTCATGCGCATGCGTCTTGAATTTCAGCGCGCCCGCATACACCGCGCCTTCGCTTCCGGTCGTATCCACGGTAAGCATCTCTCCGGTCTTTATTCTTCTTGTGGCATGCTCCGTGCCCACCACCGCGGGAATACCGAGCTCGCGGCTCACGATCGCCGCGTGGCTCGTGCGCCCGCCTTTGTCCGTCACGATTGCGGCGGCAATTTTCATAATCGGCTCCCAGTCCGGGTCGGTCATGGTAGTCACCAGGATCTCTCCCCGCTTGAACTCCCCGATGTGCTTCGCGTCCATGATCACGCGCGCCTTCCCTGTCGCAATACGCGAACCGACGGAAGCGCCGCGCACCAGCGGCTCCCTTCCCTGCGCGCGGAGGCGGTATTCCGTAACTTTCGAATAATCCCGGTTTGCATGCACCGTCTCGGGACGCGCCTGGACAACATAGAGTTCGCCGGTGACGCCGTCCTTCGCCCACTCCATATCCATCGGCGTCCATTTGCCGTTCTTCCCGGAATAGTGCTCCTCGACCGCAACGGCCCAGCGCGCGAGCGTGAGCACCTCATCTTCCTGCAGCACGAAGCGGTCCCGCTCCGCGGGCGACGTACGCACCACTTTTGTCCGCTTGATGCCGCTGCCGCGTGCGGCATACACCATTTTCTCGTTCTTGTTGCCGAGCCGCCTGTCGATAATAGGAACCAATCCTTTTCCCCCGATTCCCTTCTTCCATACTATGAATTCATCGGGTGTCACGCGTCCCTGCACAATCATCTCGCCCAACCCCCACACCGCATTGATTACCACCGCGTCGCGAAAACCGGATTCCGTATCAAGCGTAAATATGACTCCGGATGCGCCCTTATCCGACCGCACCATTTTCTGCACGCCTACCGAAAGCGCGATTTTCAAATGGTCGAACCCTTTGTCCGCACGGTAAGAAATCGCGCGATTGGTAAAAAGCGAAGCCATTGCCGCCCGGGTCGCGGCAACCAGGCCGTCTCCGCCACGGATACCGAGATATGTTTCATGCTCCCCGGCAAAACTTGCGCCGGGAAGGTCTTCCGCCGTCGCGGAAGAGCGCACCGCAACATCCACGCCTTTTCCGTAACGCTTTTCAAGTCCCTCATACGCCCTCCGGATTGCCGCTTCGAGGTCTTCCGGGAACGGCGTCCGGCGGATAGCGTCGCGCACTTCTTTCCCCCGCAACGCAAGCTCACGAAGGTTTCTCGTATCCAACCCCTTAAGCGTAACGCGCACAAATTTGGCGAGCCCGGTTGTTTTGAGAAAGTGATAATAGGCATCCGCGGTAATCGCGAATCCCGACGGCACTCGCACCCCTTTCTTGCGAAGCGAGCGAATCATTTCGCCGAGCGACGCATTTTTACCGCCCACACGGCCCACGTCCCCGATGCCCACCTCTTCAAACGGAAGAATGAATCCCGTTAGAAATTTCCGCGAGGCATTTGTATCCCTACGGGAATTTAACCCTGGCGATAACCCGCGCCGCAAACGTTGGGGTATTATTTCTAACGGGATGAATGAACGCGGTGACATATATTTTTATTCTTTTAGCGCAATAACAAGATCCGACACATTCGACCCCGTAATTCCCGTACTAAGAAAATCGCCGACCTCGCGAAAGAACACGTAGGAATCGTTCGCCGCAAGATATTCGCCGGGCGCACGACCGAGCGCCTCGGCATGCTCTCCCGTCATTATATCGCATAGTGCCCCCGCATAGTCACTGTTATCCCTTCCGTCGGAGGCAAGCGAGAGCACCACTTCGCCGCGCTCCAGAAACCGGAGAGCGGAAAGCGCAAGCTCCATATTGCGTCCGCCCGTTCCCGCCCCCTTTACGGTTACCGTCGTTTCACCCCCGTACAACAGCGCGCAGCGCGATTTTCCGGCGTGAAGCGCGCGAGCAATTTTCTCACCCGCTTCCCGCGCCTCCCCCACCAGTGCACCGCTCCGAGAATCGGGCGCGAATCCCCGCTGTTTCGCCGCATCCGCCATCGCGCGGAGCGCTATGTCGTTCGACACAGCAACGATGTTTTGAATTTTCTCGAAATATTTTTCGTCTTTCGGCGTTTCCACAAGCCCGCACCGTTCGCCCCCGCACGCCGCACGCAACCCGTATTTCTCAAGTATCATTTCGGCATCACGAACACTCGTCGCATCCTTCACCGTAGGTCCGGAAGCGATAAACTGCACGTCATCGCCCGCAACATCGGAGAAAATGAGCGAGGCAACCCGCGCCGGGTACGCCTGCTGCGCAAGATATCCGCCCCGTGCCTGCGACGGGAGATGCTTCCGCACCGTATTCATTTCCTGTATTGCCGCGCCGCTCCGCATAAGCGCGCTCACTATTTTTCCCTCATCCCCGCAACCTTCTTCCCTCGGCAGACAAAGAAGCGTCGAACCTCCCCCTGAAATTATAAAAAGCACAAGGTCGTTTTCGCCCAGCCCCGCGAGCACCCCTCTCAGCATCGCAGACCCCCGGGCATTCGCCTCCGAAGGCAACGGATGAGTGCCTTCCACCGCGGTTATCCTTTCGAGCGGCGGCGGCGTCCCGACGCCGAGCGCCACGCCGCGGGTAATCGCCTCTCCCAATATGCGCTCAAGCGCCTTCGCCGCCTCAAACGCGCATTTCCCCACGCCCGCGACCACGATTTTATCCCCGGTACGCATCGGGTAGCTCTTCTCGCCGATTGTCACGCTTCCCTCCCCGGTTTTCACCCACTTCCCGATAACCTCCGCAGTGCGTATTGCCCGAATTCCTTCTTCCGCAATCTCCAAAGCCGCGCGTCTTGTTGCGGATGTCGCAAGCTTCTCAAAATTCTTTATCGCGCGCGTTTCCATGCCGCGTTGTGTAAATTGCCAGGATGCCTCTTTATATGCATGGTACTTGCCCTCTATTGTAGCAAATCACCGGGACACGCCACGGGCGAATTTGGTATAATTCTTATATGAAAGGCTACGTTGGCAACATTGAGGAAGAATCCCTCAAAAACGAGTGTTTCAGGAAAGTCCTCTACACCGCAAAAAAGAGCCAGCTTGTGCTGATGAACTTGCAGCCGGGAGAGGACATCGGCGAAGAGGTACATCAGCTCGACCAATTCCTCCGGTGCGAAGCCGGTACCGGCAAAGCAATCCTCAATGGAATCGAATATCCGGTCCATGACGGGACGGCAGTAGTGGTTCCCGCAGGAGTGAACCACAACATCATTAATACGTCGCCCGACGCGCCCATGAAGCTTTACACCATCTATTCCCCGCCGAATCATCGCAACGTAGTGGTGCATCGCACGAAAGCGGATGCAGAGGCCGACGAAGAGCACTTCGACGGGAGATTGAGTGAATAATCGAACCGCCCGCCCCCTCATGCACTGGAGCATTTACGCGTTAGGCTCGGCAGTCTTTGCGGCGCTGGTCGCCATTTTCGGCAAGCTCGGTCTTCAAGGAATAGATTCCACGCTTGCGACAACCGTCCGCTCGGTCGTAATGACGCTCTTCCTTGTTCTTGTTTCATTCTCGCTCGGGAAGTTCGAATTCCTGGGCACCCTGAACAACCGGGCACTCGCCTTCATTATCCTTTCCGGGCTCGCGGGCGCGCTCTCCTGGCTCTTGTATTTCCTCGCCATTAAGCTCGGGCCCGTTTCCGGCGTCGCAGGCATCGACCGGACAAGCGTAGTCTTCGCACTCATCCTCGCCGCACTTTTCCTGGGCGAATCGTTCACTGCGCAAAAAGCGCTGGGTGCGGCGCTTGTCGCAATCGGCGCGGTCCTCCTTGCGATATAGCGAACATGCCGCTCACCGGCTTGTCGTATGCAATCAGTGCCGCCGTTACGTGGGGGCTGGTTTACACCATTGACCAGCGGATACTCCGAAATACGACTCCCTTTACTCTTCTTTTCGTTAACTCGCTTATCACCGTAGCTATCCTGCTTCCCTTCATATTTTTAGAGCGGAAAGAATTTGCCGCACCGCGCCCGGCTCCGCGCTTCTCCTCGGCGGCTCGCTCATAGTTATAGGCTCGGCCATTATCATCTCATCGGGGCGAAAAACCCTGAAAAATAAGGCTTTCCCATGTGAGCGACTAGAAACTAGCAATTAGAAATCTAGAATTTAGGCGGCTAGCAATACGGATCAACGAATAACGCACAAATCATTTATCTATTCCATATACAAACTTATTGCACGTGCAATAAGTTTGTATATGTTTATATGAAATACGGCGGCTTAAAACATCGCCACGTTTTAAAATCCAATTCGTTGCCCGCCTGTCAGTGATTCAGTTTTTATGAGTTTTAGGCGATTCGCGCTTTTATGCGCCTGCTCTTCCCAATACTTTGCGGAGATACTCCCCCGTAAAACTTCCTTTCTTACGCGCAATCTCTTCGGGAGTGCCCGCCGCCACAATTTCACCTCCCTTCTCCCCTCCTTCGGGACCAAGGTCAATCACCCAGTCCGCGGTCTTGATGACGTCCAAGTTATGCTCGATTACGACAACCGTGTTCCCGCGGTCAGCGAGCCGTTGAAGGACTTGCAGCAATTTATCCACGTCCGCGAAGTGAAGTCCCGTCGTCGGCTCGTCCAAAATATACAGCGTACGGCGCGTGTCGCGCTTCCCCAATTCCGACGCAAGCTTCACGCGCTGGGCTTCGCCTCCAGAGAGCGTCGTCGCGGACTGTCCTAATTCCAAATACCCCAATCCAACCTCATCCAAAATTTTGAGACGATCCGCAAGCCACGGGATATCATCGAAGAATTTCACCGCTTCCTCAATCGTGAGTTTCAAAATCTCAAATATATTTTTACCTTTGTATTCCACCGCAAGTGTCTCGCGATCGAAGCGTTTGCCTTTGCAGATATCGCACTGGATATAGACCGTCGGCAAAAAGTGCATCTCGATTGCGAGCGTGCCATGCCCCTCGCAATTCTCACACCGTCCGCCGGGAACGTTGAAACTAAACCGGCCGGGCTTGTAGCCGCGTACTTTCGCATCTGGCGTTGCGGCAAAAAGGTCGCGGATAAACGTCCAAGCACCCACATAGGTCGCCGGGTTTGAGCGCGGCGTGCGTCCGATTGCCGACTGGTCAATGTTAATCACGCGGTTCACGTGCTCCAGTCCGAAGATGCCGCTGTGCACGCCTTCCTTATAGCTCGAACCATGCCACCGGTTCGCGAGCGTCTTGTAAAGCACGTCATACACCAAACTCGACTTCCCCGAACCCGAGACGCCGGTTACCGCCGTGAAACGCCCTACGGGAATTTCCACGTCGATGTTCTTGAGATTATTTTCCTTTGCGCCTTTGATGGAAATGAACTTCGTCCCCTTGCCGATGCCGCGCCGTTCGCTCGGAACATTAATAAATCGCTTGCCCCGGAGGTACTCAAGCGTAAGCGACTGGGGAAATGCTCCCATGCTCTTCGCCGAGAGTATTTCCGGTATCGCACCTTGCGCCACAATCTTTCCTCCGTGTACTCCCGCGCCGGGTCCGAAATCAACCAGGTGGTCGCTCTCACGGATGGTTTCCTCATCGTGCTCCACCACCACAATCGTGTTCCCCAGGTCACGGAGGTCATGAAGCGTCTTGATAAGCTTTGCATTGTCGCGCTGATGCAATCCGATCGTCGGCTCGTCCAAAATATAGAGCGTCCCCACGAGGCGCGAACCCACCTGCGACGCGAGGCGTATCCGCTGCGCTTCGCCGCCGGAAAGTGTTCCCGCCCGCCGCTCCAACGTAAGGTACTCGAGCCCCACATCAAGCATAAACTTCAGCCGGTTTTTAATCTCACGGAGCGGCGCTTCGGCAATTTCCTTGAAGCGTGCGGCGCCTTTAAGTTCAAGCTTTCCCATAAAGTCATATGCCTCGCCGATGGAGTAGGCAACCACTGATGCGATATTTTTCCCCTGAATCAAGACGTTCAGACTTTCCTCTTTAAGCCGTTTTCCCGCGCATATAGGACAAATTTTCTCGGACCACAAATCCTCCGTGCCCAATCCATGGCATTGCGGACATGCACCATACGGACTGTTAAACGAGAAAAGGCGCGGTTCGATTTCCGGAAACGAGAATCCGTCGTTCGGGCAGGTAAATTTTGCGGAAAGAGACACCTCCTTGTCCGTCACGACCGTCACCACGTCATTGCCGTACTTCAAAGCAGTCTCAATCGCTTCGGAGAGCCGTAAGCGGTTGTCCTTTATGTCTTGTCCGCCAGAGGCGGATCCGCCTTCGGCGGAAAATCTCACGCCCGCGGGAATACGGTCAACTACCAAATCAATGGAATGAGCTTTGTAGCGGCTAAGCTCCACCCGCTCACGGAGCGTTTTATAAATTCCATCCACACGCACCTCGGAGAACCCCGCATTCAAAAAGTCGTAGAGCAGCTGGTAATACTCCCCTTTCCGTCCGCGCACGACAGGCGCAAGAATCACAATGTTTTTCTTTGATTTATTTTCATTCGAAATCTGAATCGCAACATCCACAATTTCCTCATTCGTCATTTTCTGGATTTCTTTGCCGCACTTGGGACAATGCGGCTTTCCCGCACGGGCAAAAAGCACGCGGAGATAGTCGTAAATTTCCGTCACCGTTGCCACCGTCGAGCGCGGATTCGAAGAGTGGCTCTTTTGGTCAATCGAAATTGCCGGTGAGAGCCCTTCAATATCGTCTATATCCGGCTTATCAAGCCGCCCCAAGAACTGCCGCGCATATGCGGAGAGCGATTCGATATAACGGCGCTGGCCTTCCGCGAAAATCGTATCGAACGCCATGCTCGATTTCCCCGAACCGGAAAGGCCGGTAAACACGACCATTTTGTCGCGCGGTATTTCGAGATTTATGTTCTTTAAATTGTGCTCGCGCGCTCCTTTTATGATGATTTTGTCTTTCATGATTCCTTGCTTATATGCGCAATTCTGATTCCCAATATGCCGAGGATTAACCTCCTGCAGGAGGTTAATCCTCGAAACATTGATCATAACGCAGAAACCGCCCCCTCCATGCGGCATATAGAGGGTAGCAGGGGAAAGTGTACCTCATCACCAACAAAAAACCACCTTCTCGCGGCGGGTTATACGGAGAGTTTCCTGCTGGCTTTAGCAGGAAACTCTATCTTGGTTCTTCGCCTCGCGCTTGAAACTCCTCCGCTGGTTTCACAAGTTATTGACTCTCAACGTGATACCCAAGGGCAACACATGCTTCGAGTCCTTGTGGTGAAATATTGTTTTGAACGGAAGTTTTGCACGAGCCTCAGAACCGTAATAATTTTCCCGCTTCTTTCCAAAAAGTCAATGGGGACATGGGGAGATGTGGTGGATAACCCCCGAGAAAAAGTGGATAACTAAGTCTTTTCTGTGGATAGACTTTTCATATTCTTTGCGAGAACCTTGATTTCATCCCGCAAAATCGCGGCAAGCTCGAAATTCAGTCCTTTCGCGGCTTCCCGCATCTCCCGCTCCTTCTCCCGCATAAGTTTTTCCATGGCGGTTTTGGATTTGGGGATGGGTTTGAGCTCAAGCTTCAATACCTCTTCGGGCAAAATACTCGCGATTTTTCGGACAATCGTCTTCGGTGTAATGCCATGCTTTTCGTTATAAGCGATCTGGAGCTTCCGGCGCCGTTCGGTCTCCGACATCGCGCGCCTGATCGAACCCGTGATGTGATCCGCATACATGAGCACTTCCCCGCGCACGTTCCGCGCGGCCCGCCCGATGGTCTGGATGAGCGAGGTCTCACTCCGCAAAAATCCTTCCTTGTCCGCATCGAGAATCGCGACAAGCGAGACCTCCGGCAAATCAAGCCCCTCACGCAGGAGATTTACGCCCACGAGTACGTCGAACCCTCCTTTCACTTCTGAACCTTTCCGGAGATTCGTGAGAATCCGGATGCGGTCGAGCGTTTTTACATCAGAGTGCAAATATGCAACTTGTATCCCCTTGTCGCTTTTCGCTTGTCGCTTGTTACTAAGGTACTCCGCAAGGTCCTCCGCCATCTTTTTGGTAAGCGTCGTCACAAGTACCCGCTCTTTTGCCGCAATGCGCTCTTCAATGCGCGGGATCAAGTCGTCCACCTGCCCGCGCGCGGGGCGAATGGTGATTTTGGGGTCGATAAGCCCCGTTGGTCGTATTATCTGTTCTACGACCAACCCTGAGCCCGTCGAAGGGTCGGACTTCTTCAACTCATACAGCCCCGGAGTCGCAGAAGTGTATATCACCTGCCCCACGCGCTTTTCGAACTCCGCGAACTTCAACGGCCGGTTATCCGCTGCGGAGGGAAGACGGAACCCGTATTCGATGAGCGTTCTCTTCCGCGATGCGTCGCCATGATACATCCCCTGAATCTGCGGCACGGTGATGTGGGACTCGTCAATGATAGTCAGGAAATCGGGCGTTCCCAAGGTTCGACCTTGAGAATCCCCTAAAGGTCGAACCTTTGATGCACTTCGAGGAAAGTAGTCGAGGAGCGTATCCGGCGGCTCCCCTGCCGCGCGCCCGGAAAGATGCCGCGAGTAATTCTCGATGCCGTGGCAATAACCGATCTCGCGAATCATCGCGACGTCGAACTTCGTCCTGCGCTCGAGCCGTTCCGCCTCGAGAAACTTTTTGTTGTCCTCAAAATATTTGAGTTGCGCCTTGAGCTCCTCCTGAATCGCGCCGATTGCACGCTCACGGGCGTCCTTTTCGGTAATAAAGTGCTTTGCGGGCGGAATAATCACTTCCTCAAGCGGCGGAGTCTTCCCGTGCCGGAAACCCACGACGGGGTCGACTTCATAAATTGCGGCGATGGTGCCGCTCCGGACTTCCATGTTGTAAATCACCTCTCGGTCGGGCGGCATTATTTCCCAGTTTTCCCCGCGGAGACGGAACGTGCCGCGTTTCAAGTCGGAATTCGTGCGCGTAAACTGGAGCTCGATAAGTTTCCGCGCAAATTCTTTCCGTTCCATCCTATCCCCCACCTTGAACCGAAAAATATTCGCGGCATAGGTTTCGGGGGCGCCTAAGCCATAAATGCAGGAAACGGATGCCACCACAATCACGTCCCTGCGCGTGAGAAGCGCCGTTGTCGCCGCGTGGCGCAGCTTATCAATCTCGTCGTTGATGAGCGCTTCCTTGTCGATATAGGTGTCGGACGACGGAATATACGCCTCCGGCTGGTAATAATCGTAGTAGGATACGAAATAATTCACCGAATTCTTCGGGAACAGTTCCCTGAATTCATTCGTAAGTTGCGCCGCGAGCGTCTTGTTGTGCGCAATCACGAGCGTAGGCCTCTGCACCGCCGCAATCACGTTTGCCACAGTAAATGTTTTTCCGCTCCCCGTGACACCCAAAAGCGTCTGGTGGCGATATCCTTTCTCCAAACCAGAAACAAGCTTCTCGATAGCTTGTGGCTGGTCACCAGCAGGCTTTAAATCTTTTGCGAGTTCGAATCCTGCCATAGCAGAAAAACTATACAGCAAAAAATTAATTCTTGCCTCATTCTACCATTCGAGCGAATGGTTCTTTAGGGAAAAGAGAGATTTTAGTCAATAAAAACGAAATTGCCCGAGCGGGATTTCCCCCGCCCGGGCAACTATAATAACCTATGGTCTATTTTGGTTATTTTAAACACTTTGGAAGGCCATTAAACCGAACGCAATCTTTAAATGTTTCCCACATAGAATCAACCTCATTTTTAGTATATATATTTTTCTGTACTTCTATCGTTTTATCCATAAACTTTTCATAAAATTCTTGATACCTCACGTAATTATTATTAATGTAATCGATTGCTACGACAACAAAGGCTATTGCCACCGCAACGGTCACTCCCACTATAAGGTTATGGATGACTTTTATTCCTTCTCTTGTTTTTTCTATCTCAGAATCCAAAACGGAAACCTTTTTACCTAAAGTAGTTATGAGCGCATCCACCTCCGTACTTCCACTTCCCGCTTGACTTCCTGTCGCTGCTGCCCTACTTTCTGTCCCGGCTCCTGCGGCTGTCTCAGTTTGGATCTCGGGCATATTATCAATCTACTGTAATAATGTCGTTTCTATCGAAGCTCACTACTTGATCGTTAATTTTAAAAATAATTCTATAGATGCCTTTTTCTGGAAAACGAGCCCCAATGAGGTTAATCACTAGATTTGCATTGGGCTTGTTTTCGAGATTGACAAGTTTCATTTCCGAAGAAACAATTTTATTACCACTGGGCGATATAATTTCGATTGTTTTCTTTTTATCAAAAATCACACCCGTCACGTTAATTGCAATTGAAAACCTCGGATGAAAAGCTGGAAGACCATCCGTTTTAATCAGATCAAATATACCTATAACACTTAATTTTTTTTCTTCCGAAAAAAAGGCGTTCTCGCATACATGCAGAAAATTTATCTTAAAATCATTCATTGTTTTTTACAGAATATTACTCACTTCCACCCCTGCTCCATAATTCTCCATCCGACCTGTTCTTGCGGGACTTGAATCGGCCCCTGCGGGGTCTGCTGCACCATATTCACTTGCTGTTTGCGGTATTCGATGGAAAGCTCAAAGTGGCGTGATTCCTGCCAACTTTCGATAAACGCAATCTTATATTGCTTTCGATTTTGCATAGCATTTATACCCAACTCGTTTTCCGGGTTCCAGAGCGTTTCAAGGTCCATATCTTTCCTGTACTCCTCAAACAGCTCCGTCATCGCCTTCGCAAGAAGGTTATCCGCGTACGCAACCGACTTCAAACCCAAGTCCTCCTTCGCCTCCTTTCGCCCGATGAAATACTGGTGCGAGTAAAGTTTTTCGGTGAAGTAATCAACAATCTTTTCCACTTCATCATCCTTCATTGGCGCTTTATGACTCTTCAGCAACCGCTTCGCGAGGATGCGGATGAGGTTATGAATACGGTTTACGTTCCCGAGCGCCAAAGGATGAATCTGCGGATTCGACTCCACGAATTTCGAGAAGATACGCGAAAGCTCTTCGTCGTTCTTGATACCGAACTTATTTTTCGCCAAATCGAAATATGCCATCACGTCCTCGACGGAAATCGGGATTCTGTTCTGCGGGTTCTGGGGGTCTTGCGGGTTGAAAACATTCGCCGTTGAGGGGTCGATCGGCGAGATTTCTGAAAGGTCGCTCATCGCAATTTCATCCGCGCCGAGAGCAATCATCGTCGCCGCACTGTGCGCCTTATACGGCACGAGTACGGAAAACTTATCACAATACTCCCGAATCATGGACACAATCCTCCACGGCACCATTGTGTCGCCTCCGGCACTATAGAGAAACAGGTCGATATTCTGGGTTTTCCCGATTGCGCGGAGTTGCTTGCTCACCACGGGAATCACGTCCATCGCAATCCGCGCGTTCACCGGTCCTGTCCGGTCGCTTGTGACATAGGTAATTACCCGCGAATTCCGTAGTCCTTGTATCTGATGTATGAGTTGTTTCTTATCCATCGCAATAAGGCAATTATACTCCAGTCATCCCAACTTTCCAACAGTTTCGTACTATTCGCTTATTCGTACGAATAAGCGAATAGTACGAAAGAATGACCACCCAACAGCCAGAAATCCGTATATGCGATTCTTCCTACCGCGTATCCCCGTCGCCGTGGAGCGTCCCGCGCTCCTTACGCGAGAAAAGCTTTTCGATGTTCCCCTTCGCAACTTCTTCGAGCGAGAGCCCAAGCTCGGTTGCAACCTGCGCCACGTACCACAACACATCGCCAAGTTCCCCGCGAAGCGCCGCCTTTCGCTCATCGCTCATAACCCCACCGTCATCCCGAAACGCTTTCTTCACTTTTTCCGCAACCTCCCCCACCTCCCCGGCAAGTCCCAAAACCGGATACACCAAATTACTGCCGCTATTCGGATAAATCGCCGTCTTGCGGGATTCCTTTTGGTATTCTTCGAATGTCATCGCCGTGAATTTATTTTTTATGGCAACCCTGCCTTCGACAAAGGGCAAAGTTCATGCTTGTGCGGTCTCGCGAACCCCCGTAAAGTCCCGCCCCTCGCGGAACCACGGGGCGCCATCCTAGCGCAAAGTCTTTTTAATTTGGAAGTTTGGCTAATGGACATAGTTCGTGCCGATGAGGGCGAGCTGGGCAATATTTTCTTCCATAATCAATCAGTAAATATGTCGCCCTGAACCAGTCCTTCTTCGGGATGATTACCATCAAGTCCCGCTCGATTTTCTCCGGCGTCTTTTCGCGGCTCAACCCCAGCACTCTCGACAAGCGCTTCACGTGCGTATCGACGGCAATCCCCTCCACGACGCCATACGCGTTCCCAAGGATTACGTTCGCGCTTTTCCGCCCAACGCCGGGAATCGTGAGCATCTCCTCCATCGTGCGGGGTAGTTTTCCGTCAAACCGCTCCTTCACTGCCTTCGCCGCCGCAAGGATATTCCGCGTTTTCGCCCGGAAGAAGCCACATTGGTGGATATCCTTCTCAAACTCCCGCGGATTGGCTTCCGCATAGTCCTTGAGTTTGAGATACTTCTTAAAGAGCGCGGGCGTCACCTCGTTCACCTTCTTATCGGTACACTGTGCGGAAAGCTGGACCGCCACAAGCAATTCCCAGTTGTTTCCATACTTTAAAGCGATTTTCGGGTCCGGAAAGAGCTTCTGAAGCGTATGAAAAACCTTCGCCGCCCGCTTCTTAAGTTTTGAGAAATCTTTTTCGATTGCCATAGGCACCATTATACCCCGCGCGGGAAATTTTCCGGGATTTTTTCCCGCCCAATCCTTGGGAGGATCATAATTTCACGATATTTGACAATCCTCGTCAAACCTGCTATCATATCCCCTAACAATTGAATACCCCTTCAAAGGGGGGTTTTTATTTAAGCGGCGCAAGGAATCATGACTAAAACACTTATTCTTACCCTTATAACGGGTTCGCTCATACTCTACCCTTCCGCAACAGGGATTACTATGGCGGACGAGAAAATTGCCGGCATTCCCGCCGAAGCAACGCTTCTTCAGAGTGCGCCGCGGGCCCATATTGCGAAGCAAGCATCCATGGTTACCGTCTGGATTACCGCATATTCAAGCACGCCCGAGGAAACGGACGACACGCCCTTCATCACTGCAAAAGGCACGCTGGTGCGCGATGGCATCATTGCCGCGAACTTCCTTCCCTTTGGGACCAAAGTCAAGATTCCTTCGCTTTTTGGGGATAAGATTTTTGTGGTGGAAGACCGCATGCACCGCCGGAAAACGAACAACGTGGACATATGGATGCCTACGAAGATGGACGCGCTCCGGTTTGGCGCGCATAAAGTGCAGATTGCGGTGTTGAATTAACAGGGCAAACTAATAACTTATAACCAATAACTGGACCCCGCGAAAGCGGGATTTTTATTTATTGATAATCTACAGGTAAAATAGAAGCTATGAGAAAAGTACTCAAAAAAAGTTTCTTCAATCGCCCGACGCTCAGCGTGGCGAAAGAGCTTCTCGGGAAGTTTCTTGTGCGGCGGATGAGCACAAAAACAGTCGCAGTGATGCTCACCGAAGTTGAGGCGTACGACGGACCAGAAGACAAAGCGTCACACGCTTCGCGAGGCATCACTCCCCGCACCAAAATCATGTTTGGTAGGGCGGGGCGTTTCTACGTCTATCTCACCTACGGCATGCACTGGATGCTGAATGTTGTGACAGGCGCGAAAGGATATCCGGCTGCAATTCTTATCCGAGCGGGAGTCGCTTATCACTTACCGCTTACCGCCTCCAAACTCATCAGTGGTCCGGCGCGGCTTACGAAATATCTCCGCATCGGGAAAAGTTTCAACGGGAAACCAGCAACGAGAAAAACCGGGCTCTGGTTTGAAAACAGAGGAATAAAAATCAGTGCGAAAGACATTGTTGCAGGCAAACGAATCGGCGTGGAATACGCCGGTGCATGGGCGAAGAAACCCTACAACTTCAAATTGCGCCTTCCCGCTTCAAAATCGCGCGCTTGAGCTTCACTCCGCGGTTATAGCCGCCAATCTCTCCGTCGGAACGAACCACACGATGGCAAGGAATCTTCGGGTCAAAATTCTTAGCCAAAATATTTCCCACCGCACGTGAAGCATCGGGATTCCCTGCGCGGCGTGCGACTTCCTTGTACGTCAACGCCTTCCCGCAAGGAATTTTTGAAACCACTGCGTACACCCGCTCTTGGAAAGTCATGCGAGTAAATTCAAGCCCGTCTCTGCGTCCGGCATGCGCTCAAGCTTTCCGGAAAACGCCTCAAGGCGCACTTCGCATGTTCCGGAAACGACAATTTCCTTCACGTGCCCCGCCTTGGCAGCACAATCCTTTCCTGAAAACACCCCATGCACATGCACTGCATATTCCCCCTTGCAAATGCCGATATTACCGGTGAGCGATGCAATCTCCACCTCCCTCATTATCGTCTCAAGATATTGCCTTGCCTCGAAATCATAGTACGCAAGCGTAACTCTTAAAGCGGCACCCAGCCCTTGGAATGTGCCCGCGCGGATGTGCGAATCTCGTGCGAAGGATATGATCCCCGTAAGCAACTCTTCCCCCTTGTCGAACCGAAGTATGGATACAGAACCTTCCCTTAGAATTTCTTTCATTCCACTATCATAACTTCCCCGCCCTTGCGCCGCAAAAAGCCTTCCCGCTCAAGCGCACGGAATACTTTATCCATACGCTCGCCGGATTCACCGGTGAATGCCACAAACGACAAAACCGCCACGCGGGATTTCTCCGCAAGGAGCCGTACCACGCGCCCGCGAAGCTCCCGGTCAGAACCTCTGAACGGCGATTGACGGCGATATTCCGCGCTTCTTCGGTTGGGATTCAAGACGCTTTTCCCCAGCATGGAGCCGTAATCCATGAGCGCCCAATACCACTCACGCGGCTTCTTTCTATCAAGCGCTTCTGCCGCGATTGCTACTACCTCTTCTTCCGGAACATTGCGTCGCCGCGGGAAAAAGTGGTGGAGAATCGCGCGCCGTATGTTTGTCTCGATAAACGTCGCAGGCGCATTGAAAGCGAAAGCGGCGATAGAGCCGGCCGTTGCCGGGCCCACGCCGGGAAGCGTTTCAAGCGCCTCGGGCGTGCACGGTAATTTACCGCAATACTCTTCCATGACAATTTTTGAAACCCGATGGAGTGCGAGCGCGCGGCGATTATATCCCAATCCCTGCCACACCCGGAGTACGCTCGCGGGAGAAGCGTTTGCAAGCGCGCGGAAATTCGGGAATGCTTTGAGAAACTCCCCGTACTTTCCCCGCACGCGTTCCACCTGCGTCTGCTGGAGCATTATTTCCGATACCGCGATTGCGTAGGGATTCCGTGTGCGTCGCCACGGAAAGTCTCTGCCGTGCGCGCGATAATAATTCCGCACGATGCGGCGAAATTGTGCGACTTGCTCTTCGCTCTTTGCCATGCGCTATAGGCTTGTTTCCATGAGCGGCATCCCCTTCTTCGCGCATCCTTCCGCCTGGCATACGCCAGGCTTCGGCGATACTCCTCCGCAACCGCCAGTGCACATGTAATGCGTCCCGCGCTTCCGAAAACTCTCATACGCGAGATATCCGGAAAGTACGACAATAAGCACACTTACCCAAACAGGCACCGAACGCCCCGCAAACGACATTTCCCATCGAAGCGCAGCCCGCACAAGATGTGCAAGCGCGATTACCCCAAACACGACCCCGGTTGCTTTCACCAATGAGCGAATGTTCATTTTGATTTGGAATTTTTCTTCGTGTCTTTTTGAAGTTCGAGACAAACGGAGTTGATGCAAAAATGTTCGCCGGAAGGAAAAGTCTCGTCTTTGAAAATATGCCCAAGATGCGAACCGCATTTCGCACACATTACTTCAATGCGATGCATTCCATGCGAATCATCATTCTCCAGCCGCACCGCCCCGGGAAGAGCCCGACTGAATGAAGGCCATCCGCGAAGTCCTGCCGGCCCCTTCTCTGCGTCGAATTTCGTGTCCGACGGAAAAAGCGCCGCTTCGCATACGCCACATTGATACACCCCGTCGTCAGTCGTATGGACATATTTTCCGCTATAAGGCGCTTCGGTCCCCTTCTCCCGCGCCACCTTGTAAAGCTCCGGCGCAAGCTTTCTCTTCCACCCGGCTTCGTCGTCTGATATATCTTTTGAACCGCATACCATGCCGCTTTATTGTACCAAATGAAAAGCTCCAAGGGAGGAAATCACAAGCCCCGGTATCCCGGGGCTTGTGCTGCCTGTGTTATCTGCGGCGCTTGCTGCTTTTCCGCCGCTTGCTCACACGCTTCACTGTTCTCTTTTTCGTCTTCTTTGCCTTTTTCTTTTTTGCCATTTTTCAAACTACTATCCCAATATGAACGCCGACCTTTGAGGCGGCGGCGATCGCATCTCGCTCCGTCTGCAAAAAATTTTTAAAAAATAGAATGCCTCGCCCTTATTAAAAATTGTAGAGCGTATTGCGCATATGTACAGAGAAGTTATGCACAACCCTGCGAAAATTTTCCGAACCTTCGATGGCGGTGAAAGAAAATCAGCGCGGAGAAGAATTCACGCTGCCGCTTATCAATGCCGGAGGAAAGTGAGGCGTGTTTCCGCCGACAAGCGATATGCCCTTCGAACGATAGAATAAAAGCGCCAAAACACTGACGGCAACCGCGACAACAAACACCACGATATGCATCATTCCCTCCCGGTCGGTAATTTTCATAACCCTCATTCTAAACCCTCCACCCGTACTCCGACAAGCCGTACGGGCTTCTTGGCGGGATTCTCCCGGGCATCGAAAAAAGGCATAAGCAACTTGAGCATTTCAAAGGCGAGCGCGTCCGCAGACGCAAGCGCATCGGGAAATGTCCGCGATCTGGTCATTGTCCTGAAATCAGCGAAGCGCACCGTGAGCACCGCGCGCCGGAAAGCGGAAAAGCCCTGCCGCCCAAGCCGCGCAACAACGGCATCCGCAAGCGCCCGCACCCGCGCCGAGACGAAGGAAGGCTCTCCCGTATCTTGTTCAAACGTCTCCTGCTCGCCCATAGACTTTGTTTCTTCTTCAATACCCATCGGCGTGTCATCCCTGCCGCGCAAACGCTCATATAACTGCACGCCCCATACCCCGCACAGTTCCCGAAGCTCTTCGGAGGAAAATGGCAGGAGATCGCGCACGAATCGCGCCCCGCGCCTCGCGAAAAGCGCCTCGGTCTTCGGCCCAACCCCGGGAATTGCACGAAGCGGGAGCGGCGCAATCGTTCCCGCCGCCGCCTCTTCCCGTATCACGGTAAGTCCGTCGGGCTTATGCATCTCCGTCGCAATCTTTGCAATAAAGCGATTCGGACCGATGCCCACCGTCGTAGTAAGCCGCTCTTTCTTCCCTATGGAACTTTTAATCTCCCGCGCAATTTTCTCCGCCGCTTGATATGAGCCGGCAGAGGAAAGGTCGAGATATGCTTCATCAATGCTTGTCTGCTCCACGCAAAGGACTTTCTCCGAAGCAATCCCCATAATCCGCCGTGAAACTTCCCCATATTTTCTCATGTTCACGGCGCAAAACACCGCAGCAGGTTTCCCTGCCGCGCGGGCTTCTTCGGCCAAACGCCACGCCCGCGAAATCGGCATCGCGGAATGCATCCCGTATTCACGGGCTTTATAATTTGCCGTCGATACCACGCCCCGCCCCTCCCCGCCCTTGGGGTCCGCACCCACCACAAGCGGTTTTCCGCGGAAACGCGGATTGTCCCGCTCCTCCACGGAAGCGAAGAAGGCGTCCATATCCAAATGAGCGATTATTCTCATACTCTCCAATCTATACCTCGATATGGATGCGGGAAAGGGGTCGGGGAAACGGGAGCTTCCCCGTTGCGGAAGTATTGAAACCGCTGGGTTTCAAGGAGCGGAGCGACGCATCCATGTCTAAATGAGAAATTATTCGCATGGCTGCATTATCACCCTCCAGGAATAAAGAAGCTTCGAGAATTCTCGAAGCTTCTTTCCCTCCGGACGCATACCTTCTAGAGATTGTTCTGGATATCAACGTCAAGCATATCCACGTCATTGTCCAAATCCAGACTCCCGGAATCCGCGGCATTGAGGTCACGCTCAATCGCTCCCGTGCTGTCGGCTGCCGGCGCCGCCGGAGCAACTGTTTGCGGAAGAGGAGGTACCGTGGCGGGTGCGGCAACTTGACCACTTTGAGTGGGCGAAGCTATCTCTGAACCGGTACCCACGTACCACCACGCAACCGCTGCCACAACCAGAACCACCACCACTGCGACTATCCAAGCTGTTTTATTTTCTTGCATTGTAGGTAATGAAAATTATTACGACGACGTTGCGTTTGTGCCGGTGGCTCTCACGCTATCATCATCCACGCCCGGGATGCCGCGAAGCGCCTGAATCGCTTTCTGCACCGCCTCGCGCGCGCTTTTCATTGCACCGTCGCGCAAATCCATGAGGTCTTTTTTAAGCGCAACGTGCGACGCCTGGAATGCCGCGCGGAGTCTCGCGTCGGTCGTGACCGTCACCTGGTACGTTTTTTTTGCTTGAACTTCCGCCGCCGTCCTCGCACCGGCAATTGCCGCGTTCGCTTCCTGCAACGCCGCGTTCACCGCCGCTACGTCTTTTCCCGCCGCGTGCGCCTTATCGCGCCGGCTCTCCACTTTCGCAAGCGTCGCATCATACCTCTCAAGCACATTGGTGAAATGCGTCGCCCATTTTTCATTCAAAGCGCCAAGTCGCTCAAAAAGATTGTCCGCGGCTTGTTTCTTTTTCTCGTCTTTTACCTGTTTCAGTTTTGCCTGGAACTCCGTTCGCGCCGTTTTCATCCTCTCCGCCGCATCTTTCTTCGCCGTCTCGAACTTCACCCGCAATTCTTCGACCGCTGCGCGGCGCACCTCCCCCCGCGTCGTCGTCGCGGGAGCCTGGGCGCCCGCAATCGCAACCGCTGCAACATACGCCACCACCGCACCTCCTCCCATAAAATTCTTAATAATTGTGCTCATACTGTGAATTGTATAAGGTAAAATCCGGCTTTCCAAGCAAGGTTACCCACAGAACACGAACGAATCATGAATTATCTGGGGAAAAATGCTTTAAGTATTCCCCCGCCCCAGCCCTATAATTCCCCAACTTCCCGTAGTGAATGCTTCATTATTACGTCGCCCTTGCCGAATAAAAACTTCCCGGCGAACTTCTTCCCCTCAAGGAACAACGGGAACCAATAGCGGTCATCGGGCCACATGGAATCGTAGGGAATCTCGTCTGCGCCGAACCACCGCGGCTTCATCTCGTCGCTCTCACATGGCTCTCCGCTGAATTCCGTAGCGCGGAAAATATGCACCTCAAGAATCTCCGGGTTCCCTCGGAATTCAAAGCTGATGATGCCCACCTTCACCGCGTCACTCACTGCAATCCCCGCTTCCTCGCGCAATTCCCGCTGCATCGCCTCCTCAATCGTCTCCCCTTCCTGCACTTTTCCGCCAAAGCCATTCCACCGCCCCGCCCCGAACCCGCGCTTCTTGAGCCCCAGCAAAATCCGTGGGGGCTGATGCACCAGGCAAAGCGTCAAAGCCTTCTTCGTCATTCGAGCGACATAATCTGCAATCCCTTCGCTTTTATCTCCTCTTCGGGCCAGTATAACTTATCAACTTTAAATACCCGGGCATACGTCACTTTCTTCTCGACTTTTCTCCCTGTGTATCCTTTCGTTTTCGGGTCCCACTCCTCGAGCAGAAGCGTGTCGCCCTCATGTACCTCGAATTCATTCAGGCGCAGCTCGTATTTCTTCTTGCCTGATGCCACGTCGTCGAAATACTCGGGCCATATTTTCTTTTTAATTATTGCCATTGGAGGTTAAAAAAAGAAAGTAGAAAATGGAAAATAGAAGCTGCTCGCATAACTACTTCATAACCCCATATCGAAGCCGGATGGTACTCGCGGAAAGTTTCGAAATTTCGAGCAACTCAAGCTTCACCTCCGCATCCGTGTCCTTAAAAAGTTTAATGCCCTTCCCGAAAACCAACGGTTCGACGTCAAGAATCATCTCATTGAACAAACCCTCTTTCAAGAATCCGGCGTTCAAGGTCCCGCCACCTCCCACGACGATTTCTTCGAACCCCTTCTCCTTCAAAACTTCAACCGCTTCGCGCGGCGAAGAGACAAAAATCGTATTCATATCATTCTTATTTTCATTCTTCTCTGAAACTATTACCACCATCGGATTCCCGCATTTTTCAAAATCTCCTCCTTCTTTCATAAGTTTATAGGTGTTCCGGCCAACTACGACATTCCCCCGCTCCTTCACAAAATCGTAATACGCCTCGAATTCTTCTTCCGACCACGGCGTGTCGCCATTCTCGCGGGCGATATACCCGTTTGCCGTGATTGCCATGTAGAGAATGACTTTCATATTCATGCCTTTGCTATATCATATACAACAATGAATATTTTGCACAAAGAAATTTTGGAGATTCCGGATGCAGCAGCTGCTTGTTACGAAAAGAATCACGGGCTTGTGCTGCCCACCAATGTCCCCTACCTTGCCATGGGCGGCGCCTCTTATGCTCCGCTTACACTGTTTTACTGTGGCGCAGCTATCCAACCCATAACCGCTTCCGAATACTTTCATTACCGACCGCAGGCCATCCTCCCCCAAGGCGTACTCCTTTCGCAGTCCGGCGAAAGCTCGGAAACGCTCTGGTGCCTAGAACGATTCGAAAAAGTAATCGCGGTCACGAACAACCCCAAATCTACGCTTGCAACCTCGCCCAAAACCGTTCAGGTGGCGCCACTCATGGCGGGCGAGGAAAAGTTTCTCTCCTCCACGAAAACCTACGTGAACATGCTCATCGCGCTCTACCTGGGGTTGGGCATCGACCCCGCTCCGGGGATTGCGGCGCTCAAAGCGAACTTTCCCAAAATCCAAACCGAGGCGGGAAAGAATGCGGCACGTATACATGCGGCCATCGCCGACAAAAAACAGCGGGGATTGTACGTCTTGGGAAGCGGACCGAATGCCGCGACCGCCATGCATGCCGCGCTCATTCTCACCGAAACGCTCTGCCTCCCGTGGCACGGCATGTCGCTCGCGCAATTTGACCATGGCCCAAAAGAAGCCGCCGTGGATGCGGTAGTGATTCTCCTCGACGGCAACGGCAAAGACCACGCGCGCATTGATTACGCCGGAAAAATATTTGCGGAACAAGCCCGCGCGCATGTTATACGAATTAAGGAACGAGAACTTGCGGAGCCCCTCACACCGCTCACGCTCATCACGCACGTCTGCCTCCTTATGGATTACCTCGGCGATGCACTCGGCGTAACCGCGGCATCGCGCATCGGAAGCAAAATCACCCGCGTCCCAAAGGAAGTGCATTGAGATAAACACCTGGAAAAATGGGGGTACTAATGTGACGCAGTCCGCAAATAAATTTCTAAGCCGAGAAAATTATCTCAAAAATCTTCTGGCCGATACGTGAAGGGTTGCGTACCTCCAACGCAATTTTGCATGGAGGATTCGCATCGCTGAGAATCGTCCGGCCCCGTTCTACTCCGTTGGTTACAACCTGGATACCAGATATAATCCATTCAAGGCTGCCCGGGAAATACATGGAGTATATTGCAAGCGGATCATGAAGGTGGAAAACCAACTCTCGTTTTCCACCATGGCTTTCAAACCAAGTGAGCAGCATCTTTTTGACCCAAGCTACGTGCGCCGTATTGTCCGGTATCCGGACAACATCATCCTTTGTCCAGAAAACCTTTTTGGTGACATCAAGCGGCACAACATTTATGCCCGCGCCTCCAAAGTGAGCAAAAACGTATTCCGCAGCTTCAGGATCGAATGCAATATTCGTCTCCGCATGCGAAGTTTCGTTTCCCGGTACATGAATCGCCCCTCCCATGACGGTAATATTTTCTATATTCCCACGGCGCAGCATAGCACCGACTCCCGTCATTGGCCCGATTGAGATGATGCTTTTCGCCGCACCAGATGCCGCCTGCGTTTTTACACCGGACACGTCTACCGCAGGATGTATCCCACAGACACCGTCCTCGCCATGAAAATAAGACGGCCAAGGGTGCTCCAACGGCTTCACGGGATTCTTCGGGCCGCTTTCAAAAAACCAATGAGGAGCAGCAAACGATATAAACTCTTTCGCATTTTGCGCAGTATATTCCTCTGGCGCATTTCCAAAAGTAGAAACAAGCGTATGCCCTCCTCTCGCTGATAGTTTCAACAGGAGAAGCAGCGCAATAATGTCATCTACTCCCGGGTCAGAAACAACCGTATACGTTTCGGTATTTTTCATTTTGATTGTTACAATTAATGAGGGGATGGTGCTATTTTCCATAATAACACCATCCCCATTTTGTTACCTCCGCTTTCGATACGTGCGCCTTAGATGCCGATGATTGCGCGTATCAGTTCAATCGTCCCTTGCGTGCACGAACTTGCCGCAGCGATGCGCTCGGCAGGAACATTGCCAAGAAGTTGGACCAATCCAACACGGCACAGCGCGGGAGCGTACGTGAGGTCACTCCTGGAGTTCCCAATCATCCAGCACTCCTTGCCCTCCTTATACAATTCCCACCCAATCCGACGGAGGGCTCGCCCTTTCCCGGAAGAAAGGCTGACGGCGTGTACAGCAATAAACCCATGCTCCGGCGAAGAATCAACGCTGATGTTCGGTTGAACGCGCTCCACGTGAGCAGCGACTTTCGCCGCTAACTCGCCGTCCGGCACGCCTTTCTTCACGCAAAACATCGAAACGCTGGCGATGCGCCCTGCGCCGAACCCTATCCCCGTATCCGCCCTGTTCGTCCTGTCGTGCGGTTCCTGGAATTCCGGGCTTACCACATCCGGCAACACGCATACGGAATGCGCCTGCGCCCACTCTTGAACTATCCGCCTGGTCATCGCCGCGTCAACTCCCTCTCGTAGCACACACCCCTCCATAGGACGTAGTTCTTGAGAAGAGAAGAGGAGCGCGCCATTCTCGGCAATCGTAGGACCGTCAATGCCGTACTTTGCTCCCCACAACATGAGCAGCTCCGCAGGAGAATCCGAGCATAGCCCTATCTGCCAGCCACGCGCTTTCGCCTCGGCCACCACGGCCCTCAATTCGCCCTCATCCGCAGCCAGCAACCCGGCGTCTTCGGTGATTAGAGTCCCGTTGAGGTCTATCCAGATGACTCCCTTCCCCAGGCACTTGAAGTTCGTTGCGGGCGGAATCAAAAGGAGGTCACGCATGTGCTCACAAAATGAGTACATTGCGGTCTCCCAGTCGAATCCCCACTTTACGGCCATCGCCGCAAAGCATTTGTCCGCATCCCCAACCTTTACTTCAGGAAAACCTCTCCAGAATTCGAGGCTACATTCCCAAATTTTCCTCGAGAACTCCAGCACTCGCTCCCGTGGGACGCTCGACCTTGCAAAAGTGTCCACGAAGGGAAGCACGTAGGGCGCTCTGCACTCTTCCGGGTAATCATGGGACGTCGTGCGGGGATAATGTATCACAAGACCGCCCCCGTATGACCCCGCGAGGAAATCCCGCGGGTCGTTGAGGTCGACGACCTCTTCCGACGTATAACTATGAAGAGCTTCGACTGGCACGCCTACTCTTGGTTCTCCAACTTGCATCCCAACGATAAGTTTTTTGATAACAATCTTGTCACTCACCGATCGCATCAAGTGGACAAACTCCTGAATTGTGCCGCCGGAGAAAACATCGTCCTCGATGAGGATATATTCTCCCGCAGGAATTCTCCTTATTTGCTGCTCTAAAGGAAGAAATCCTGGTCGCTCATGAATCCCTAACTCGACATTTCCTCCCGGAGCGAATATCCGGGACACGCCCAGATTTATATCTCCCTTAATGCAAGGGTCCATTGAGATAGTGGGGCACCCTCCTGCTTTTTCCATGATTCCCCTTTCAATGTCTTCAAGCCGATGACTCACAATTTCGAGGGAAGCTTTTCCACGAAACGCCTGAGAGTAGATTTCGTAGAGGTTTACCACAAATCTATCCCACGCCTCCTTTGCAGCTCTTCCTAATTTAAGGTGTTGCAACGCCCACTTTCCCTCGTCCCGGAATAAATACAGTCTTTTCATATCGAATCTCTTTCTTTTTTGTCTCCCCGCACCAGCCCGCGGAGAATTTGTTAATGTGCGTTTTCGGGCTGGAAGAGAAGATATGGAGATGCGCCGGAAGCTTTCGGAGCATATCGCCTTTCCCAAGCAAAAACCGCCTTGCGGGCGGTTTTTGCTGCTGTGCTCTTAAAGAACCGCCCGTTTAAGTACGGCGGCTCCGACGAACGTTTGCTATTTGTATGAATGCCAGTTGCATTTGTGTAAATGATACGGAGAACTCCCTCCTTGTCAACTCTTCCAGTTCCACCACTTGAGAAGTTCCGGATTGTGCCGCGCGTGCGAAGCGTAATATACCGCACATCGCATTACATACAACATACAGCGATCTATGTGCCGACCTTCACACGCGCACAGTTTCTGATAAAGCTTTTCTGGATCTCTTCCTTTCAAATCTCGCTCCGCGCGGATGCCGATATTCCAAAAATCTTCGGCGATTTCCTTTCCCACGCCGGGAATCGTGCGGAGCGCCCGAAGCGATTCTTTTTTATTTTCCATCTTTCAAAACAATTCCTTCAAGGTGCGTCACCACCAAATCTTTCCCGATGACCTCGCACTCCGCAAACCCGCAATCGGCGACGTCGCCTATCTCCCCTTTTTTCATGATATCCCGAAACACCACCTTCATGGGACCGCCGTGGAACACGACCGCGATGCACTCATACCGCACGTCTTTCGTCATCTCCCGCACCACAAGCTGCACCCGCATGCTGAACTCCGCATAGGTCTCCGCTCCCGCGACCGTGTGCATCCTGTCTTTCACAAGCTCCACAAGTTCGGGATGCAGTTGCTTCGCCTCTTCCCTCTTCATACCCGTGAGAATCCCGTACATATTCCGCTCTTTAAGATGCTGCTTCACCATGACCGCGCACCCAAGCCGCTTCGCAAGAATTTCCGCGGTTTCGCGCGCCCGGAAAAGCGGGCTCGAAAGCACCGCCTCAATTCCCTTGTCTTTGAGTTTCTCTCCCAATTCCTCCGCCTGGTTTCGCCCTAACTCGGTAAGGTGGTCGTCATAATCGCCGCCGTAGCGGTCTTCAATGTCGCCCATCGTCTGCCCGTGCCTGATGAAAAAAATGGTCATGTTATTTCTCCCGCACCCACTTGAACCTCGGGCGCTTCTCCCTACCCACTTCAACTTCATCCGTGAACGTCGCGAAGGGACGCACAAAAAACGGAAACTTCCCAAATTCCGTTTCTAAGTCGGGGCATTCCTGCAACGATTTGTAGACAACCATTTTCTCCTTCGTGTCGCTGTGATGCGCTACACCAACTAATTCGTAATAACCTCCCTTGTAGTGCTGATAGATGCCTGGTTTGAGCATGTTTTTATTATTTCCTATATTTCGCAACAAGGAAAAGAACGAGGAAGAGTGCCATAAAACCCACGGCAACATACACCCCGTAGGCGAATGCAACGCCCCCGAGGTAGAAAAACGCCAAGCTCCCCAGTGCATCCACGCTCACGCTTGCAAGCAAAAAATTCCGGAACGATATCTTTGAAAGTCCGGCGGCGTAACTTAAGAAGTCCACGACCACCGCCGACATGAACCGGAGCGCGACAAATCCCCAAAACTGCCGCCGCACCGAAATCTTTTCCTGCCATCCGTGCAGCTCCTGAAGAGGAGCGAATTTCGCCGCAATCGGTTCCCGCCACTTTCGTGCAATAAAAAAGGCGCACACCGAGCCAAGCTCTACGCCAGCCAAGTTATACAACCACGCCTCCTGCCATGGCAACAACGCAATACTCGCGAACGCAACCGGCGCGCCGGGAAGCGGCGCGAGCACTACACCCAAAAAACGGAACACGATGATAACGAGCGGGGCAAGCGCCGGATATTTCTTAATAATCTCCACCGCATATTGGTTATACCCGGGGAAAAATATGGGCACGAGAAAAACGACAGTGAGTAATGCTCCCGCCGTTATCCATAAAACCTTTTTCTTATTAGACATCCTTATGAGTACCCCATCCGAACTCGGAATATGGAATTTTATTCGAAAAGCTTTGAATCGCGTACCGGATGTAGGGAATGGTGTTCTCGGGAAGATGGTCCAACGGAAACCAGTCCAAATCATCACATTTGTCCGGTTCCATATTTTTTATCTCGCCGTTCCATTTGCTCACCGCAAAGAAGAAATCGATGCGCTCATGGTCGCCGCACCAGCGGTGCATTGTGAGCGCAAGACTCAAGTCATCGAGCGCAACCTGGACACCCACCTCCTCCGCCGCCTCCCTCGCCATAGCTTCCCGAAATGTTTCTCCCCCTTCGGCATGTCCCGAGGGCAATCCGTAATTCCCGTCCTCATAGCCGGTCTGGAACCTTCGCGACAGTAAAATCTTCCCGTCTTTTATGAAAAGGGCGTAGATCGAAGGAATAATTTTGAAACGTTCCTTAGCTGCCATAAAGCTCTATCTGAATCCCATCCGGATCGCTTAAAAAGCAATACACTCCCTCACTCGCACCTGTACGCGGTTCGGATATATCCACTTTCATTTTTAGTTCTTCGTATGCGTTTCGTACATCCGCCACGGAAAAAGCGATATGCCGGATGCCTTTTATTTTCAGGTTCTTCAAATCGTCCTTCGGCTCCTTCTTATCTTCAAACTCCCAAATTTCGAGCCGCGCATTCCCAAGCTTCAAAAAAACCGCTTTCCCGCGTAGATCCGCCCGCGCAAAACGCTGCGCCTCTTCGAACCCGAAGATTTCTTTATAAAACTGCGCCGAGCGTTCGAGGTCCTCAACGCTTATCGCAATGTGGTCGATTCCTTTTATGCTCCGTGACATTTTTTATACCCCGTAAAATTTGCTTCGCTCATCACGGGGCAAGCTTCTTCCCCTTTCAATAATAAGCTATCTTCCATGACAATGCTTATACTTTTTCGGTCGTCCATCTTCGTGTTTCGCTCCGCACGGGCACGGCTCGTTCCTCCCCACTTTTCCGATTGAGTCCGCCGCCTGCCGGACTTTCGCGGGAATCACCGACACGTTCTCCGGTTGCTTCCCCGCAACACCCTGCCGTGCGAGCCGGAATACGTTTAGAAATATCCACGCATTGAAGTTCGCCCAGAAGCTCCTGAAAAGCCGGTGTGCTTCGTGGCGGTATTCCACAAGCGGGTCCTTTTGCGCGTAGGCACGAAGCCCGATGGACTCGTTCAATGCCTCAAGATCTTCGAGGTGGTTCATCCACAGGAGGTCGAGAATGTTGAGCATCCGGCCCAAGGTTTGCGGGTCGGCGCTCGCCTCAAGGCTCCGCTTTGCGAGTATATCCTTGAGCGTCGCATAATTCGCGATGTGCGCTTCCTCGCCCTTCTCCGCGATTCCAGCTTCCGCAAGCCCCTTCGCTACGTTCTCTTTCGCCTCGCCGGAGAAATCTCCCGCCTGCGCTTCGGGAGGAATAAGCACTTTCAAATGCCCCTCCGCTGCTTCAAAGACAAGTTTCGTAAGCTCACCTTTGTTCATGCTCTCCATAATCTCCTGCCGCCGCGCATAAACGGCGCTCCGCTGCTTGTTCAGCACGTCGTCATACTCAAGCAAGTGTTTCCGCATGTCGAACGTCGCGCCCTCCACCTTCGCCTGCGCCTGCGCCACCGCTTTCGAAACGATTCCCGCCTCAATCGGCTGGTCTTCCGGCAAATCAAAGCGCGTCATGAGTTTTTTAATCATCTCCCCACCAAAGACGCGGAGGAGGTCGTCTTCAAGCGAAAGGTAGAACCGAGAAGAGCCGGGGTCGCCCTGCCGCCCGGAACGGCCGCGGAGCTGGTTGTCTATGCGCCGCGCCTCATGCCGCTCGGTACCGATGACGTGGAGCCCTCCCACCGCGCGCACTTTTTCCGCTTCCGCGGCTGAAGGAGGGTTGCCGCCAAGAATGATGTCCACGCCGCGCCCCGCCATGTTCGTCGCCACCGTCACCGCCCCGGCTCTTCCCGCCTGCGCGATTATCGCGCCTTCGCGCTCGTTGTTCTTCGCATTCAACACTTCGTGAGGCACGTGCTCACGCTCCAAGAACGCCGAGAGAAGCTCGTTTTTCGCAATTGAGGTCGTGCCCACCAGAACCGGCTGCCCCTTCTCGTGCCGCGCCTTGATTTCCTTCGCCGCCGCCATCCACCGCGTTTCGGCGGTTTTGTAAATCACGTCCGCCAAATCTTTCCGCACAAAGGGCTTGTTCGGCGGAATACTCGTCACCTCCATCCCGTACACTTTATGGAACTCCTCAGCAGACGTCTGCGCCGTTCCCGTCATGCCCGCGAGCTTCTTGTAGAGGCGGAAATAATTTTGAATCGAGATGCGTGCATAGGTTTTGGATTCCTGCTGCACGGGAACCGATTCCTTCGCCTCAATCGCCTGGTGGAGCCCGCCGCTGTAGCGCCGCCCGTGGAGCAGACGCCCCGTGAATTCGTCCACCAGCACAATCTCGCCGTTCTTGACCACGTAATCCTTGTCGCGGTGGAACAGCGCCTTCGCTTTCAAACTCTCTTCAAGATAGTGCACAAGCCGGAGATTTTGAGGCCCGTAAAGGTCACGCACGCCGAGCATCGCCTCCACTTTCTCAATACCCTCGTTTACGATGCACACCGACTTGGTTTTTTCATCCACGGTGTAGTGCGTCTCGGGCTGCAGGTCGCGCACCACGCGCGTGAACGTTTTGTAATACTCGCTCGACTCGGTGTCCGGCGCCGCGATGATAAGCGGCGTCCGCGCCTCGTCAATCAAAATGCTGTCCACCTCGTCGATAATCGCATAGTAATTGCTTCCCCGCGCGGACTGCACCTGGCCAAATAAACTGTAGGAAAGATTGTCCCGCAAATAATCGAAACCGAATTCGTGGTTCGTGCCGTACGTCACGTCCGCCAAGTACGCCTCGCGTCGCGTGATGGGACGCAGGAACTCCTGCTGCACGAGGAAACTTCCGGTTTCATCGCGCTCCTTATCGAGCAGCTTTGATTCTCCTTCTCCCTCTTTTTTCTTTTCGGACTCCGCTGGTGCTTTATACGTAGGGTCGTAGAGATACGCCGCGTTTGGCACAAGGCATGCGACGGAGAGCCCCAAAGCTCGGTAAATCTGCCCCATCCACACGGCGTCGCGCCGCGCGAGGTATTCGTTCACCGTCACCACGTGCACGCCTTTCCCGCCAAGCGCATTCAAGTAGGCAGGCGCCACCGCTGCAAGCGTCTTCCCTTCACCCGTCATCATCTCGGCGATGCCGCCCTCATGAAGCACCATGCCGCCCATAAGCTGCACATCGTAGGGGCGCTGCCCCAGGGTCCGCCGCGCCGCCTCGCGCGAGAGCGCAAACGCACGCGGCAGCATGTCGTCAAGCGGCGTCCCGCTCCCCGCCAGTGTTTTAAGCTTTGCACTCTCCTCGCGGAGCGCCTCGTCCGAGAGCTGCTGCACCTCCGGCTCAAGCGCGGTAATAGCCACCGCCCGTTCCCGGAAAGCGTTCAGCTTCCTTCCGCTAAAAATATTTTTTACGATGCCGAGCATAGCAATAATAATAAAAACCGTGAATCCGCTCTACCGAAGAACGCCTACAACTATACAGCGTTTAAGGTTTCTTTTCCATAACTGCGCGTCCGGATCCACTCATATGTCCCCCTCATTCTACCTTTCGCGCGAAAGGTAGAATGAGGGGAATCAATTCTTGCTACAACGCTTATTTACTACAGTAAAGCAATGATCCGCTCTACCGGAACGGACTGACTCCTGGCAAGCCAATAATATGCCTGCGCGCTCCGCTGCTCGCGCTCCACAATGTCGCACCCACTAAGTATGCCGAGATGCTTTGAAGTTGCTTTGAGTGAAATGCGAACCTCCCGGGCAATATCTCCCACGGAGGCCTCGCCGTGATGTTTGAGGTGCTTAAGAATCGCAAGCCGCCTCCTATTGGCAAGTGCTTTTAGCGGTTTCTCCATTTCGCGCATAGCAATAAAATTGCAAAAAATATCCAGTGCCTCTCTCCTATACTCTACCTTTCGAGCGAAAGGTTCTCATAACGGGCGGCTTTTCGCTATCCCTGTTTTGATACTCGCCGGGGGTTATCTACAAACTTCGTCTTATATTTGGCGATTTCGACTTCAAGAACATGGTGCAAGCGGTCGATTGCGACCCGCACGTCTTCCGCGCATTCCTCCGCGCGCACAAGCTCCTTCGGCAAGCGGAGATTCGCCTCCGCGCGGAATATTACTCCTTTTTTGTGATGCTCCGTCGTCTTCGCGATTTCCACACGCAATTCAATGTCGCCTTCCGCATCAAACCGCTTCACAAACTTCTGAAGCGTCCCCAGCTTTTTCTCCACGAACGACTTTAATGCGGGAGTCCACTCGAAACCGGTTGCTTTAAGATTGAGGTTCATAACTATATTCTACTATACATATAAAGCCCTGCCAAAATTTCACCTTACAGCATCTGTACCTCCGGCTCGAGCAACACCCCGAATTTCTTTTTCACCGCACGCTGCACCCGCGCAATAAGCTTCTTTACATCTGCCGCTTTCGCGCCTCCTTTGTTCACGATGAAATTCGGATGCTTCGTGGAAACTTCCGCGCCGCCGACGCGCGCACCTTTCATTCCGGCTTCCGAGATGAGGTACGCCGCCGGCACCACCGGGAAAGGGTCTCGCTTCACCACATGCGCAACGGCGTGAAATGCATCTTTGGGAAAATCTTTCACGTCTACGTTTTTGAAAATGCTCCCCACGTTCGGGAACTCAAGCGGATGCCGCGCCTTCCGGTACGCAATCTTCTCCGCAGTCGCCTTTTGAATCGCCCGCCGGTTATCCTTCTTCAGCCTGAACACCACTCCCGTCACAATTTCCTTTCCCCCTCTTTGTTTGAAAATACTCGAGCGATACCCGAAGCAACATTTCGCTCCCGTGCATGTTCTCTCTTGTAAACTTTGAATCCCAAGACTTCGCACTTCCAAAATAGAGTCCTTCGTTTCGCCCCCGAACGCCCCCGCATTCCCGCGGATTGCGCCGCCCACCGTTCCCGGAAGCCCGCCCGCCCATTCCAATCCCGACAAGCCGTTTTTTGCGGCGAACGCGACAAGGCGGCGCATCGGCACTCCCGCGCCCGCATCAATACAGGTTCCTTTCACGGAAAGCGCCATGAACGCCGGGCGGACCACAAGTCCCTTGAATCCCCCGTCGTGCACGAGGAGGTTTGTGCCTCCCCCAAGCACAAAAACTTTGAGTTTTTTCTCTTTCGCAATCCGCAAAGCGCCCATAAGAACCGCAATGCTCTTCGCCTCAAAAAAATAACGGGCACGGCCGCCTATTTTGTACGCCACATGCCCGGCAAGGGAAACGTTTCTTCGAAAGCGCATAACATAAGGATTCCCTCCCGAAGAGCTGCAGGTGGTGACCTCTCCCGCACATCTCCGCAACGCGAAGCGTAAGGGTAGATGTGCGCAGATCCCGTTTGTCCACGATAGAGGCGTGCGGTGCTTCTATGCGGAGACAGCGGGATCACGCCAACTGTAACCGCTCGCGTTGTCGCTCGCGGACAGTTGCGGGACAATTCTGCCCTACATGGTCGTCAGTGGTGACCTCCAATTCTGTTTGTAATGAATGAGTGCTCGCTGACGACCATGTAGGGAACAATATGTGAATGAGTGCTCGCCTGCAGCTCTTCGGGAGTAATCATTCAAAATAATACCAATTCCCTGATAAAAACCAAACCCCGCCGTGAGGCGGGGTTTGACCAAACAGATGGATGGGACATACCTTAGTCGATATCATCGTTAAGGTATACTCACACTCATTCGGGGGTAGTGTAGCAGATATCTTTCAAAAAAGCAAGGGGGGTGGTTGGTTGTGGAAGCGAGTCGGGATAATCGTCGTCGGTCTATGGGGAACACACTCTCAACAACAAAACTCAAACCTGTATTCCAACTTTATAACCAAAGTCCATTTGCCATACTCGCCTCTATAGCCTTCAACTTTTAGCCAGTCCGGCGGAACACCCAAAACTTGTAGCCAAAAAAGTTCCACAGGAACGACGCGGCAACGCCGCAAAGCCCGCCGACGTTCAGCCATAACTCGGGCGAAATGCCCGGATGAGAAACAAAATTCACCACAAACGAAACCGCCCCCACATTAAGCCCCCATCCAATAAACGAGATGAAATAGAACTTAAACGCTTCCCCCGCCTTCGGGCGTTCATGCGCTCCGAACGTCCAAAATTTGTTCCAAAAAAAGCTGTTGGTCGTCGCTCCCACGAAAGCGACAGTTGCAAATACCGGAATGAGCGCGCCGGACGTTACATGGAAAAGGAGTGACTGCAGATTCAAAAGTCCGAAACTGATGAGCGTGTTCAGCGTCCCCACCGCGCCGAACTTCGCGAACTGGTAGAGCGCGGGAACAAGCTTCCCCAGGAGATACGCCACAAAGAGCGCGAACGGGGCGAACACCAGGCACCCAAACACAACCCCCGCGCGGAGCACGGGGGTTATCTCTTGCGCCACGTTTGTCAAAACGGGCTGGGCAAGAAAACCTATCGCAAGGCCGATGATGGTTACTATCGCAAAATCCCATCTATTCATTTTGGTTGACTTCTGCGTCAGTCCGCGTCCGTCTGCGCTATGACTAGCGAATTTCGTAGGTGACGTTCACGCTCAACTTCACTTCGCTTGTTCCTGGCTGAATGGTCGGTGCCACCGGCGCCGATGCGCCGCCCATTCCAAGACCGAACTTTTCGGCAGAAGCCATCATGTAAGGAATCGGGCCTTGCTGGTACTCCGACGCGGTAATCACCCCTCCCAACACCACTCCCGCTTCTCCCGCTATCTCACGCGCCTTCGCTTCCGCCTTCCTGAACGCATCCTTGCGCGCCTGGCTCAAGTACTGCTCCGGGTTATCAATGGTGAAGTTCACGCCTCCGATTTGGTTCACTCCAAGCGGCGTGAGCCCCGCAATAACCGTAGCCACTTTTTCGAGCTTCCGTACTTTAATAGTCAAGGTCTGCGTAAGCGTGTACCCGGTGATGAAATTCCTCTGCGTTGTGCGGTCATACTGGTAATTCGGCTGGAGCGAGTACGAAGTGGTCTTCATGTCCGCCTCCGCAATTTCCAGGCCCTTCACGAACTTCGCCACCGCATTCATCTTCTGATTGTTGCTGTCGGAAAGTTCGTCCGGATTTTTCCCCTGCGAAATCACGGAAAACGACAATTCCGCAATGTCCGGCGCGGCGAGCGTCTTTCCCTCCGCGGAAACCGCAATCGTGCGGACCGGCACGAACGACCTCCCCCACTTCCCCACCGCGGGCATCGCAAAAAACACCGCGCACACGACCCACACCACCAGAAGCACATCAAGCAATATCCAGAAATACAACTTTGCTCTTGTTTCGTGCATATCAATAGCTTATAGCGAATTGCAAATAGCGCATCGCGATAACATTAATGACTTAATAACTGATGACCTTTATTTATTACTTGTGCCTCATGCTACCACATTTTTCCGCTGCCTTCAAAATTCCCAAGAACTCCTTTGGCTTCAAACTTGCCCCGCCGACAAGCGCGCCGCCGATTTCGGGCTCGCGCAAAAATGAACCGGCATTCTTCGCGTTTACGGAGCCGCCGTACAAGACAGCAAGTGGCAAATAGCAAATGGCAAGTAGCTGGGATTTTATGAAGCGAATCATCTCGACGGCGTTTTTGGGGTCGTCCGCGGCGTGAGTCGGGTCGCCTCCACTGATTGCCCACACCGGCTCGTACGTGATAGATAGCTTTAAGCCTTGAACTTCAAGCTTCAAGTGGTCAATGCCACTCAAATCCTCTCTAAGCTGCCGCTCCACGAAGCGCTTCGCGGCGGGAATGCCCTTGCGGCGCACCTCTTTCGACTCCCCCACGCAGAGAATTACGTGTAACCCCGCCTTGAGCGCGGCGAGTACTTTCTTGTTCACCATCACATCGGTCTCCGCGAGATTGTGCCGCCGCTCGGAGTGCCCGACAATCACATACTCCACGTTTGAACTTTTGAGCATCGCCGCCGACACCTCGCCCGTAAAAGCACCCGCCTCTTCCCAAAACACGTCCTGCGCGCCGAACTTCACCTTCCCCGTCGACTCATGCGACATATCGGTGAGCCACACGAAAGGCGGGCAAAGCACCACGTCCACTTTCTTGGGAGAAGATTTGATAACCGCCTCCGCCAACTGCTCCGCCTCCTTGTAGGTAGGAGGGTTCATCTTCCAATTGGCGATGATGAGTTTATTCACAGGCATATTGGGATTTTAACACAAAGCCGTAGCAAACAAGGAACTTCAATTCTTGATCAAAGAAAACTCAAGAAAGTTGAGTACTTTATTTTTAAGTTCATCAAAAGAGGAAACATGTTTGTCGCTTCTTTCTGCGATTATGATTGACAAGTTATAGTAGCCATACTCTTCCGGCCTAAAATCATTGAAATCATGGAAGCTATCATAATTCGGAAATAATTCTCTTAGCTTAGTTTGATAATCTTTTTTTGTTTTGCCTGCAATATCGTGATCGTTGTAGAAAATAAAGAATAGCGTAGTGGCTAGAGCAACTCTTTTATTGCCGTTCGAGAAGAAGTGCCCTTTGCTGATTTGGACGAGCAGATAAGCCGCTTTTTCAATAACGGTGGGATAAAAATCCATCTGTACTCCTCGCAAAACACCGCATAATTTCTCTACGCCATTTTTTTCTAACGAGAAATCAGGAACACTTTCATGTGAAGAAAAGTGGTCTTTAACAACTTCAAAAATAGCCCTCAAATCATCCGGGTCTACATAAATCACCATTGATATCTCTATCTATCCGCAAGCCGTTCCAAAGCCCTGCCAAACCTAGTACTCACAATGCTGGAGACCGATTCCCGGCGGCGCTTCACTTCACGATTTTCACGCTCGGTTTTAACATCCTTTCTTTCATTATTCTCTCTCCCCTTATTTTGGAAAAAGGACTTGATTTTATTGACCATGATATGGATTTGCTAGAGATACAATTATTGTAGCACAAGCCCCTAGGTTAGTTGGGGACAGGGCCACATAGTAAAACACGGTTCTTCATAGCATTGCAATATCGCCGGTTGGCAACAATAAGTTTGTGCGCGTTCATTTTTAATTCTATTTGCACAAAAAAAGCTTTGCGGGAGAGTTGGAATTGATGTATTATGCTTTCTGTTTGAAGGCCCCATCGTCTAGTGGTTAGGACACTGCGTTCTCAGCGCAGGAACAGGAGTTCGATTCTCCTTGGGGCTACGGATAAAATGTTTTACTATCGTGCACGAGCTTAATACGTCCGATATTGAGAAACAGGAAGCTATTGTCCGCCGAATTACTCACCAAAGATTGGGTGGATTCTGCACTTACCTTAATAAAGCAATCGATGTCTTGATCAAGCTTTATTACAGGTTGCCAAAAATAAAGGACGTAGAAACTCTTGAAGATAGATATCTATCTGATCTCGGTTACTGGCTTTATATGTCTACATTCACATTTCGATCTTGTTTCCTTCTCATCGAAAACGGTTATTATCTTGAAGCAAATATAATATGTCGAAGTCTGATCGAGATTTATGTAAAAATGCGCTATTTTGAGAACCGTAAGGATCAATTAGAAACTTTCGAGCAGCCACATATCAATTCTAAGAAGAGACCCACGGTGAACTTTAAAACAATGTTTGATGAGGTTTTGCCAGGATACTACGATGAAGTCTATAGATTTATGCTTTCTCATATGGCTCATGGTGGGGTAGGGGCTCGACTTTTCAAAGTCAGATTCAGATCGCCGACAAATATGGAAGCAGACCAAGGCGTTGTATTCAATGAAGAGTGGGGTAGTATGGTAATTAATAATTTAAGTAGTTATATTTTTGGTTATATAAGGTTTTATAAACACATCTACCCCGATACCATAAAAGGATTAGAGCCCGATGTGATTAAAGAACTATTATCAGTGGAGAAAACTTTAGAGACTAATTTTAATCAGCATATCCAGCTTAAAGGAAAAGAAAATGCTTGGCATAAAGTTTCCCGGCAAATCTGGGATTTCAAGTAGATTAGAGATTACTACCCCACCTTAATCTCCCCCACCACCTCCTCAAGATGCATCGCGTGCGAGCCCTTCACAAGCACGAGGTCTCCTTTTTGAATCAGGTTATGCACCGGATTCGCCGCATCTTCCGCCGTATCGAAACTCATAATGCGGTCGCGGGGAACGCCGGCATGGAGGGCGGCGTCGGCAATGAGCTTCGCGTGCGCGCCCACGGTGACGATTATGTCCGCGCATTTCGCGGCGAGCCGCCCGGCTGATTCATGCGCCTGCATCGCGAACGAGCCGATTTCAAGCATATCGCCCAGAACCGCGACGCGGCGGGTTCCCGGAAGGTCGCGGAGCGTCTCGAGTGCGCTCCGCATCGAGAGCGGACTTGCGTTGTACGAGTCGTCGAGCACGCACGACTCCTTTACTCCCGCATGCAAATCCATACGTCCCTCTGCAGGCACATAGCGCTTCAATGCCTCGGAAATCGTGACGAGGTTCATGCCGAAAATCAACCCGACGGACGCCGCCGCGCCCGCCGCGTACGCGTGCGCGCGCCCGAAGGCGTTGTCGAGCCGCACCGGCACGAAACTGCCGCCGTGCTCTATCTTAAACGAAATGCCGAGCGGCTTCCCTTCGAAGACCTTGTGCTCGAACCGCGCGAGCGCAACTTCCGCGCCGTCCCCGAATCCGTAAGTGCATACGTGCGCGCGCGTCTGGTCTTTAAGCGCCATGACCGCCGGGTCGTCGTGATTCAGCACCGCGAACCCCGCGGCGGGAAGGCTCTCGATAAGCCGCGCCTTTTCGCGGGCGACCTCCCCGGGATTCGCATAGAACTCCACATGCACCGGCACCTCGCCTATCGCCGTGATAACGCTCACGCTCGGCCGCGCAATCGAAAGGAGTTCCTTGATGTCCCCGGGTTTGTCCGCACCGTATTCAAGCACAAGAATCTCCGGATACTTCTTCTTCGGCAGAAAAAGAAACTGCGCCATGCCGCCGCAGAGCACCCGAAACCAAAAAAACGCCTTGCGCACGGGCTGCCCCGGAGGAGCTTCCCTGCTCACGAGTCTCGCCGCAGCATCTCCCCACTCTCCCAAAATGGCGACAGGGAGCCCCAAATCGTTATTCAAATTCCCCGGCGCGGCGCGCACCCGCCGGGCCGCCCCGAGCACGGCGGCAATCGCAAGCTTTGCGGAAGTCTTGCCGACGCTCCCCGTTACCCCCACGATATCCGGCTCGAACCGCCACAATGTAAGCCGCGCAAGCGTTTTCAATTTCCAACGCAACATACTACGCACAAAATTTCTCATACTCATGACTTATAACTTATAACGAATGCCGTTATTAGTCATAAGTTATTAGTTTTTGCCGCACTCGGCAGCCTGTCCGGCGGCACGTTGTAATAATTTAGCATGAATTGCGCAAGGCTTTGGAACGCGGGCACGACGGAGAAGCCCGCAAGCGGCGCATCGGGCGGCTGGTCGAGCTTGATAAGAATGACAAAGCGGGGGTTGGTTGCCGGCCCGAATCCGACGTACGTATTGACAACATTTTCGGTATACCCTCCTTTTTTGAAATCAGGCACGAACGCGGTGCCGGTTTTCCCCGCAATGGCGTATCCGTTCACGCGGGCAACCGCCGCCCGGTCGACTGCGGACACCATCATGCCGGTGACCTGCCGCGCGGCATCCTCGCTCACCGCGCGCCGCACCACTTTTGGTCCAAGACTCGCATCAACATACGGGCGCATAAGATTCCCGCCGTTCGCAATCGCGCCCACGGCCTGGAGAAGTCCGAGCGGCGTCACCGCAATCCCCTGCCCGTAAGAAGCGGTGGCAAACACGATATCGCGCGCCCCCCGTTCGAGAAGCGGCCGGAGACTCCCCTTCACCTCGCCGGGGAGCGTAATGCCGGTCTTCTGGTCCAGCCCGAAGCGCCGGAGATATTCCAAAAAGGGAACATTGCCAAGCTTCTGCTGCGCGAACACCGCGCCGGTGTTCAACGAATGCTCGATTGCATACGTCATGGAAACCTTCCCATGCTCACCGCGCGTCGCATAATCGAAATTTTTGATGGTATACCCGTTCATCGTGAGCATGCCTTTATCAACATAGGTGGTACTCGAAGCAATTTTCCCCGCGTCGATGGCGCCCGCCATGGTAACCACCTTGAGCACCGAGCCAGGCTCGTAAATCCGCTGCACCGAAGGATTCATGAAATGCTCAAGCGGAAAAGTCCTGTAGGAATTCGGGTCGAATGTCGGGTAGCTCCCCATCGCGAGAATTTTCCCCGTCTTCGGTTCCGCGATGAGGATGCTCCCTCCCTGCGCGCGGTATTCCGCCACAAGGTCTTTCAAGACGCGCTCCGTCTCGGCCTGAATGGTGGGGTCAAGCGTGAGCACCACATCCCCGCCGGATTGTGATGCGGTGAATTTTCCGTCTTCTTCGACTCCCGGCACGCCCTTCAGCGTGTCGTCAAAAAACTCCTCCACCCCGTACCGCCCCTTTTCCGCCTCGCCGCTTGCATCCGGCGCCACAAATCCCAGGACCTGCGCCCCAAGCGTCCCGTTCGGATATGACCTTCCGGACATGGCATCCACATATATTCCCTTCAAGTCCAGCGCCGCAACGGCGCCTGCCGTCGCCTCATCGGGCCGCTTTGAAAGAAGCACGTACAAACTGCCCTGCCGCGAAAACTTCGCGCGAAGCTCGTCGACGGAAAGGGGCACCACTCCCGCAAGAGTGTTCGCCGCCTCTTCAGGGTCGTCGATTTCTTTGGGAACGGCGTAGATGGTCGGAAAATCTTTGTTGAGCGCCATAGGAAACCGCGTGCCGTCTTTTCCCGTAAAATAAACAAGCCCCCGCGGCGCCTCAAACGACGCTATGGCGCGGTACTGCGACTGCGCACGGGCAAGAAATTGCTCCCCGCGCACAAGCTGCAGGTCGTACAAGCGGCCAATGAGGGCAAGATACCCGAGTGCGATGCCGAATATCACTGCCCCGAAACGGAACGCCATTGTGTATCCACCGCTACATACACCGGATTTTTCTCCCGGACGAGCGACCTCAATTCCGCGAACGCGGCAAGATGCGCAGTATCAAAAAGAGAAAGGAGATTGCTCTTCAGTCTGGCGTTTTCCGCTTCCTGCCTCTGAAGTGCGGCGGTTGCGGCGCTTATGCCCCTTTCGAAACTCATGGAGCGATTATATGCAAATACAAGCGACCCGGCGCCCGCAATCATTATAAAGACCATACATGCAAGTATAACCGTAAGAATACTTTTTTTATTGTGAGGTTTGATAAAAGTCATGAAAGTAGAACTTAGGATTTAGCCATTAGAAGTTATGAGTGTCTAATTTCTACTGGCTAAGTTCTAATGGCTATCCGTGCGGCGCGCAGTTTTGCCGAACGACTCCGGGGATTCACTGCAATTTCTTCCTCGGAAGCAGTCACGGGCTTTTTGGTGATAATTTCGAGCGCCCCCTGCGCCGCCATCTCCCGAAACATTGTTTTCACGATTCTGTCTTCGAGCGAATGGAATGAAATAATCACGACGCGTCCTCCGACACGCACTATCTTCGGCAACTCCAGAATCACGCGGCGGAGATTTTCAAGTTCGCCGTTCGCGTAAATCCGCAGGGCCTGGAAGGTGCGCGTGGCGGGGTGTATCCTCCCCCGTTCGTAATTTCCCGGAACCGCCGCGAAAACGGTTTCCGCAAGTTCCTTCGAAGTCAGAATCGGCGTCTGCTTCTCCCGCATCGCAATCGCCCGGGCAATCCGCATCGCGTATCGTTCTTCGCCGTAATCGCGGATAATCCGCACCAGCTCGCGCTCGGGAGTTTTCCGGAGCAGGACCGCGACAGGCTCGCGGCTTCCGTCGTAGGTCATGAGAAGCGGCTCATCCCGCTCGAAGCTGAATCCCCGGGGCATATCCAGCTGTTCCGACGAGAACCCCAAGTCAAGGAGCAATCCATCCGCGTTCGGCAGGTTTCGCTCCGCGAGAATTTCCGGAAGGTCGGCGTAATTGCCATGGACAAGCACTATGTTTTCGCTATTCGCCATCCGCTCTTTGCTCTTTGCGAGCACGCGCTCATCCCAATCGATTCCCAAAAGTTTCCCGTCCGGTTTAACTTTTTCAAGAATCGCTTTCGCATGTCCCCCGCCGTTCACCGTCCCGTCAATTACGAACTTCCCCGGCGCAAGCGCCAGATATTGCAAAACTTCTTCTAAAAGAACAGGCGTATGCATGACGATGACGAATGACAATAACTATGACTGCACTCTAAACATTTGCCGCGTCATCGTCATGGTCATCGTTAAATTCCAAGTTCCCCCAGCTTCTCCGCAATTTCTTCCGACGCCCCTTCCGTCTTCCGCTTGTACTCCGCCCATCGGGCGCTGTCCCAAATCTCCGCTCTGCTGTGGAGCCCCGCAAACGTCACTTCTTTCGAAAGACCCGCATACTTCCGGAGATAATCGGGAACAAGAATCCTTCCCTGACCGTCGAGCGCCACATCCATCGCGCCCGCAAGCATAAGCCGTACGAACGCCCGCGAGTTCGCCTGCGCGAGCGGCAGGGCAACCAGCTTCGCCGCAAGCGCTTCCCACTCCTTCGTCGCAAACAAAAACAAACAATTGTCCAAACCGCGCGTGATGATGGTGCCGACGCCAAGCGCGTCCTTAAACTTGGCCGGTATTGCCACCCGACCTTTTGAATCCATTGTGTGGTTGTATTCTCCGAGCAACATGTTGCTTTATCAACGAATACCGAATGGATTGCGAATTTACGAATTCGTACATTCGAAATAGATTCGTTATTCGCTGATGGTTATACCCAGAAGTGAGGACTTATCCACAGCTTTATCCACTTCCCCCCACTTTGATACAATCTTATACCACTTTTATCTACTGTCAAAACAATTAAAAACTCGCGAGGAAAACAAAAAATGCCTTATTTTTCAAGGCAATTCTCAAGACAAGACACAAACTATGCACAGTTCCCCTTTACGGGGGCTTCCCCACTCTCGATTCAGGCCTTTCCGCGAACAAGTTTAAGATTTTTCACTTCCTCATACACGGTCCCGAAAACCATCCCCAGGAAAAAACCGTAGATGTATTCCTCAAGAGGGATTCCAAGAACAAGCACGCCCCATGTTCCCTGAAAATTCCACTCGCGCACGATGAACCCCCCGAACGCGAAGTCCACGAAGCGCAGCACAAGCACATACAGCGCCATGAACGTAACGCCCGCGAGCGCGCTTGGCTTTGCAAGGTCCGGGCGCGTCACAAGGAAGTAAGGCGCGAGGAGCGTCACCACAATGAACCATGCCCAAAGAACGGAGTAGGACGTATATAACTTCACGAACACGAGAACGGCGGTGGACAAAAGAAGCGAACCGTAAATCATGTACGCGTGCGCGCGGCGGGGATGGAAACGCCGCGAGGGGACAAGCGCGTAGCCGAAAATCTCTTCATAGAGCGACGCGGCGACCCCGCCGATAAAAAAAGTGTGGAGCAGGCTCTCGACGTCGAACAGCCCGAAGAATTTGTGTATCACCGCCGGATTCCAGTATTCGGGCACAAAAAGCGGCTGGGTGAATCCGAACGGAAGAAACAGGAAACTCACGAACAAAATCTCGTACCGGAGGTCTTTGCGGTAGAGAAAAAGCGCGAGCCATATAAGGCCGAAGATAACCGAGGAAGTGAGGTATGCGTACATGGCATTACGCCTTTCCCAAAAATACCTTCTCCAATATCCCGCTCTCCACTATTTTTTTCGATTCTCCTTCCGCAACTACTTTTCCTTTATCGAGCACATACGCGCGGCTCGCGATGGAAAGTAGGGAAACAAGATTATGCTCCACGATAAGTATCGCGGTTCGGTGCCGGCCTGCCCGCCGAAACCTCAGCGTAGGCGGGTCGCTTATTTCTTTTATTTTTGCAAACACTTCTTTCACGATTTTGGGAGCCAAGCCAAGCGAGGGCTCGTCCAAGAGCAATACTTTGGGTTCGGTAATCATGCCGCGCGCAATTGCGAGCATCTGCTGCTCGCCGCCGGAGAGCATTCCCGCACTGCGGCTCCGCTTGTGTTTCAAGACCGGAAAGAAGTCCATCACCTCCACGATGCGCCGCTTTCGCTCTGTTTTGTCTTTTACCAAAAATCCCCCCACCTCCAAATTTTCTTCGACGTTCAATCCCGTGAACACCCGCCGCCCCTGCGGCACGAAAGAAATACCGCGTGCAACAATTTCGTGCGGCACCGGCTTGATTGCTGCGCCATGCCAACGCACCTCACCGCTTTCGAGAGGCGCGAGTCCGAATATCGCTTTCAAGATGGTGGACTTCCCCGCTCCGTTCGGCCCCATGAACGCCACCACTTCCCCCTCGTCAAGTGAAACGCTCGCGCCGTCGAGTGCTTTGACACCGCCATAATGCACATGCACATTGTTTACTTGTAGTAACATGTCTTTCATAAATTCTAAATTCTAATATCGAAATTCGAAACAATATCTAATTTCAAATGTTTAAAATTCAAAACGGTTTGGGTTATTGTCCTCCAAAGGCGGATCCGCCTCGGGCGGAAGATTTTGAACATTGGGATTTGTTTAGGATTTCGGATTTAGATATTAGGATTTGTGGCGAGCTTCATTCGCCAAGATATGCTTCCACCACCTCCCTCCTCGAGAGCACCTCATCCGGTTTCCCTTCCGCGAGAAGTTTCCCCGAATCGAGCACAAAAACGTAATCCGTGAGGCGGCGGATAAGCCCCATGTCGTGCTCCACCAAAATAATCGTTTTGCCCGCCGCTTTGAGCGCGCGGAACACTTCCGCCACCGTTTCCACCATTGCCGGGAAAAGTCCCGCGAAGGGCTCGTCAAAAAGATAAATATCCGAACGCATGGCATATGCCCTGGCAATCTCCAGAAGCTTTCGCTGTCCATAGGAAAGATTCACCGCAAGCTCGTTCCTCTTCTCCCAAAGCCCCACAAGCCGCAGCACTTCCTCCGCTTGCTTGAGGTGAAATTCGCTGTGCCGCTCAAACAACGCTCCGAATACGCCGCGTTCGGTGAGCACGAAGAGAATGTTGTCCAAGACGGGCATCTGCTCAAAGAGCCGCACATTCTGGAACGTCCGCGTGATGCCGTACGCGGGCAACTCCTGCGGCAAAATCCGCTTGAGCGCAACGCCGCTCACCACCACCGCGCCGCCGTCCATGGGGAGAAGTCCGCTTATCACATTGATAAGCGTGGTTTTCCCCGAACCGTTCGGACCCACAAGCGCGGTGATGCTCCCCTTCTCTATTTTGAGCGAAAGGTTATCCACCGCGTACACTCCCCCGAAGTGCTTTGCAAGGTTCTTTATCTCAAGCGCGATCATGATATAACGATGCAAATATACTAATGCGTACTAATTATACGAATCGGAATTCCTATTGGTATCATTAGCATGAATTCTCCGCCAGAGGCGGATCCGCCTTCGGAGGAGTATATTAATATTAGCATCGCGTATTAGAATTTATACTCCCCCATTATTCCCTGCGGCCTGTATAACATAAAGAGAATGAGCGCCAAGCCATAAACCGCCTGCTGCATATTCGCCGCAATGCTTGCAGGAAATCCCGCAAAGCGCAGCGCTTCGGGAAGCAGTATAAGGATGAGCGCACCCACGAGAGACCCCCGGATGTTCGCAAATCCCCCAACCACCACAACGGCAAGGACAAGTACCGAAGTCATTACGTCAAAAGTAGAAGGGTCAATGAACGCGAGGTATGACGCGAAGAGTGCTCCGGCAAGTCCCGCACACGCGGCAGCAATGCCGGACACCGCAACTTTATACGCAAGCGTATGATACCCGAATACGCGCGCCGCCTCTTCATCTTCGCGAATCGCTTTGAGCACTCTCCCGAACGAGGAAGATACGACTCTCCGTGCAAACCAATACACCATACCCAGCAAAATAACGGTGAGAAAAAGAAATAAAATCGGCGTACCAATCCGTATCCCCAGAAAAGTTACGGGCAGCGAGAAGGGGCGGCCGATTCCCGGGATTCCCAGCGGTCCATTCGTAAGACTTTCCCAATTCACGAATACGCTCACCACAAGATAGTTGAACGCTATGCTTCCAAACACATAGTAGTCGCCCCCCAGCCGCGAGAAAACCCACCCGGCGCATGCTCCTATCACCGCCGCGATCAATATTCCCGAAAGAGCGGCGAGAAAAAATCCCATGCCGAGCTTGGTCATAAGAATTGCCGCTGCGTAGGCGCCGATGCCGAAAAATGCCGCATGCATTACGGACACAAGACCGGTGAATCCCACAACCAAATTCAAGCTGACGCCTAAAATGGCGTAGATGGAAAATAAGGTGGCGAGGTGGATAAAATAAGACATAACAAATTACAAAATCCAAAATCCAAAATCCCAGCTTTGATATTTGAGCTTTGTCATTTGGATTTTCCTAAGATTCCCTGCGGTCTGAAAATCAAAAATAGCGTAAGCAACCCGAATGCAATCGCTCCCTTCCACTGGCTTGGGATAAACCAAATTGCAAAGTTTTCAACAAACCCCAGGAGAAACGCCCCGAGCACTCCTCCCGCCATATTCCCGATACCGCCCACAATGGATGGAATCGCCCCTTCTATCACGATGAATAACCCCATGTTCGGCTGGATACCGGTGTCCATTCCCACAAGCACTCCCGCAAATCCCGCGAGCGCGGCACCCAGAAAAAATATCCAAGAAATGACGCGATTGGTGTTTATTCCCAACATCTTTGCCACCTCCTCGTCATCCGAAAGCGCACGAATCACTTTCCCAAACATCGTAAAGCGCATCAGGAAAAACGATGTGACGCTTACCGCCAGGGCAAGCCCGATGATCCACAGCTGCACACCGGTAACGGATGCCCCCGCTATCTCAAACACGCGCCCCCCTTGGGAATCGGAGAGCAGAAAAAACTGGCTGCTGAATATCACCGAGAGTATGGCTTGCGCAACAGTAAACAGCCCAAGCGATGCAACAAAATGTGCCAGGGGTTTCGCGCGCCGCTTCCGCAGCGGCTTAAACACAAATATATCCGAAAGCGCCCCGGCAGCACCTCCGGCAAGCGTTCCCAAAATCATGCTCGGCAAGATTCCCCACCCCATCCCCCGCAACACGAAAAACGCTCCATACGCGCCCACGGCGGCGTAGCTCCCGTGCGCCATGTTAATGAACCGTGTCGCTCCGAAAATAAGATTGAATCCGAGCGTGATAAGCGTATATATCGCTCCCGCAATCAGGCTGTTCGCGACAAGCTGGGCGAAAATGTCCATAGAAAGCGTTAAGCTTTAAGTGATAAACGATAAGAAAAAACCGCGCATACGCAAGATTCAGTAATTCTAGCGGGTTATGAAGCAAAAAAGCAAAAGCCCCGCAGAATGGGGCCTTTGCCACTTATCACTTATCGCTTCGCACTCAAGCAATATTCCTGCTATTTCTGCTCCGCCGCCTTCCCGTCCTTCACCACTTTCACGATGTAGCTTGCACTTACCGGGTCGCCATTCGCATCAAATGCAACTTTCGCCGCAGAAACGCCTCCAGTGTACTCGGTTTTATAGAGCTCGTTCTTTATCGCCGTGGAGTCGGTTCCAACCTTCGCCATCACCTGCGCGAGAATCTTGATGCCATCGTACGCCCCGGGGCTGCATGCAATCACATTCTCACTCCCCGTTTTTTCTTTCATCTTCGCCTTAAACGCATCCGAGAGCGGGGCTGACACCACCGTGAACAAAGCTCCTTCTCCCGCAGCTCCCACATCGGTCCAAACCTTCGGGTCATCCCAAGCGTCCGCGCCAAAGAGTGGTACGCCAAGCTTCAAATCTGCCGCCTGCTTAATGCCGATAATTGAGTCTCCGGTATAGCCCGCGAAGTAAACAATGTCGGGTTTTGCGGCTTTGATTTTGGTAATCTGCGTTCTAAGATCACGCACCGCCTGGTCATACCCTTCGCTCGCAACAACCGTACCTCCAAGCTTTACGAATGTATCCTTAAACACGCCGCTTACCCCCACCCCCCAATCGCTTTTCACATAGAGAACACCCACCTTCCGTTTCCCCAACGTCGCATAAGCGTAGTTTGCACCAAATGTTCCCTGAAGAAGGTCAGAGGGATAATCCCGGAAAATATAATCTCCCGCCTGCGTAACCGAAGGCGCCGAAGAGCAGTACGAGAGCACCACGCGCTTTGCCTGCTCCGCCGCGCTCGCAAACGCCATTGTCTCGCCCGAGCAGGCACCGCCAAGAATCACCGGCACATTATCCGCATTAATAAGCTTGTTCGCCGCATCCGAGCCGTCTTTTCCATTACACCTCCCGTCTTCGTAAATCACCCGAAGCGGGCGGCCGTTTACTCCCCCGGCAGCGTTTACCTCTTCAAGTGCAATCTCCACTGCGGCTTTCGCGTTCTGCCCAAGATTCGCCGTGTCCCCCGTAAGCGGCCCGATAAACCCGATGGTTATGGGTTGCGCCACAGCCTGCCCGGGCGCCGCCGGACCGTTCGCCGTCTCCGGCGACTGGAGCAAGGCATACACCCCCGCAAGCACCGCTATGATAATTACCACTCCCAACACCAATCTTCCTGAACTGTTCATGTCCAATATAAATATAAAATAGGTGACCTTTTATTTGCCTTCATTTTACTACCCTCCCAACATAGGATGCAAGCCTCCGTTCTTTTGGTAGTTTATGATGAAGTTTGCGGGCAACGCCTTTTTGTTTTACCATCTTCAATTGTAAGCGCGTTTAGCTCAGTGGCAGAGCGTTCCGTTCACATCGGAAAGGTCGCAGGTCCGATCCCTGCAACGCGCACAAATAACAAAAGAGCGGCTCCCGCCGCTCTTTTGCATTTCTGCGCCCTACTGCTTACTACATACCACCTACTATTCTATAACCGCCTTCGCCCCCGCCGCTTCGAGTTTCTTTTTTACTTCCTCCGCCTCTTCCTTCTTCAATCCTTCCTTCACCGTCTTCGGCGCGGCGTCCACCAAGTCCTTCGCTTCTTTGAGTCCCAGGCTCGTTACCTCGCGGATAACCTTGATGACATTAATCTTTGTCGCACCCGACTCCTTAAGCACCACATTGAAGCTCGTCTGCTCCTCTACGGCGGCGGCCGGCGCGCCTCCGCCGGAAGCTACGGCGGCCGAAGCCGAAATACCGAACTTTTCTTCAAGCTTCTTCACCAACTCCGCAAGCTCAACCACGGTGAGCGTTTCCACCTTCGCAATGATGTCGTTAAGTTTTTCCATGTTCTTTATCAACGAATATCGAATGGATTGCGAATGACCCAATAAAACCTCGCAATTCGTAAATTCGTAAAATATTCGTTATTCGATGATTTACCCTTACGACCTTTTCTAGGTTTTGGCCTGTTTTGATTTTTCCTGGAGCAAATACATAAATGAGCGCAACGGCGCCGCAAACATACCGAGAAGCTGGGCCAGCAAAACCTCGCGCGGCGGGAGCTTGCCGATGAAGAGCACCTGGTCCGCGCCTACAGGGATTTTTCCTTTCGCGTCATATGCGCCCAAGATGTGCTTCACCCACATTCCCTTCTCGCCCCCTTCCGGCACTTCAAGCTTCGAGAAAAAGTTGTACACGGGCCCGCTGATTTTCTCCATATTGCCCTTCGAGAAAATCGTTCCCACCGAGCCGCCGAACTGCTTCACATCGTATGCAATCCCCTTCTCCTTCAAAAGCACGTTCAAAAGCCGCTTCTTGATGACAAGAAACTCGGCGCCCGCTTCGCGCGCCGCTTTCCGCAGCTTCTTCAGGTTCTCGTTCGAAACGCGCGAAAAATCCGCGAAGACGACTGCTTCGCTTTCCGCAAGGAGCTTCCGCCCCTTTTCGAGTTCCGATGCTTTTTGGGATTTGGTCTTCATGGTTCTCCATCAACGAATATCGAATTGAGAACGAATAAACGAATGAATCTCATTCGCAAATTCGTACAATATTCGTTATTCGCTGATTATAAATAAAAACAGCCCCCTCCAAAGGCCGTCCGAGAATGACGATGACTCGTCATATTTCCTCGGCGGGGCTTACTCCTTGCGAATGCCCGCTGTCTTTGGATTTGGGTACTATAGCATGCGCCCCACCGACGTCAACCTCCCTTAATGGTTATGTTGCTTGATCGCAAACACATGCGTTTTTTCTGCCGGGGAATCCTCGGCGAGAAGAAGCAGCTCCGAATTTCCGAAGTGAAACATGGAGAGGACACGCTCCCACGGAAGGCCATAATACGCCGCATAGAGCATCTTCCCCATATCGCCATGCCCGACAAGAAGCACGTTCCCTTCGGCGTGCTTCTCTTTCACCCAGTAGATTACCTTTCTGCTCCGCTCCATCTCTTCCGGGAATGTTTCCGCGCCCTGGGGATTGATGAAATAAACCACCGGGTCGGCTTTGATGATGTCGGGGGTGCACAGCTTTTCGATGTCCTGCACCCGCTTTCCCGTCATAACGCCGAAATCCCGCTCGGTGAGGTCATCAAGCACGACGGGCGCTTTCGCTCCCAGCCCCTCCGCAATAATCTCCGCCGTACGCCGCGCCCGTACAAGAGGCGAGGCATAAATCGCATCAAACGGAATCCCCTGCGTTTTGATGTTTGCCGCAAGCCGCTCCGCCTGGGCCATACCGAGCTTCGTGAGCGGCGTATCGCGCCGCCCGTTCAAGATACCTTTCGCATTGTCCTCGTCCTGCCCGTGCCGGGCAAGATATATCCGAAGCATGCAAGTAGCATAATGCATTTTGTGTCAATTTGGGATACACTCAAAGCAATGGAAAAGCGGGATGTCTTGATTATCGGCGCGGGAGAACTGGGACGCGCGATAAAAAAAGTGCTTGCGGAAAAGCGGGTGCGTCCCGCGCTGTGGGACAAGACTCCCGGGAAGGTTCCGCATCAAAAACCTCTCTCCGCTACCGCCCCGCGCGCCGCAATTATTCTTTTGTGCGTCCCCTCGTGGGCGCTGCGCGAGGTTGCAAGAGGGATACAACCGTACCTCGCGCGCGGAGCGACCCTCGTCACGTTCGCAAAGGGGCTTGAGCATACCTCGCACGAAACCGCCGCGGAACTCCTTGCACGGCTCCTGCCGCAACAGCAAACCGCATTCATCGGAGGTCCGATGCTTGCGGAAGAATTAGAGATAAAGAAAGGCGGCATGGGCATCCTTGCATCAACGAATGTGCGGGCGCGGACACAGGTGCACGAACTCTTCCGCGGAAGCTCGCTCCGCCTTGAGTGCATGGGCGACCCGCGGAGCACGGCACTCGCCGGAGTCCTCAAAAACATTTACGCAATCGGGCTTGGCATCGCGACGGCGCTCCAGTGGGGAGACAACCGCAAAGGCTGGTTCGCGAGTGCCGCGTTCCGTGAAATAAGCGGCATCCTGCGGGAACTCCGCGCCGCGCCGGACGCGGCGTACAGCGCTGCGGGCCTGGGCGATTTCCTCGCGACCGGTTACAGCGGCTACTCAAGCAACCACCACGTGGGACTCGAACTTATCAGGAAAGGCCGCGCGGAACGCCGGAGCGAAGGCACGTATTCCCTCCCCACGGTACTGGTACTCCTCGGGAAAAAGAAAAGGCGCTATGTGATTCTCACCGCGCTTGAAGCGGTCACCCTCCGCCGCGCAGATGCCACGAAAGCGTTCGAGAAACTCTTCAGCGAAACGTGTTGATGAGAACCCATTTCAAAACCCTTTCCGCGACCGCGTTCCTGCTGGTGGCGCTGATCCGGCAAGGCGCGACGAGGAAGCTGTGCTTCGTGCACTGCGACGAGGAGCAACACCGCCGGGCGGCACCATCAGCGGAACCCGAAGGGATACGGCGAATATTCGCGATGGTCTGCGTCGTTCCTCCTTGGAGTACCACAGGGGTATACCGTCGTCGTCACTTCTTGCCCTCACAAAAATTCGCTCGTATCGCGGCCGGAAGAGGGTTGTGAAATGGGTGCTACCTCCTTCGCAACGCGAGATACTCTTTTACGCCTGCAAGCCACCCGCCGGAAAAATAATCCTCCGGTTTGAATGTTTTGATATCCACCCACTGCATTTCGGTGTGCGCGGACGAAAGATGCGCTTCGCCCTCCTCAAGCTTCGCTTCGTACCCGATTGCGAATATCCGTACGAGCGGCTTCTCCGGCGTCGCCTCCACCCGCTCATGGCGCATAAACACCACTGGTTCCCCAATTGCATATGCAATTCCCTCGCCCAACTCCTCGCGCATTTTTCGCCGCAGAATATCTTCAAGCGGCGTCTTGAACTCGGCGGCGGTGATTCTCCCGCCGGGCAAGTCCCATCTGGCAGTTGCCGGACCGAATTTGTCTTTCAAAATCAAAAGTTGCCCCTCGCGCTCGAGGAAAGCCTTTACCGCGACGAAATACGCGTCTTTGACAACAGGCGGCATTTACGGAAATAGGATTTTCCTAAACTCCTCCTTTTTCTTCGCATCACACTTCGCGCGGAGCATGTAATTCTTGAACTCGGCAGACATCCAGAAACGCGGGTCGTCAACCAAACCAAGAAATGCGTCAAACGAGATGAGGCGCGTGCCGATTTTCTCTCCTGCGTCGAGCTGCGGCTCGGCGGTTTTTGCGCAGTCGCGGGCGATGAAATAATACACGTCATGGAGTATCTTGCTGTTATCCCGTCCGTGCTTCATAAAAAGCGACCACTGCGCCGACGTGTAACCCGTCTCTTCAAGAAGTTCCCGCTTCGCCTCTTCAAGCGGGTCTTCTCCCTTGTCCGCCCTCCCGCTCGGCAAGTTTATGTTTCCCAGCCTGTCCGGCTGGTCCTGTTCCTCAATAAGAAGCTTGTCACCCACCGTCGCAAATACTTCGATAGTCGGATAACGCCACACCCTCTCAAATGTCCCGCTGGTCCCATCAAACAACTTCTGCTCCCACTGCCACACCTCGAAAATCTCGCCCTTAAACACCCGCTTGGCGTTTACGGGAAGACCTTCTCTTGGCGTAACATCATTCATCGTTTCTATTGCTGCAAGGCATAGAGACTTCCAAGTTTTGACCCACGCCTCTTGATTAACATATCAAACTTCCCGCGCTCCACAATCGCACCCTTGTCGAACACAATGACTTCGTCTGCGTTGCGAATTGTGGAAAGGCGGTGCGCCACAATAAGGAAAGTCTTGTTTCCGCCGAACTCGCCGAAGAGCCGGTCCACGATGCGCTTCTCGGTTTTGCCGTCGAGGGACGATGTTGCTTCGTCCAAAATCACAATCGGGCAATCCTTGTAAATCGCGCGCGCAATGCCGATGCGCTGGCGCTCCCCTCCCGAAAGATTGTATCCCCGCTCTCCGATATAGGTATTGATTCCCTCGGGGAGCCGCGCGATTACCTCCTTCAAGTCGGCAACCTTGATTGCGCGCGCAAAAAGCTCGCGGTCAAAATCGCGCATCATCGTGATGTTCTCCTGAAATGAGAGATTGAAAAGCTCCGCCTCCTGCAACACCACCGCGATGTTGCCGGTAACCGCCTCGCGGGACATCTCATAAAAATCGGTTTCGCCCACGGCGAACTTCCCACGCTTGAGCTCGTAGAGCCCGAGGAGAATCTTTACGAGCGTAGACTTCCCGCTGCCGGAACCTCCTGCGACTCCCACCCGCGCGCCGCGCGAGATATTCAAACTGAAACGGGAAAGTCCGGAATGCGTATTCGGATAGTAAAACTCGGCACGGTCGAGCGTGAGTGCATCCCACTCCTTCGGGAAGGGTTTCTTCCCCGAGCGCACCGCCGACTTCTCCCGGAAAATGGGCATCATGCGCCCGACGTCAACTTTGAATCCGACGAGTACCGTGCCGATGTCATTGATATCGTTCGCGGATTCCCGCAATTTACTGAAATACACGTAGAGCACGAGGATTAAGCCGATACTCACCGTGCCGGCAAGAACCTGCTGCCCGATGAGGAAGAGAAGAATGCCGTACGCGCATCCGTTCCACACCTGGAAAAATTGCCACTTCTTATTATTTGTGTCCGCGATTTTGAACTGAAACTCTTTGACGCTCATTTCATGCGCCTGCACCCGCGAATGCACGTTGGATTCCGCGCCCGCGGCTTTGATGGAAAGGATATTGCCTGCGCCTTCAATGTACGTTCCGCTTGAACGCTCGAGTGCCTGGTCGTACCCGAAACTTAATGCTTCCATTTTCCTGCTGAACGTAATAAGTATGGTGAGAAACACCGCAACGTACACCAACGCGAATACGAAAAGCGTCCAGTGCGTAAAAAAGAAAAATAAAGGAACGCCTATAAAATTCGCGAGAACGAGATATACGTTGCGGGTAGTGATTTGGATAAGCTCAAAGAGCGCCATGCTGCCGCCCAAAACCCGCTGGACCTTATTCCCGGTGTTCTCCTTGGCGTGCCACTCAATTGAAGCATCCATAAGCCGCTCGAATCCCTTCACCTTTGCGCGGGACCGCACCGCAATGGCGATCTTGCTTAAGATGTTTTTGGTGCGAAGGCGAATGAGCGCGGTGACCGCGTAGGAAGCAATAAGGAAAAGGATGAGAAGATAAAACGGTTGGAGCGAGCCGTCCGCGCGGTAACCGCTGAAAAAATCCACCACCTTCCCTACCACGAACGGCGGCACAAAGTCGTAGAAGAAAACCGCGAAGAGCAGCGCGTTGAAAAACGCGAACCTGGCTTTATCCTCATCCAAAAAAGTCCGGATGGCGCGGGGCACGTCTAACCACGAAAACGAGCCGTCTTCGGGCGAAAGCTTCCGATAATGCCCCGCCTTGTACTGCCCGCGTTGAAGTTCCGGTGCGACTCTTGCCATAGATATAGTGTAGCGAAAAAAATTAGCGAATATACCCGAGTTTCTTGAAAAGCGCGCCCGAGGGTGGTGTGAGCGTAAGGTCTTTGAGTTCCGCAATGTCCGACCACCGATACGCGGCGAATTCGTCGCCAATCCGCACATGTATTTGAGCGGCATCTTTGTCATGTATCACCACCTTGTAATCGTAAAACTTCATTTTGCAGAGGACGCGCTCGCCGGTGCCTTTGAGCGTCTTCTCGCTTTCCCCCTCATTCGCGTCATCGAGAAGCTCAATCGTATAGGGCGCGATATCGATGCCTGTTTCTTCCTTCACCTCGCGCACCAGCGCGGCTTCCTTGGTCTCGCCCTCTTCAATCCCCCCGCCCGGAATATGCCAGCAATCGGCGGCGTATACTCCCCCGAGTTTGGGATTTTTTATGGCCTGCAGCAACTTACCGTCACGCGAGAAAATGAGCGCAGCGACAATGTCCCGGTGAATAGTTCTCATGACTTTCTTAAAGCCGCATCACTCCCATGGAAACTTCGCCACTGCAACCACCTCTCTTAAAAAATAATCCGGCGTCATCTCCGAAATCGGCATGGTGTACAAGCACGCGGTTTTGACCAGTGCCCCTTTGGACTCCAAATACTCCTTCGCCGCTTCCAGGCTCTTCCCCGATTCAATCATGTCTTCCACCAGAAGCACCTTCTTCCCTGCAATACCTTCGCCCAGTTCACCCAAAATCTCCCTCTCGCCGCCACTGCGCACCATTGTTACACACCGCATCTGCGGGACGTTCAAAAGCGTCGAGAGCAGCCGCGCCGGCACCAACCCTCCCCGCACCACGGCCACAATCACCTCCGGAGTGTAATCCACTTTTTGCGCGAGCGCCCGTATTTCTTTGTCGAATTCGTCCCACGACATATTAGTGCAGATTATACTCTTCTTGTGAAATTCGGCGATTGGAGGTCGTTTTAATTAGCGAGTGATAAAGGTGTCTAGATTAAGACCTCTCCCACTACACTAAACTAACATTAGCTCTATTAATTCTCTCCATCCTCTTCCGCCTTTCCCTGAATCAGTTTCAACCTAGGTCGATAAAGGAATGGCACCCAATACTGTGGGCTTCTTTTGTCCCCGCGTAGTTCAAAGAAGCCGATCTCAACGAGAGATGTTGCGATTTTAGCAGCTTCCTCTAAGTTCGTGCTCCAAATTTTCGACAGGGTATCAAGAGTTTGTGTGGATTTTTCGCCCTCCAACATGAGAATATGTGATCTTAAACCAGGATACTCAGCAAAAATAGTTAGTTCTAGGCGAGATTGAGATACTGCTGGCAATGCTCTTTTCATGGCAGCGGCAGAGAAAAGACGTTCTCCCTCAGGTGTCGATTCACCCAATTCCATAGCCTTGATTTGCTCATCCTTTGATTCATTCAGGAGGTGAATTAGTTCCCGTGGAGCCACTTGTTGCGTTCCATCTGCAACACGCGCCATTAACCACCTTATAGTTTCTGACTTTCTAGACCCAGCATCAATTTGGTCTGGGAAAATTCTATAAAATAGTTTCTTCTGTTCATCGTAATTGGTTAATACTTGCTCTGGGACAACATCATAGAAGGCAACCAAGTCCGGATTACTAAGGATACGTCTAATAATTAGGTTTACAATATTTACTTCTGACCATTCAATTGTAGCGGATTGTATTATGTGGCTGGCTTCCCGAAAACCCTTACTAGTCAAAGCTTTCCATAGAGACTTGAATTATCGTCAAATACTGAATCCAATCTATCGAATAGAACCCAGACAGCGAAGCCCTTCTCCAACAACATCTTATTAACCACATCCATCGCACGATCCACATCTATTCTCTTATCCTCCTCTTTTTTCTCTGGATGAGCGATCCCCACCTCAAAAACATTCGGTATTTTTACAGAGGCCACATACCTCAAAGCCTTTTTAAGTATTTCGCCTTTGTCTCCATCAATTACACCCACTAAGTTTAGATCTCTGACGAGCTCGGGATGCTGTTGTTTAAGAATTTCCGAAATTTTCGGATCGCTTGCAATTAGCGAAAGTACATACAATTTCCATAAATAAACAAACTGAGTCTCAGAAGGAGGCGGGTCAGTTTTAATTGCATAAAAAATCGGGGTTCCGCGAGTATGCTCTGCTGCGATTACTTTTATATTGAGAGGCATGTTCCGACCTATTGTCAGAAGATGAAAAATTGCACTTTTACCAGAACCTTTCATCCCATACACAATGTCCACCTCCCCACGCAGTATCTTCCGCCACAATAAAGTTTCAACAAAGTACTCCTCCAAACGGGGTTCTTCCTCGGCAACGCGCTGCCCGAACACCAAACCTTCTAATTGAGCTACTTTGCTAGAGGATGCCATCATAGAAACATTGTATAACAAGTCGCACTATATGCGAGGCAGTCGCATAGCCCCGTCTCACTAGTCTGCGGGGGGATAGTAAACCTGACGGTTCAAGGTCGCTTACGCTTTGATCTTCAGCGTACCAAGGGGAATCTCACGCGCCAAAATGCTTCTTTACAAATGCCCGTCCGGAGCCTGACTTAAGGTACTTCTCAAAATCGTAAGCTTCGTACTTGTCCTCTGTTGCAAAATAGAATTCTAGTTCTAAGGGCAACCGGCTAGCCGTTGCTGGTACTTGACCCTTCTTATGCCTCTCGACTCTATCCTGAATGTCATCCGTACAACCCACATAAAACCCATCGCTGCATTTCAGGCTATAGACGTAAAACATGCATACCATTATAACAAGCGGGCTTTGCCACGCCGTAGTCACGATACATAGTCTTGGGCGAAGTCCGACTTCGCTAAAGCTACGTCGTGACGAAGGCGGGGGTAGTAGGAATCGAACCCACGTTAGCGGTTTTGGAGACCGCTGTCCTGCCACTGAACGATACCCCCTTCCCGAAGATTCTAGCCAGCTTTCACAAAAATGCCAACGCGGGATGCACCCATTCTACCATTCGCGCGAATGGTTCCTTAAGAAACCTACCAACCCATTCTCAAGCGAATGTTGCCGAAAAAACGTAATTATACTTTAACTTCCTTGTGATTAGTGTGCTTTCTGCACCATTCACAAAACTTCTTATATTCTATTTTCCGCTCCACCAGCTTTTTATTCCGATGGGTATGGTAATTCCGCCGCTTGCACGTGGTGCACCGCAGTCCGATTAAGTTGTCCGAATGTTTCGCTTTTGCCATGCGAATTTTGTCTGAAAAGTATACCTCACTTCAACTATAACTTCAAGTACCTTTCGCCCCGCCTGCGGCGGGGCACTGAATTCGCACCTCATCGCGCCATTTGGGGGCACGCCATAAAATTGCATCCAAAAGCGAGCCTTCGGTTTAGCTTGGGCTAAAGTGGAGCGAGCTGAAGGATTACCGTTTTGGGTTCGAGAGTGACTCAATAAGGATTTGGAGCGTATTCAAAATGTTCCCAAGCTGTTGTTCTTTCGGAAGTGCGGGCAGAAGCTGTTTAGAGGGAATCAAGACTTTTTCTTTGCATGGAGCAAGACCGCGGGAACATTTAACGCCGTCGATTTTATTTTGGAGAGTCTTTATTTGTTCTTGCAGTTCGCGTATTGTTGTTTGAAGAGCTTCTATCTCCGGTTTTCCCCCTGCGGGAGACGCGGTGGTATCAATCGTGCCAGAGGATGTATATTGTTCCCCTGTTGTTTTATCGATTTCCGTGCGAGCTTCGCCAACTTGTTTGAAACCCACGATATTTAAATCGTATATATAATTGCCAGCCGCTATCGGGGTTACATCTATTTCGCTTCCCCCTCTTCCAGTTATGAAAAGGCCAAATCTCGTTGGATCCCATCTTTTCCCGGCAACTACGAATTCTCCTTCGTCCATACTAATCGTTGCTGTTGATAAATCATCATTAACTCTTAATATTCTCTTCCCGTCAGGCGACAGATTTACCTCGTATATTTTATTAGGATTGCCATGGAGAAGTAGTTTTATTTTGACCTTCAAGGTTTCCGAGATTAGAGCCCTTTCTTTTTCCATTTTAACGTTAGCCGATAGAGCATATCTCCCGTACGAATCATTCCGTATGAAATTATTATAAGCGGGCCCCGGCACAAAACTTCCGACTGTCGTCTGGTCTTTATTAGAAGACCCGTCATTCTTGTTTACAATAGTGGACACAAGAACACCTTGGCTTGAGGGCGGCCATTTTTCAGCCGGCCATGTGGTTTCTTCGATTCTTGATTTATACCACTTATCTGGTCTTGCTTCGCTTAAAATTTGTTTCCCGCCCGACATATCCCATGTTTTTTTTGCTGAAATATATTTAGCGCCTGTGTCCTTTTTACCGACGTTCGGCATTACTGTTTGACTGTAAGTATATTCGTAATCCGAAATCGCGATTTCGGGGCCCTCGTTGTAATCCGGCGGCAAAGTTTCGGAATTGGCAGATGTAATGTTGGCCGAGAATATCAAGACTGTGCAGGAAACAGCAAATAAGCGCATATTAATATGTCCATGGCGGAAAAGAGAAAGCCCGCGAAATTTCATTATGTTTATATAGTAAACTTCATACTTTAATGCGCAAGTTCGATTTATACACTTTATACACTATACACTGCATTGCGATAGGATAGTTATTAATCCATGTTGTTATACGAAGTTCGAACGATTGTTCGGATTTCGTACGGTTAAGTTTTCGTTGTCCCCACCCGATTGCATCCAAAAGCGAGCCTTCGGTTTAGCTTGGGCTAAAGTGAAGCGATCTGAAGGATTACCGTTTTGGATTCGAGAGTGATTCAATGAATATTTGAAGCGTATTCAAAATGTTCCCAAGCTGTTGTTCTTTCGGGAGAGCGGGCAGAAGTTGTTTCGAAGGAATCAAGACTTTTTCTTTGCATGGAGCGAGACCGCGGGAACATTTGATGGCATCAATTTTATCGCGCAACACTTGAATTTGCGCTTGCAAATCTCTAACCATTGCGCGGAGGGAGTCTATCCCGGGCTTGCTTATAATTAAAGTTGAGGATGTCTGCGCCGTTGACGTGGTCCTATTCAGGATAGGTTTTCCCACTGGCGTGTTTTCATTTGCGGATTCAAAAACTTCTCCCGTTATTGTGCCGTCGGGAGCGAATGACTCGAGCGTAATATAAGGGGAGCTAAAATTGAGTTTAATCATCGAATCCGGAGTTCCGTTGTTTGTTAGTATCGGAGAAATTCCCGCAAGGAGTCTGGTGGAATTATTTATTGATCCGATCAGCGGATCTGCATCAACTAATAACGGCTTTATTATCCCATCCATTTTCTTGCATTCTTCCCAGTTTGCTATAAGCTCGCTCATCGGGAACGATCTCAAGGAGGCAGTTCCTTTTTTTATTGCCTGCAGAAAGTATCCGCAGCTCACGACATTAAACTGCGAGTTTGTACTTTTAAGTCCTTGCATAATACTGTCCGCAGATGGCCGATACTGGCTTGAAAGCTGGCATCCTTTGAGATAATCCCCATAATAGAATCCGTTTCCGCCACTAAATCGAGATTGGTCAATAGTTCCCCAATGTGGCGCGCGACCCGGGGGGGCGCAGTTGGCGTAGTAAAGAGTTACGTCAAATCCGGTTGTATATTCGTCTTCTATTCCAACGAAAGAGTGTGCCATTTCATGAATGGCGTTGAGCGTAATTGTCGCCGGTGAGAATGCTACGCCGCTTCCATACGGTGCGTAGGCCCTATTTTTAAGACGGCCGGTGTGGAAAAAATATTGGCTGGCGTCGGAACCGCAGGCCGATATTTCTCTCGGCTTATTGTTTGCTCCGGTAAAAAACCCGAACAGCATTGACCATTTTGTATCGTCGTGGTTTGCAAGGTCGGCAAAATAAGAGAACGAATCCGAGTAAGATTTAAGCGGGTTTATTTGTTCAAATCCGTTTTTTCTATATTTGTCCAGAGTGCTGGCGACATCGAGTCCTTTCGATGCAGAACTCTTGCCTCTCATATTTACTATCTTATGTTCGCCGGCCCCATATATTTGTGCGCAGTTGGTCATTTCAATCGGAATATCTTTTTTCTCTGATTTAAATTCTATCCTCACAAACACCGGCCGCTTTTTTGCAATGCTGTCTATCAAAATTTCCTGATTATCCGGCGAGGAAATATGTGCTGAAAGATATGTACTCAATGGGTAGGTACTTAATTGATATGTGTAGTTTCCGTTTATCATAGAGCTTACGCGAGTAAATCCACCTATATCGTTCTCCGTGCCGAAAAGGGATGGGTCGTATTCATAAGTGGATGAAATTATAATTTCTTCGCCCTTCGCGTTGGTTGTCATAATCCTTACAGACCACGGCAAGCGATCATAAGCGGGATTGCACGATTTGAGTTTGAGCGAAACTTGGATTCTATCAAAAATAGAAAATGGTTTGCTCGGAATATATTTCCTTTCCGTTTTGGTTTGTTCCACGTACTCCGGATCGAAATCAACTTTTATGCTGTCCGGCACTATCTGGCTTATTTGCGGCAGGCGTTTTTGTATAGTAGCGCCCGATTCTGGATATGGCTTCGACACTGCGGTTTTAGATGAAGAAAACGGGGCGCATGTCGCCCTATTTTTCCCGTTTGATGTGGAAACATCCCATCCCTCCAAGCATTGTTCAGGAGCCACTGTCGCGCCTGCTTCCGCGCAGTAATCTTCGGCAATTATGTTGTTGCGTATTATTTCATCCGGTCTTTGCGAAGCAAGAACCTTTCCCCCATTCGGATGCACATATGGTCCCGAGACATCGAAAGGACTCCCAACCGACGCCACGGGGATAGAGAATCTTATCTCCGGAATCTCCTCCCCATTCAGATAAAAGGGTTTTATGCATTCATATCCTGCCGCAATCGTGCCAGTTATGATTGATCCCTTTTCCGCTTCCTCCCACGCGATCTTTGACGGAGAAACTTTTGCGGAGATGGAAAACTGGCACTTTGATTTGGGATCCGTTTCAGCATGCGCCGTAGCCGTATCGGCAAGCGCCAATGTTCCGGCCATGGCGAAAAACACAAAAACCACAATACCATTCCGTGTGTGTTTGGAAGCAAGTTTTGCCATTCTGTTCATACCGGAATTATATTCCCGAATTTGCACCAAAGCTAACATAATCAGGTTGGATTAGAATTCCAAGGTTGAACCCTGCACCCACCCGATTGCATCCAAAAGCGAGCCTTCGGTTTAGCTTGGGCTAAAGTGGAGCGATCTGGGGTTAAGGGAACTTTCGTGTTGGTCGGAACAGTCGAAAAAGATTGCAATATCGATCTCTTTCGACTGTTTTGACAAGGAACATACAACCCGCCAGTATATTCCCATGAAAAAAAAGATTGTGCGGTGTGCGGTCAGCGGACGCAGAAGTGGGGAACAACCAAGGCGGGAACCCCTCGGTTTTTCTGTCTGACGTGCAAAAAGACAACCGCGTGGAAGCGGGATGACGTCAGACGAAGTCATCGCAAGGAACGCCTTGCTGCCTGGCTCACGGGGGTTGAAAACAAAGCCGCCATTGCAAGGCGATACGGCGTCTCCCGCCGCGCCCTGTCCAAAGAGTTCCGTCCCTTCTTCCGGCAAAACCCAAACTGTCCCGTCCCCCAAGGATTCAAGGCACATATGCTCATCGTGGACGCGAAGTTCATCCATGGAAGCGAACTCTGCGCCCTGATTGCGGTGGATGAGCATGACCGCATCTTCTGGCAGTTTGCGTCAGATGAGTGCTATGGGACGTGGTACGGCTTCCTCGTGCGGTTCGCCCCTCCTGAAGTGGTGGTGGCGGACGGGCACAAAGGCATGTCCCGCTTCGTGAAACGGCACTGGC
>CAZYEL010000003.1:0-80537 GCA_964646415.1 uncultured Candidatus Saccharibacteria bacterium
TATTGCAATCTTTTTCGACTGTTCCGACCAACACGAAAGTTCCCTTAACCCGGAAGTGGTGTACGGCTTGTCCGCGGCAGCAGCCGTGCTCACCCTCATTGCCCATTGGGCGTGGGCGAACGGCATGCGGGAACACCACATCACCGGACACATGTTTCCCGCACATGTGCACGGCGTGTGGTACAAAGACTTGAGTCTCTCGGGGTGGATGCACATCGTCACGATGAGCTTCCTTCTCGGGATACTCCTCGTGTATATCGTGTCACCGATGCCGCGCGACGTGGTGATGCTTGCCTCGGTGCTTGTGAGTATCCATTCGGTGCTGGGGACAGTGCAACCCGGCTGGTACTGCTCGGGAAGCATCTGCACAAAGGCGAACCTCGTGCCGCCGCTGGTATGCAATATCCTGATTTGGGGAATCGCATATCTCAAAGTGCACTAGGCGCCCAACTCGGACCGCAATTTCGAACAAGAAAGCTCCACTCTAAACAAGTGGAGCTTTCCCGTTTCAAGACAAAAAGTTATCTGCTCCTCGTCGAGCTCGCCATGAATGCGGGCCGAAGCTGGATGGATTGTGCCGTGATGCTCCCGTCCGTGTTCTCGGTACCCGTTACCACAACTTGCTCTCCTGTCGCAATATCACCCACCGTGCCCGTGGCGGATTTCAATACTTGCGTGATACCCGAGAAAAACACAATGCGCGAACCGGCTTGCCCGTCCGGCAGGCGGGAATCGCGGAGCTTCACCGTGATGCTTTTCTCGTCTTTGCTCAAGACCTCCCCCGCAGTAAGGCCTGCCTGACCGGCAGACAGGCCGCCGCCGTTGCCGAAACGTGCAGTTCCTCCCGGAGGCATGCCGCCCCCATTCCGCATAAACCCCTGCGCAAAATTTCCGGCATTCCCGCCGCGCGAAGGGATTCCCGATTTCGCAAAAAGCGTGCCGCCGTAGAATCCTATGCCGCCCGCAACAACCACCGCAATCGCCACACTCGCTATCAATTTATTTTTGTGCATGATTTTTTATTCTGGAGAACTTCGACTCCAAGCTCTCATCCTCATACTTATTCTCATACTCGCGCCCTTTGTCATCGTCATAGTCATTGTTATCGTCAGTATCACTCGTACCGCAACGCCTCAATGGGATTCAACGCTGCCGCGCGGCGGGCGGGGTAATACCCGAACACAATCCCGATTGCGGCGGAGACACTGCACGCAAGGAGCACCGCGCTCCATGAAACGGATGTCGTAATTCCCGCAAAGCGGCTTACCCCCCATGCGATAAGCCACCCCACGATGACGCCCGCTACGCCTCCCAGGAATGTGAGCGTCGCGGACTCCGCTAAAAATTGCGCGCTGATGTCCCGCCGCTTCGCGCCAATCGCTTTCCGCAAACCGATTTCGCGCGTCCGCTCGGTGACCGTCGTGAGCATCATATTCATAATACCGATGCCGCCCACAAGGAGCGAGATGCCCGCGATGGACCCGAGGAGCATCGTGAAGGTGTTGGTGACCGAGGACGCCGTCGCCACGATATCGGCCTGGTTCAGCACGCTGAAATCCGCAAGCTGGGGATCGCTTATACGATGCCGATCGAGAAGGAGAGCGGTGATTTGCTCCTGCACCGCGCTCATGACCGATTGATTCTCCGCCTGGATGCTTATTGTCGTCACATACGTGTCCCCCGCCAAAAACCGCTGCGCCGTCGTGAGCGGCACGAAGAGCATGTCGTCCTGGCTGCCGAAGCCGCTCCCGCCTTTCGTCTTCGTGATACCCACCACCTTGAAGTCCACTTTATTGATGCGGACAGTTTGCCCCACCGCTTCCGCGCCTTCGCCGAAAAGGTCGTCCCGCACGGTGGGACCAAGCACCACCACCTTCGAAAGCCCCTGGAGGTTCGCGTCGGTAATGAAGGTCCCCTCGTCGATTTGAATATTCCGCACTTCGGGGTAGCTGGGCACCGTGCCCACCACCTGCGTATTCGTGTTGGTGCCGCGCGCGGTCACCTGGTAGCGGCGGGAAATTTCGGGCGCCGCCGCTTTCACAAACTGCACTTTTTTCACGATTGCATCCGCATCTTCCTGCTTCAGCGTCTGCGCCGAACCTCGCCCCGCGCTCACATGAAAGCCCGGACCGCGCTGCGCGCCCGGCATCACGAGGAGAAGATTCGAACCAATGGACTGGATGCTCGCCTCGATAGACCCCTGCGCCCCCTGCCCAATCGAGACCATGGCAATCACGGAGGCAATCCCGATGACAATGCCTAAAATCGTAAGCCCCGACCGGACTTTATTTACGGTAAGCGAGGAATATGTCTCCTCAAAAAGGTCAACTATTGTCATGAACGCTGCTCTTCGCGATTACCTTTTTCTCGTTTTTCTTGTCTTCAAGAATCAACCCGTCCTGAAGGTGAATAATACGGTCTGCGTGTTCGGCAACATACAGCTCGTGCGTGATCAAAATAATGGTATGCCTATGCGCATGATTCAGCTCTTGAAACGTGCCGAGCACTATCTCTCCCGTCTTGGTGTCGAGGTTTCCCGTGGGCTCGTCCGCAAGAATAATTGCCGGATTATTCACGAGCGCCCGCGCAATTGCGACGCGCTGCATCTGCCCCCCGGAGAGTTGGTTTGAAAGGTGGTGCCACCGGTCCTCCGGCATTCCCGCGGCTTTGAGCGCCCGCGCCGCCTGCGCTTCGCGCTTTCCTTTCTCAATTCCCGCATAGGTAAGAGGAAGACACACATTCCGCAGCACACTCGCACGCGAGAGTAAATTGAACGACTGGAACACAAACCCTATTTTATTTTTCCTTACCTCCGCAAGCTCATCATCGGAGAGCTTGGAAACGTCATGCCCGTTCAGCACATATGTTCCCGACGTCGGAGTGTCGAGCGCACCCAAGATATGCATAAGGGTGGATTTCCCCGACCCCGACGGCCCCATAATCGCCACGAACTCTCCCTCTTTTATCGTGAAGGAAATACCTTTCAAAACCGGCGTTGCAGTTTCGCCCGCACCATACGTTTTTGTGATATTGTCGCAGACAATCATCTCCGTATCCCCCCTCCTCCCAGCCCCGGCAGCCGGAACGCGTTCCCGCCGGCTTGCGCCGCCGCCTGTGTTTGCGCGGATGCCGTAATTTCACGGGTCACCACCACGCCGCCTTCATCGACTCCGCCCGTTATCTCCGTTACCGTGTCATTTGAAAGTCCGGTGCTCACCGCTTGCCGCCGCGGCGGCGAAGCGAGAATCACACCCTGCGCCGACAAGGCTTGCCCCGCAGCACTCGCTTCCATACCTTCCGCCACTTGCACATACTGCATAGCTCCCTGCAACTTAAGCGCGCTGTTCGGCACCGTGAGCACATCCTGCCGCACATCGGTTACAACCGTGGCGGAGACGCTCATGCCGGGCTTCACGCGCCCGTCCTGCGTATCAAGCGCGATGGTCACGCCATAATTCACCACTCCCTGGGTCACCGTACCGATGGCGTCAATCTGGGCAACTTTCCCCGTCATGGTGAGGCCGGAAATCGCATCAAAAGTGAGCGTCGCCTTCGCGCCCAGCTGTACTTTCCCCACATCGACTTCGTTCAAAGAAATGGCGACCGTCTGCTGGGGCGTAATAAGCGTCACCACTGCCGTGCTTGGGGACACTTCGTCGCCCTTCTCTACGGCGAGCTTCGCCACAATGCCGTCGAAAGGTACGCGGACGGAATAGTTTGCGAGCGTCTCCTCTGCATCGCGGAGCGCGTTCTCGCGCTGGACAATCGCGAGCTTCTGCGATTCCACATCAAGCGGGTCCGCTCCCGCTTTGAGCTTCGCGAGTGCCTGCGTCCTCTCCGTAATCGTACGCTCGGCGTTTGCAACGGCATCTTTATCGTTCTGAATCGCCGTGAGTACCGCGGCAAGGCTGCCGATATGACCGTTCATTGTCCCGATGTACGACTGAAGACTGCTCTCATGCGCCGCGAGGAGCGCGGGCACTCGCACTCCCTGCATGGTCGAAAGCGTATCATTCACAAGGTCTAAAAAATTCTTCGTGTTTTTAATCGCATCGGAGATTGTTTTCGCGGTGGTATACGTGTGCGCAATAAGCTTTTCCACCGTCGCAGTGTCGGAAGAACGGCTTGCGGCTTTGTATTCCTGGAGATCCGCGTCGTATTCAATCCTCGCCTGCCTGTGCGCCGTAGTGGCAAGGTCCCTGAATTGGTCGCTTGCCGGTTTCTGCACTTTAATAAGGGAGTAATATGCGTCCGCGTTGCTCTGGTTGCCGTTTAAAGTCGTACCGTTCAAGATACCATCCATCCCCAACATCACCGAAGGCAAATCCACGAATGCATCCGCGACGTCCGTGAACCCTTCTTCGTAGACTCTCACCAGGTCATCCTTGGCTTTCTGTTTCGACTGGTCCGCGTCGATAATCGAGTTCTCCGCCTGCGTGAGCGAAAGCTCGTCCGGAGGCTGTTGCAATTTCTGAAGAGAAAGCTGGGAGCTCTTCAAGTTCGCCGCAGCATCCCGCACCGACTTCTGCGCGTCGCTTGAATCAAGCTGGGCAAGAATCGCGCCGGCTTTTACCGACTGCCCCTCGCGCACGGGGAGAGCCACCACTTCCCCGGATGCCTTGGGCTTCACGTCCACCTGGTTTAAGGCGCTTACCTGGCCCGTGCCAGAAACGGAGGCGACCACCGTACCCCGCTCCACTTTCGCGAGTATATAGCGGGTTTCCTGTGAGTCACTGCGGAATCCCCCAAAAAAGTAATACCCGCCGCCCGCAAGAAGCAAAACCGCCACAACCGCAAGCATCTTGTGGCGCAGAAACCACAATTTTATTCCTCCGGTAGCCGCTCCGTGCATTACAGATTTCATGATGAAAGTAAGTATACAGTACTACTACAACTCGGAAGGGTGTTTTACTACATTGCGCCCTATGCCCGCCGCTTGTATTCGCACACGCAGAGACATACGATAATAATCACAATCCATGAAGGGGCTTATCATTTTTATACTCATCCTCCTCGCGCTCAGCGCAGGGCTTTTTTATTTCCTTCCCGCGTGGCAATCGGGAACACTCGGAACGTCGCTAAGCAACCCGCTTTCTCTGCTGCGCTTCGGGGATTCTTCTTCCTCCTCGCCATCAGTGTCGGCGCCGCTCTCGCTGAAAAATAACATCCTCACTCCTCTCGCCGAGCGCGCGGGAAACATTGCGAGCAGCACAAAAGCGGCAATTGCGGAGAAAACCGATGCCGTGGGCGGTGCCATATCGCAAACTCTCTCCGATGTGGCGCAAGGTATCGTGGAAGGTGCGAAAGGAAAGGCAGCGGAGGCGCTTGGCATTGCACCCGCAACGGACCTTGCCGCGTTCGCCGCGGCGTTTCAATCGGCGGATTTGAGTATCTGCGCCTCGCTCAAGGGCGGCACTACGGTGAACTACGTCTTGAACAACCCCTTTTCTCCCGCGCGCGATTTTTCCTTCCGCATTGATTGGGGCGACAGCAATGCTTCGGAAGGAAGTCTCCGCGCGCAAACCGACCGCACGCTTGCCGCGCACCAGTACCAAAACAAAGGCATCTACGTGAACAACTTCGAAATCAAGTCCGGCGACCAGACGCTCACCATCAAGCGCAAGCTATGCATTGAGTAGCGACAGAGCAGGTAACGTATTGATGGACAACTTTGGACGATGAAACATGCCCGCATCACATTCATTGGAGGAATAGTAATCCTCGTCGTCGTAATCGGGCTCACCGCGACGCAGAAACGCGCCGCCTCCCCCGAATCGCAATCTCTCCTCACGTATCGCAACGACGCGCTGGGGTTCGCCGTCCGCTACAATCCCTCACTTATTTCTTTTGAGGAAAACTTTTTGACTACTCCGGTTACCCGTCCGTGGATATGTGTCCCTCCGGGACATCTCCCGCAGGGAAACAAAGCGATGAAATCCCTTTCAGGAGAATACCTCACGTCGCAATCCGTCCCCACCGAGACCTGCCGCAAACCCTCATTCCTCGAATTCGTAAACTACAGCACGTCCCGGGGCGTGCAGACTATCGTGCAATCGGCGTCGCAGACAAGCATCGTGATACTCCACTCCCAGACACCCGCAACAAACACCCTAAGCGGAGAAACGAGAAATCGGGATACCTACCGGATATTTGCGGAAGCACCCGCCGCCTCAAAAAAAGCGTGGGCGCTCGACCTCTACCTCGTGCCGCGCAAAGGCACGCTCCTCTGTAGCGACAATGTGTGTGACATCGGCGAAGAATCGCCCGAGAGCTTAAGTTACTGCAAGGAGGATTGCCCGAACGGGAAAGATTGGACAACGATACTTAAAGAAACATTCGCAACGCTCATGTTTGTACCCTAAAAACATTCCAACATTCCTAGGAATGTTGGAATGTTTCTTACTCATACTCAATCGTTCCGGGCGGCTTTTGCGTCACGTCGTAGAGTACGCGGTTGATGCCGCGCACTTCGCCCACAATCCGCGAGGAGATGCGCTCAAGGAGCGCGGGCGGCATCTTGTGCCAGTCCGCAGTCATTCCGTCCACGGAGTCCACCGCGCGGAGCGCGAGCATGTAGTCGTACGTCCGCGCATCCCCCATCACGCCCACCGATTTCACCGAAAGAAGCGCGGCGAACGCCTGCCATATTTTTTCGTACTCGCCCGACTTCCGGAGTTCCTCTATATAGATAGCATCCGCCCTGCGCAAAAGCGCGAGCCGCTCTTCCGTTACTTCTCCCACCACGCGAATCGCAAGCCCCGGCCCCGGGAACGGGTGCCGCCATAAAAGGTCGCGCGGGAGCCCGAGCGTTGCCCCCACCGCGCGCACTTCGTCTTTATATAAGTCTTTGAGAGGCTCGATGATGGAAAAGTGAAGCCGCTCGGGAAGCGTGAGATTATGGTGGCTTTTTATCTTTGCCGCATGCTTCGAGGGCGCTGCAGACTCGATACGGTCGGGATAGATCGTACCTTGTGCAAAATATCGAACTGAATGCTTTTTAAGCTCGCGTTTCACCGTCCGCTCAAAAATCTCGATGAACGTGTGGCCGATGATTTTCCGCTTCGCTTCCGGGTCCGTCACGCCCCGGAAGCGCTCCAAAAATATTTTCTGCGCGTCGACAAGGTGAAAATTGCGGAATCCGAGTTTCCGCAACGATGCCGCCACGTCGCGCGCCTCGTTCTCGCGCAAAAGCCCCGTGTCTACGCAAACCGCATGTACTTGATTTCCAACTGCTTTATAGAGGAGCGTGGCCGCGACAAGCGAATCCACGCCGCCCGAAACGCCCACGAGCACGTGATTCTTCCCAATCTCCCGCCGGAGCGAGGCAACCAGCTCCTTTTTATAGTCCGCCATTTTCCAGTCCTTTGCCGCGCGGCAAATACGGAAGAGAAAATTCGAAAGCATCTTTTTCCCGTTCGGTGTGTGCGCCACTTCCGGATGGAACTGCACGGCGTAGTATCCGCGCGATTCGTCAGCCATCGCCGCGTTCGCACATGTGGCGGTTGAAGCAATCCGTTTGAATCCCTTGGGAAGTTTTGCAACGGCATCGCCGTGCGAGAACCACACCGTTTGCGTTTTTTGAAGACCCACAAAAAGCGGCGAACGCGCGCGGAGTGCAAGCGCTTCGCGCCCGAACTCGCGCACGCGCCCCGGGCGGACTTTCCCGCCAAGCATCGCGCCCATGAGCTGGTGCCCGTAGCAAATGCCGAGGACAGGAATATCTAATGCAAAAATCTTTTGATTTGGCGCAGGGCTCCACTTGTCACAGACCGATGCAGGCCCACCGGAGAGAATAATTCCCTCGGGGTTCTCTTTCGAAATCTCTTCAAGTGTCGCATCAAACGACAAAATTTCCGCCCGCACGCCCAAGTCCCGCACCCGCCGCGCAATCAGATGTGCGAACTGGCTGCCGAAATTCAGTACCACAATCATTGACTGAAATAATAGCATGCCCTTTAAATTTCCGCCTACTGGAGCTACTATCATCGTAATGAATGGCGACCAAAAATCTTGCAAAAGTTGTAGCCAGCAGTTTGCCGCTGAACCAGACGACCTCGCCTTTTACGCGCGCGTAAACGTCCCCTCTCCAGCCCTCTGCCCCGACTGCAGACACGCGCGGCGGCTCGCGATGCGGAACGAGCGCACGTTTTATAAACGCGCCTGCGACTCGTGCAAAAAGTCCGTGATTGCCTACTACCCGCAAGAGAAGTCGCAAGTGGTCTGGTGCCCGGAGTGTTGGTGGTCGGACAAACTCGACCCGTTCCAATACGGGAAAGATTTCGATTTCTCCCGTCCCTTCTTCGAGCAGTTCAAGGAAATGTACGTGAAAGTGCCCACGCTCTCGCTCGACGTCGTAAACTGCCACGACTCGGAGTACGTGAGCTATTGCGGCGACGACAAGCGATGCTACCTCGACATCGCGGGCGAGGCGAACATGGACTGCTACTACACGAAGTTTGTGAAGTATTCCACAAACTGCGCGGACTGCAGTTTCGTCTATAACTCCGAACTTGCCTATGAATGCGTGAATTGCCACCGCGTAAACAACTGCTCATTCCTTAACCGCTGTCTCGACTGCCACAATACGCACCTCTCCTATGACTGCCGAGGATGCACCGATTGCTTCGGCTGCTGGAACTTGCGCAACAAGCAGTATCACATTTTCAATCAGCCCTACTCCCGCGAGGACTACAAAAAGAAACTCGGCGAGCTGAAGCGCAACTCCTACTCCACGCTTGAACTTTTGAAGCAGGAATTCTCGCGGGAGTCCCAAAAGGCGCTTGTCCGCTTCGCCCAGCTCACCAACTGTACGAAATGCACCGGCGATGTGCAGGAGCAGTCGAAAAACGTCCGCGACAGCTTTGATATCACAAAGTCCGAAGACAGCCGCTGGCTCTGCGACGTGCTGGACGCAAAAGATTGCTACGACCTCGACTTCTCACTCTACAAACCGGAACAATCAATCGAACTTATCAGCACGCTCAACATGACCTACTCCGGCTTCTGCAACGCCTCGCACTTCTGCAATCACACGTGGTATTCGGACAAGTGCAATAACGCATCGAATCTTTTCGGGTGCGTCGCCGTAAACAAGAAACAATACTGTATTTTGAACAAGCAGTATGACAAAGAATCCTTCGATAAACTCAGGACGCGCATCATTGAACAAATGAAGCGCGCGGGCGAGTGGGGCGAGTACTTCCCCGTGGGCACGACCGGCTTCGGCTACAACGAAACCGTGGCGCAGGAATATTTCCCGCTGACTGAAGCGGAAGCAAAATCAAAAAGTTTCCCGTGGTGGGACAAACCGCCCGGCACGCGCGGAAAGGAAACCTTGAAACCCTACCAAATCCCCGACGCAATTGAGGACGTACAAGACTCACTTACCAACGAAATCCTCGTATGCGGCTGTGGACGCAACTACCGCGTCGTGAAATATGAACTCGACCTCTACCGCAAAATGGGCGTGCCCATCCCCCGAAAATGCCCCGAGTGCCGGCACTTGAACCGCAACAAAATCGCCGGGGAGCGGCATTTATGGAAACGAACCTGTATGTGCGCCACGAAACATCCGCACCACGATGGCAAATGCGTGAATGAGTTTGAAACCTCATATTCTCCCGAAAGAAAGGAGTTGGTTCATTGTGAACAATGCTATAGCGCGGAGATAGTCTGATGGTAAAAAATAAAAAACAACATACAATATCCGCCTGTTATCTAGAAGGATTTACTGATGCAAGAGGTTTTAACTGGGTTCTAGATCAAAATGGCAAAATATACTCCTCGAAACCAACCGAGATTTTCACTCAGAATCACTTTTACACCATTACTCTCCAAAAAGGAGGAGGAAGTCTAGTTGTTGAAAATACACTCCAAGATTTCGAAACAAGTTTTGCGGCTATCTTCCAAAACAAAATCAGGAGCCAGAACAAACTTACAACTGAAGAAAAGGGTAAGGTAGCAGTATTCGTTGCAGCAATGATGAATCGAACTGAACCAGCGAGAAACCAACTAAGAAAGATGCTTACAAGTCTCGACGGAGCGCTGGGAGAATGGAAAAAACAGTTTGATTTACTAAAAGAAAAAGAGGAATTTCAAAAAACGATGGCGGCTATGCCCGCAACACAAGGAAAAACGCTTAGCCGAAACGACATAAAAAATGCAATTGAAAATGTCGATGAAATTCATTCGGCGACTCTATTAAACACATTGCCTCACATAGCGAATACCATATTTCAAATGAACTGGGTCTTTATAGAAGCACCCGAGGGTAGAAATTTTTTCACATCCGACCATCCTTTCTGCGTGTGCAGACCGGAATCGATAAAAAAATATGGTTCGAAAGCATTTGGAAGTTTGCCCGGACTAAAATACAGCGATGCTGAAGTAACTATACCTTTATCATCAAAGATAGCTCTCTTAGCAGGGTGGAAACTTGAGAGAGATGGGGAATATATGAAAGCAGATGAAGCAATATTCAAGAGTATTAGCACCAGAGCGCTCTTCATAGCAGATAGAGTAGTTTCTTCTGAAAAAGAAACACTCGAAGCTATCAAGAGTAGAAAGATATAATTAAATGGTGAATTCTGGAATAAAAAATTGTGCGAATTGCTCCACCTCATTCACTATCGAGCCGGACGATTTCTCGTTCTACGAGAAAATAAAAGTTCCTCCCCCGACGTGGTGCCCTTCGTGCCGATTCATGCGGCGACTCTCGTTTTATCAGGAGCGCAATATCTACAAACGAGACTGCGACCTCTGCGGAAAAAGCACGATTTCCCACCATGCGCCGGAGACGAAACTCGTGTACTGCCCCTCCTGCTGGTTTAGCGACAGCTGGGACCCCGGCTCTTTTTCTCGCGAATACGACCCATCGGTGCCATTTTTGAAGCAAGTGGATAACCTTATCCGCACCAGTCCGAAAATAGCGAGGAGCGTCGAATATCCCACGCTCGTGAACTCCGACTATATCAATCATGCCGGTAATTCAAAAAACTGCTACCTCATCTTCGGCGCCGATAACTGCGAAAACGTCCTCTACTCCACGACTTTGAACGAAGTGAAAGACAGCATGGATTGCTTTATGCTGGTGAACAGCGAACTCTGTTATGGAAACGTGGTCTGCGGAAGGTGTTCGCGCACGTTTTTTTCCGAAGACTCCCCGGACTGCGTGGACGTGTGGTTCTCGAAAGACTGCCGGGGGTGCATGAATTGTTTTGGGTGCATTGGGCTCCGCAAGAAAAAGTACCATCTTTTTAACGAACCGCTCTCCAAAGAGGAATACACGAAACGCATAAAAGAATTCCGCCTCGACTCGCGGAAAGGCCTCGAAGAAACGGCGAAGCGCGTCCGCGAATTCTGGCTCACCCGCCCGCACCGCTACGCGCACATGGGGGCGAAAAACGTGAATGTAACAGGCGACTACGTATTCTCCGGTTCCAAGAACTCGAAGAATCTCTACCTCACCGCGGGCGTGGAGGATTGCCGGTTCACACAATTCGTCACTATGCTTCCCACGAAGGATTGCTACGACTACACCCTCTGGGGCAACGGCGCGGAACGCTTGTATGAAGCCCTCATCGTGGGACAAGGTGCGCGCGACGTCCGCTTCAGCACCCAAACCTGGAGCGAAGTCCTCGATGCCGAATACTGCTTCTGGGTAACCTCTTCTTCCCACATGTTCGGCTGCGCGAATATCCGCAAAAAAGAATACTGTATTTTGAACAGGCAGTATTCAAAGGAGGAGTATGGAAAGTTGAGAATAAAAATAATAGAGGGCATGAACAAGAATCCATATGTAGATGCGGCGGGCATTGCATATAAATACGGCGAGTTCTTCCCCATGGAATTGAACCTGCACGCCTACAACGAAACGCAGGCGATGGACTTTTTCCCCATCACCGAGGCGGAAGCGAAGAAAAAGGGCTATCTCTGGAGAGAATTACCGTCTCCCAACGCGCAGCCCACGCTCTCCGCCGCCCAAGTCCCGGACAGCATCCACGACGTAAAAGACGACATACTCAAAGAAATTATCGAGTGCGGGTCCTGCAAAAAACCGTTCCGCATAGTAAGGCCGGAGCTCGACCTCCTGCGGCGCTTCGCCTTGCCGGTCCCCGCGCAATGCTTCAGTTGCAGGCACATGGCGCGTCTCGCAAGAATAACCCCGCCCCGCCTTTGGGACCGCGCATGCGCGAAGTGCAATGCGCCGATTAAAACCTCATACTCCCCCGAGCGTCCGGAGATGGTGTATTGTGAAAATTGCTACCGCCAGGAAACTGCATGAGAGCAATTTTCACCCTGAGCTTGTCGAAGGGCGATAAATGTTATTTTGCACAAGTCAACTAATAACTTATAACCAATGACGGAGACCCGGAATTGCAAAAACTGTTCCACACAATTCACCATCGAGCCCGACGATTTTTCGTTTTACGAGAAAATAAAAGTCCCGCCGCCCACATGGTGCCCGGAGTGCAGATTCCGGCGGAGAATCATCTGGCGAAATGAGCGGAAGCTTTTCCGGGGGAAAAGCGCCTTAACCGGCCAAAACCTGTTCACCCTTTTCCCTCCCGAAGCGGGCTACATTCTTTACAAGAATGATGAATGGAGAGGCGGATACGACCCGCTTGCATATGGGCAGGAAGTGGATTTCTCGCGTCCTTTTCTCACGCAACTTTTCGAACTCGACAAGAAAGTCCCGAAACCCGCGGGCAGCGCCGCGAGAATGGTAAACAGCGAATACTCGGATAACGCAAGCGACCTCAAAAACTGCTATCTCCTCTTCAATTCGAATTTCACCGAAGACAGCGCATACGGGAACGGCGTTGACCGGTGCAGGCAATGCTTCGACAACTCGCATATTCAGGAATGCGAGCGGTGCTACCACTCGTTCTGGCTCACCAAGTGCTATGAAACCCACTTTTCTTCCCGCTGCGAGGACTGCACGAATATGTGGCTCTCGAAGGACTGCCGGGGCTGCAGCAATTGCTTCGGGTGCGTCAATTTGCGCGCGCAGAAGTACTGCATCTTCAATGAGCAATATTCGAAAGAAGAATACCAGGCGAAACTCAAGGAATTGAATCTCTCGTCATGGAAAAATCTTTCCGAAGCGGGCGGGAAGGCAAAAGAGTTCTGGCTCCGGTTCCCGAATAAATTCATGCAGGGAGTGCAAAACATAAACGTGAGCGGCGAGTTCATCACACACTCCAAAAATGTTTTGGACAGCTACCTTATCCGCTCAAGCGAAAATCTCCGCTACACGCAGTACTCCCAGGTGCCGTCTTCGAAAGATTGCTACGATTCCTCGCTTATTGGCTGCAACGCGGAGTTGCTATACGAATCCTCCATATGCGGCTGGGGCGCATCAAACATCAAATTCTCCTGGGAATGCTGGGATAGCGCGGCGAACATGGAATACTGCATTTACTGCAACACCTCTTCCGACCTCTTCGGCTGCGCGGGCGTGCAGAAAAAGCAGTACTGCATTCTGAACAAACAGTATTCGAAAGAGGACTACTTCTCCATTCGTGAGAAAATAATCCGGCACATGAACGAAATGCCGTACTTGTCGCATGTCGCTAATCGCAAATCGCCAATTGAGTACAAATACGGGGAATTCTTTCCTCCTGAATTTTCTCCCTTCGCGTACACCCACACGATTTCACCCGACCACTTCCCTCTTTCGAAAGATGAGGCGCAGGCACTTGGATTCCGCTGGGCGGACGCGAACCCCACCGAGTACCACACCACAAAGGACGCAAAAGACATTCCCGAAAAAATTGAGGACGTGCTCCCGGAAATAATCAAAGAAATCCTGAAATGCGAGAAGTGTGGCCGGGCGTACCGCCTTATCGAACCGGAACTCCAATTCTTGAAACAGCTGGGAATCCCCGCTCCGCGGTGGTGCGTAGACTGCCGCCATAACGACCGTGTGAGCCAAAGGAACCGCGCGGTGTTCTACGACAGGAAGTGCCAGTGCTTGCCCACCGAAGCTTCAGCGAAGGAGGGAGTAGGCGTGAAGAGTAAGAATGAAAATAAGTATGAGTATAAAAATACTACAACGCATTTCCACGGCGACGCGCCTTGCCCGAATGAGTTTAAAACCAGCTACTCCCCGGAACGGCAGGACATCGTGTACTGCGAGCAATGCTATCAGGCAGAAGTTGCATAGCGCATGTGCCCTTGCTACCATTCAACCATGGCAACAGGCACAGCGTTAAAAAACCATAAGCTTTCTCCCGCCCTCCGCGCGTTTGTGCTTGAGGTGTTGCAAGGCGTCCTCCGCGACCCTGATTTCGGACGGGAGTTCACCGCAACCGCGCGGCGAAGACTTCGTGCCGCATCCCAAACGAAAAAAACCGTTTCTTTCGCAGAAATCAAGCGGCGCTACGGGTAAGCCATGGGAAAGTGGGCAATAGAGTTTTCCGTCGCTGCCACGCGGGACATCTTGCGCCTTGACCGCCCGCTCCGCCACCACGTGATTGCAAAACTTGACTGGCTCGCGGCTCACTTTGATGAAATATCTCCGGTTCCTCTCACGGGAGAATTCAGCGGATTCTATAAATTGCGCATCGGCGATCTCCGCATCGCATATAAGATTGAGTGGAACATGCACCGGCTCATCGTACATTATATTGACTGGCGCGAACATATTTATAAAAAATAGCGCGTACTATGAACTCCGAAACAAGAATCTGTCCCGTAAAATCACGAGCGTATGCGAGTAAATTTTACGTGGATCCCGTGATTCTTCGCTTGTGCGAAGAATTCTACGGGACAAAAACGCTCGTGATCACGGGATAAACCAATGAACAAAGAACAGCGTCAATGTAAAAATTGTAATTCTCCGTTTATAATCGAGCCCGACGATTTTTCGTTCTATGAAAAGATAGGCGTACCCGCCCCGATGTTCTGCCCAGATTGCCGGTTTCAGCGGCGGCTTTTGTGGCGGAATGAGCGGACGTTCTACCGGCGCGCGTGCGACCTCTGCAAGCGAAACATGATAGCGGTGTACCCCGCCGAAACACCCTTTCCTGTTTACTGCCAAAAGTGCTGGTGGTCGGATAAATGGAATCCGCTCTCTTATGGGCAAGACGTAGATTTTTCGAGGCCATTTTTCGATCAAGTAAAAGAGTTGTGGAGCAAAGTCCCCGCGCTCTCCATGCAAAACGACGACGGCATCGCAAGCACAAATTCCGAGTACGCCTACGATTGGGCCTTCAGCAAAAATACTTATATGAGCGTGTGCGGCTGGTTCACAGAAAACTGCCTCTATTCCTACTACGCCTGCTATGACAAAGATATTATGGACTGCTACTACGTAAGCAATTCCGAACTTGTATATAAAGTGACTTCTGCCGATAAGTGCTATGCCTCCAAATACTGCACACAAGTTTACGACTCCACTGACTGCACGCTTTCGCACGATCTCCGCGGATGCTCGCACTGTACGATGTGCGTAGGTCTCCGGAATAAGCAATGCTGCATTTTAAACCAGCAATATTCGAAAGAAAAATACGCGGCGAAACTCAAAGAGCTCAATCTCGGAGATCGCGAATCGCTCGCCGCACACACGAAAGAATTCCAAGAATTTTCGCTCCGCACACCTAGAAAATTCGCCGACATGTTGAAATCAGTCCTCTGCACAGGAGACAACCTACTCGCATCCAAAAATTCCAAAAACTGTTTCTATGCAATGAAACTAGAGAACTGCCGTTACATAGCAAACGTGGACGAGGCAAAAGATTCATACGACTGCAATAACACCGGACGCCCCGAACTTTGCTATGAATCCGTAACCCCGGATATGTCCAAGGGAAACAAATTCGGGGTTTTCTGCTGGAAATGCACGGAGGCGGAATATTCGAACAACTGCCACTCATGCGTAAGCGTAATGGGATCTTCGGGGCTAAAACACACCTCCTACGCAATTTTGAATAAACAGTATGACAAAGAATCCTTCGGCAAGCTCCGGACGCGCATCATCGAACAAATGAAGCGCGCCGGCGAGTGGGGAGAATTTTTTCCGCATACGCTCTCGCCGCACGCATATAACGAAACCGCCGCGCTTGAATGGTTCCCGCTCGAAAAAGAAGCCGCGCTGAAGCAAGGATACAGATGGAAAGATGAAGAGAAAAAGGAATATTCGCCTACGAAAACTGCGGCAGACCTACCTAAAACCATCGCGGAAACCGATGATTCGATATTAAACGACATCATTGAATGCGCGCATAAAGGAACATGCAACCACAAATGCACTACTGCGTTTCGGGTTGTGGCGGCCGAACTCCAGCTCTACCGCAAGCTCGATATTCCGATTCCCATGCTCTGCCCGAACTGCAGGCACTACGCACGGCTCGCGATTCGAAATCCTGCGAAACTATGGAAGCGCGCATGCCAGTGCGCCGGAGCAAGCTCCGAAAACGGAATCTACAAAAACACTGTCAATCATAGTCATGGCAATGGTCATTGTGAAGTTTCTTTTGAGACCTCGTTCGCACCCGAAAGACCAGAAATCGTATATTGTGAAAGTTGTTATAACAGCGAGATTGCCTAATTCCACTATTCGCTCATTCGCGCGAATGAGCGAATAAGAAACCACAATGAACTCCGAAACCAGAACCACTTCGACAAGCTCAGTGCAAGCTTGCCAAAACTGTAAACAACCCTTCACAATTGAACCGGAAGATTTTACGTTCTATGAAAAGATAAAAGTTCCGCCACCCACGTGGTGCTGGCGGTGCCGCGCCATACGGCGAATGTCGTTCCGGAACATGACACACCTCTATCCGCGCATATGTGCCGCGACGGGGAAAAAGATCTACACGCTCATGCCGCCAGAGGCACCTATGCCGGTGTATAACTTGGAATACTGGATGAGTGACGCATGGGACCCTCTATCCTACGGACACGACTATGATTTCTCAAGACCGTTTTTCGAGCAGTTCCAAGAACTATATCATCAAGTACCCTACGGAATGATTACTTCAGTAGGGTCAGTAAATAGCGACTACAGTTCTACTATCTGGTCTAAAAATTGCTATTTGTGCTTTGATGGGGGTTTCGGCGAAGACAGCGCTCATAATGTTACTCTCCAGCGGAGCAAACAATGTTTCGATACCATCAACTGCAAAGTCTGCGAGCTATGCTACTTCTCCATCAATATAAGCAATTCGTACAAAGTGTTCTTTTCCCGGAACTGCAGCTCATGCAGCGAAGTATGGTTTAGTCAGGACTGCATAGGTTGCACAAATTGTTTTGGCTGTACGGGATTACGCAACAAAAGTTATTTCATATTCAACGAACCTCACACCAAAGAGACCTACAAAAGAAAACTGGAGGAACTAGGAATAAATTCATGGTCAGGAATTGAGATTTTAAAGCGGCGAGTTATGGAAGTTTGGCGAAAGTATCCGGTGAAATATATGCACAGCGTACAAGCGAAAGGGTGTACCGGTGACTACCTCTTTCATGCCAGCGAACTGCGCAACTGTTTCTTTGCTGACGGCGCACAAAACTGCGCACACTCTCAAAGCATCATTTATAGTCCGATAAAAGATTGCATGGACATCACTTCTTCGGGTGTCACTATAGAATTGTGCTATGAAACGTGCTGCTCGGGGGCAGACCTTTCAAAGGTTTTCTTTTGTATGGAAGTTAATTCCGTCACCAACTCGCAGTATTCAATGGCGTGCAGCAACAGCAATAATTTGTTCGGATGTGTCGGGGTTCGAAAGAAAAACTACTGCGTCTTGAACAAGCAATATTCGAAAGAAGAATACAACGCACTTGTTTCCAAAATCATCGAGCATATGGACAAAATGCCATACGTGGATGCGAAGGGGCGCGTGTATAAATATGGCGAATTTTTCCCGCCAGAGATGAGCCCCTTTGGATACAACATCACACAGGGACAGGAATATTTCCCAATGACGCAACAAGAAGCGGAAGCGCAGGGACTTAAATGGCGAGAACCGGAGAAAAAATCATATACCACAACAAAGACATCAAAAGATTTGCCGGACACCATCGGCGAAGTGGGAGATGAAATAACAAGCGAAGTAATTCAATGTGCGCACGATGAGAAAGGGAATCACCCGTTTGATTGCGCACCAAGCTGTTCCACCGCGTTCCGTATCATTCCTCAGGAAATCCAATTTTACCGACAAATGAAATTGCCGATCCCCCGACTTTGCTTCCACTGCCGCCACTTTGAGCGGGTCGCATGGCGAAATAAACCAGCACTGTATTCCCGGAAGTGCGCATGCGCGGGAACAAAATCAGGAGAATACCAAAACGGAGTTCTGCACTTCCACGGCGACAAACCCTGCCCGAATGAGTTCGAAACCTCGTTCGCATCGGATAGAGCAGAAATAGTATATTGCGAACAATGTTACAACTCAGAAATCGCGTAGGAGATTGCCTGCCCCGCGTAGAGCGGCGTGGCCGCCACGCGGCTTTACGCCGTGATGAGCGACCGTGTCCCGTGCGAAGTTTTACGGGAAGCGAATTTTACGGGGTGTACTGCGAGGCTTGTTATAACGCGGAGATAGCGTAACAATTTCTCTCCTCTCCACTATTTCATCTGTTTTATTTCTAGCTCGCGTTTCGCAGTTTCAAACTTTGCCACAAAATGATCAAAGAATCATTCATAAAAGAAATGTAACTTCTCCCCTGCGCGTTCCCCAACAACACGCCGTCATATCTCTTGCGGGGCTTCTCGCAGCGCGGCGGCGCGAGAGTGAGCGCTGCGGCAGCCCGCCGCAGACAGTGTCCCCGCAAGAGATATGCACAAGTGAATCTTGACACCCCTCCCCTCCGGCGTACGATGACAATACAAGTTGCGTAGTTGCGAAAGTATGCAACTCATTAAAAATTAGCAGTGAGTCCAGAGAAACCCGCCGTCGCATAAAGCTATGGCGTGGTAACAGGGGAAGCGGGTGTAAATCCCGCACAGTGCCGCTACGGTGAAGCCCGCCTACGTTCATAAAGAACTTCGGCGAGGCGCAGTCCGAATACCAACCTCTGGAAAGTTCGTGTTTGCTTCTCGGTGCAAGAGGCAACTGATACTCGTCCCATCAGGTTTTCTCTTGCCGCGTGCAAGAGTTTTTTGTTTTTCGTGTGCGAAAAACACCCTGAGCAAGCGAAGCGTGTCGAAGGGTATACCTCTACTTTTATGTCTAAAAAATATATCGAAGTGCTCGTGGGTTTCGCGGTCGTAAGCGGTTTGTTTTTTAATGCGGGAGTCTCGCGGGGCGATACGAACGCCTCAATCGCCTACTTGAAGTCGAAACCGCTCACGGCGTGGACGATTATGGCGCTCGTCGCGGCGGGAGAGTCGCCCTCGCTTGAGACGCTCAAAACCGTCACGAGCGATAAGGCAATCGACTTTGAGGCGCCCATCTTGGCACTCACCGCCGCAGGCAAAGACCCCCGGAACTTCGGGAGCGTTGACCTCGTCGCAAAACTCAAAAGTTTCTCCGACGGTGCGCAGCTCGGCGACGCGACCATTTTGAATGACGACGTCTTCGGCATCCTGGCGCTTCTCTCCGCGGGCGAATCGCGCGAGAGCACGGCTGTTTCGAGTACGCTCCGCTTCGTAAAAGCCCGCCAGAACGGCGACGGCGGATGGGGCTACGCCGTGGGCGGCACGAGCGACACAAACACGACCGCCGCGGCAGTGATGGCACTCCGCGCGGCGGAAGTGCCCGCGAACGACGCCTCCCTCACGAAGGCAATCGACTACCTCAAAGCCGCGCAAAATGGCGACGGCGGATTCCCCTACGACCCCAAGAGCGCGTGGGGCACAGACTCCGACGCCTCCTCGGACGCGTGGAGCATCATGGCAATCAAAAGCGCGGGGCAGGACCCCGCAGCGTGGCAAAAAGACGGGAAGTCGCCTGCGAATCACCTCCAAACCCTCCGAGCCGAAAGCGGCGCATTCACGTACCAGCCGGGCGCGGGCGAAGACGCGTTTACCCCCACGACGACCTCCTACGCGGTGATTGCGCTCGCCAACAAGTTTTTCCCGCTCCGCGTCATCTCCCCCGCCGCACCGGTACCCGTCCATTATTCCTACCGCATTGAGGGCGCGACTCAAGAACTCTGCGCGGGAGAAGCAGACGGAGTGAATGCAATCGAATCGGTTAAGTCAGCCGCGGCCGCATGCGGAATCACCTATCACATACAAGAATCTTCTCTCGGCTCTTACGTGGATGAAATAGCAACAGAAAAAGCCGCCGGGTCCAAGGGATGGCTTTATTTTATAAATAACGAGCTCGCAAGCGTTGGAGCGGACGCATACCGATTAAAATCCGCGGATGAAATACTTTGGTATTTTGGAGAATATGGCGCTCTGCCCACGCGCATTACACTCGCGACAACCACAATAGCCGGAGGATCAAACGCCGAAGGGACCGTTGAGTCATACAAAAACGGCGCGTGGAGCGCGCTTCAGGAAGCTGTGGTTAAATCAGGGCATTCAAGCACAACGACCGGAAGCGACGGAAAATTCTCTCTCTCCTTAAATCCCGGGATTCGCAAAATTTATGCCGAAAAAACCGGATTTGTAAGAGGCGCGGAGATTAAAGTAACTGTCGGGTCGCTCTCAAGCACAACGCTCGATCTTGAAGTGGACATTCCCGCATCCACCTCCACGAACTCCGGATCCGGCGGGGGCGGAAATGGAGGCGGGGGCGGAAATCCGGCATCGGGAGAAGTTTCATTCGTAGTCGAAACCGGCACATCGGCAAAATCATTGGACTTCGGGAAATTGGATAAGGGAAAACAGCAAAAGAAAAAAATCACGTTGCAAAACAAAGGGCAAGGCACGCTTTCAATAGAAAGCGCGGTAACCGGAGACGATCTGTTCAAAAGTTATCTTCTCTTAGACGGGAAAACATGGCGGCTTTTCCAAAACTCTGTTACTGCCGGAGCATCTATCACGCCCGAAGTGAGAATAGACATTCCTCAAAATTATTCCGGATCCGGCGTTAAAAAGGGCGCGCTTACGTTTTGGGCAACTCAAATTCAATAAAATGGCTTTTCTCAAGCGGAGAAATCCCCGAGGCTTAGCCTCCGTGGAGGCTAAGCCTCGGTGGCGAGTCCTGATTTTTATCGCGTTTTCATTCACGCTTTCCGTTCCAGCATTCACTCACGCGTACTCAATCGGCATAGCAGTGGAACCGTCCGAACTCGCAATTAGTGTTAGAGAAAACAGTGAAACAACAGCGGAATTTCGCGTAAAGAATCCCTCGCGCGAAGTCGCGATCTTTGAAGTCTATCCGGAAAACTTCGAAAATTCGGTCGTTCCAATACCCGGACGCTTCACCCTCGAAAGCTCCGAAGAAAGGAAAGTAACGATCAAAATATTGAAGGGTCAAACAGGCGCGTTTGTGACAAACATAGCAATAGTCGCGAGACCCATAAGCGACCCCATAATCGGAGTCGGATCGGGCATTAAAATACCGCTCCGCGTATCAATAAAAGAAACACCAAAAAACGGCCTGCTTGCCATGGCAAGCGAAACGGCGTTGCCGGCCATAGGAATAGCAATCGCCGCCGCTTTATTAGGCAGTGCGGTTACAATATTTTTGAACCGCAGAAAAACTTCCGCCAAACTGCCGTAAAATTTTTAACACGGCCCCAGTCCCCGTTCGCACTTAATCGCGTTGATTTTGTCGCGCAAAGACCGGATTTGCTCTTCTAATTTTTTAATCGTAGCGATAAGAAAATCAATCGTCTTTTTAGAATCCACTTTAACAACCGCGCTCTTCACATTAGATCCTCCGGGCCCCGTGCACGTGAGTGAAAAAGAAGTGTTTGCTGTTATGTTCGTTATAACTTCTTTGCCGGTCGAAGAAACATTCCGGCCAGACCACCCTCCAGATTTCGCGCAATCTGACGCATCTTTCGCAACCCATGAAATAGTGCTGGAACCGCTGGAAAATGTAGATGCGGGATGCGCGGATATTGATATATTTGGCGGAGGAAGTTGCAACGAAAAATGGCTTGACGTCGCAGAAACATTTTTATCGCCCGCAAGCGAGACTCGAATGTAATATGAACTGCCCGGGAGTATATCAGAGGCAGAAGGAATTCTAACAAATTCCTCTCCGTCGTTTGTGCTTGTGGCAAGCGGAATAGCGTTCTGCGTGCCTAATAAATCAATCTGCATCAGCGATGATGTGCTCGAGATCCCCTGCGTCTGCCAGCGAACCGGAATTGCTCCATCAGATCTAAAAGTCTCGCCGCCGGACGGAGAAGACACGGAAATCAGAGGATTAACAACATCAGCAATCGTAAATGGATCGCTTATATCATAAAAATCTTTATAAGAAACCTTCAAATAATATTTCCCTGGAACAAACGAAACAGACACCGGCTCATCCCCGTCATTTAATGTTTGAAAAGAATCGAGTGAAAATAATGAATCACCGGATCCAACCAATACATCTATCGAAACCAATTCATCTCTCGGAATATTAAGTGTCTGCCATATTAATTTGATTAAACTATTTTTCTGAATAATATCACCTTCCTTAGGAGATAAAATTTTGATCGGGAATTGAACAGTCGAAAACTTTTCCGAATATAATTCGCTATCTTTATTTGAAACTCTAAATACATACCTATAATATCCTAAAGGATGTTCGGGGATATTTATTACGCCTCTGAAAAATCCTGATTCTTCTTTATCCAACTCCAAAGCATTAGGACTAACACTGTAACTCCACTTATCCGGCAAAACCATACTTGGGAAAAACTCAGTTTTGCCACACGCAGGAGAATTATTGCCTTGAACTCCAGCAGTAAATTTGCGAGGATTGAAACGATCGATTTCAAAGCTAATTACTGGTGACCGCTTAAAACAAACCGGCTCGCCAATATCGACCTCAAAAGATAGAATATTTTCCTCAATTGATAATATGGGACCAATCCTAATATTCTCAACTTCATCAACAAAAACAGCATTTTTCGATCTAGATAGCATCGCCGAGTTCTTGGCATCTTCATACCATTCGAGGGTAGAGGGGCTAGCATCAATAAGCTGTGAAATATAGGTGTTTGATTTTATAATATTGATAAGTAATCCGTTTTGGTTCAATCGGGATTCTTCATTGTCAAGCTGCCTATCAAAACCAACAGCTTTCCTCCATTCGATATAATATTGCACATCTCTGCCGCGAGGTTTTATTTTCATATACGCGACACCAGAATCCGCCTCTAAAGTATTTATCGCATATGTGCCAGAATTTTCTATTGTCAACATCCGCTTCGGATCTAACCAATCAAGACGCTCCTTATAAATTGCGTTAAAATGGAGCGAAAACGATCCGTAACCCATCACGTCAAAAGGATTTCCATACTCCTTATTGATGCAAGAACCATATCTAGACTCATCACCGCAATCCAATCCATTTGCATGGTAAAGCCCTAAACTATGACCAAGCTCATGAGACAACGCATCATCGAAATATGTCCAAATACCTCGATTTATATCTATCCTAGAGAATACAGACGAGACAGAAATACGCTGCGTCATTCCATTGTATTTATAATCTATTTCTCCAACCGTTGAACATCCCCCACCACGGTCTTGCCTGGCTGGATTTACTACAACAAGAAATCTTCTAATATTCGAAAAAACAAATTCATTTTCTTCCGCAATTTTCAAAGCTTCATCACCTATCATGCCGCATCTTACGTTTTCATCTTTTTTTTGTAAGGTAAACCAGCCATACACGTCGCCCGCAAACCAAGTTTTTCCATATGATTGCTCCTTGTAAAAAGCGTTCATAGGGCCGTTGAAGATCAACTCTTTCGCCTGCTCTTTCGTAAATGGAGGAGTGCCTGAATCCTGGAAATTCACAAGAAGCACTAGTGTTTTTTGTTCTCCTAAAGCATCCAGTTTAGGCGCATCATATATTTTAAAATTCGCGGCCTTCGTGTTTGCCGCAAAAATATCTTTAATCTTGAATCCGACTGCGTTAATCTTTGCGCCGGAGATGGTCGAAATTTGCCCTGTCGGATAAAAAGAAAGGCGGGTATTGCCTTGCCTTATGTAGTATTCGTATTTCGAATCCTCGGGTTTCTCAAAATCATCTACATGAAAGACCTCTATTATTCCGGCGCGTATCGTAGCCTGCTGTTCAGCATACTTAATCAAAGCTTGCGGAAGTTTGGCTCGAAATTTCGTGACCGCCGCGATTTTAAGAAACAAGTCGGGATTTTCTTTTGCCAACTTCATCATTACATCCAAGCGGAGTTTCAAAGCAGATTCGAGATCCCTTGTAATAGCTTGTACATTAACGGATGCGCCTGGCGATTTAGGCGAAATAGAACCCAAACGGTTCAAAAAAATTGAAATTGATTTATCCAGTTTCGCCGCCTCGGACGCATCAAAACTTCCATCCAAAGGAATAGGAGCTGGAGAAAGCAAAGATGGACTATTAGAATATATGCCAGATATCGCTGCGGATTGCGAGCCCAATCCACCCTTTAGAGACAAAATAGAATTTCGGAGCCAACTAAAAACACCTTCCGATCCGGACTGGCCTGGCGTACCAGCCGCAACAATGGAAAGAAAAAGCAGAAAAACCAGCAAACGCCCCGTTTTACTCATTTACTATGCATAAATTATATCACAACTCGATTTTCCGATGATATGCATGAGAAAAACACACTACCCTATCCAGTTCCTGATTTTTGGAAACTTGGAGCAAATCGGAAGACCGGCACACCATTTTTCCAAGCCGAATACTCGTCCTGCTTCAAGCGCGCCTAAAAGAAGCAATGCCAAGGCGTATATGATATGCTCATCAACAATCAGCGAATGGCTGTTTGGATAGGGGAACCCAAGCGGAAGATAATACAAAATCATAATTATTGCGCCGAATATCCCCGCGAGCCGAGTGAATATTCCCAATATAAGAGCCGCGCCGATAAGCGTAAGCCCCCATTCATTCACGAAGTTTACGAGCGGAAGCAACGCAGGGTTTGCGAGCCAATGGTAGAAATCGGGAAATGTTTTTGCTCCCTGGAGATACCCCGCTGCGGACCAGCTCGGGTCGAGAATCTTCGTGGCACCCGCGTAGAAAAAAAGCCACCCCATGCTCACACGGAGGAAAAACAAAGCAATTTTCGCGCTGTGGTTCATGGAACGTTAATTATCCCTTCGGCGGTCGGACCGCCTAAGATTGATTTCCTCCCCGAACAGAAAACCACTCGCGGAGGGAACGAGGCCACCCCATAAGAAGAAGCAACGCAAGCGGCGCGCCCCAGTTTGCCCACCGCTCCACAAAGTCCCAGACCGGCATCCCGACAAGCGGTCGAATAAGCGCCGTCCAGAATCCCCAGAGCGCCATCCAGAGAAGTGCGGCTCGAACCGGCCGCACAAGAATAAGCAGGGCAAGTAGTACATCGAGCAGCCCGATGAAGAACAACAACTGCGTTGCCACCCCCGCGTCGGCGACGCCGAATTGAGCAAACCATCCTATCCAATCCTTCTTGCCTTGAAGCGCGAACGCTCCATGCCCGATAAACTCACCCGCCACCGCAATCCGCAGCACCCAGCCTATATATTTTATATTCATTAAAATTCACCCTCCCAACTTTTCAATGGCGCCTCTTTGAGGAAAAGTTCGGAGGGCGAGCGTGCGACGCTCTTCCGATGTAATCCATTGGTAGACCAGAGGACTCACCGTCACCGCAAACACCGTGTTCCCCAGAAGGTGGAGCATGGTAAAAGGAATCTGCCCCGCGACTGCCGCCACAAACGGTTGTCCAAAAAAGAGCGGCCCCACGGTGAGTCCCGTCAAAGCGTCATAGACAAGCGTCCCGATTATCGCGTACGCGAAGTAGGACGTTCGTGAACTCTCACGACCCTGCAAAAACCACCAGGCACCCGCACCCACAAGCCCGTAGGAAAATGCGGTGACGAGCGTCCACATGCCCATTGTGCCAGTGACAATATCAAAAAGAAGGATGCTCGCGGCGCCAAAAAGAAATCCGGCAAAAGCGCCGCCCCGCTTCGCAAACGGCATCGCCGTCGCGAGCACGGGCTCCACGTTCGGCGCGCGCCACGGCAGGAGCCGCACCGCAAGGCACCCGAGCAGCGCCGCACCATATTTCCAATCTATTTTTATGTTTATTTTCATACTTACACCTTATCGCTTTCCGCCAAAGGCGGATCCGCCTCCGGCGGAAAAGCTATCCTAATACTCCACTCCCTTCACCCCCGTCACGCCTTCCGTATAGGGATGTTTCACCTCGCGCATCTCGGTGACCAAATCCGCCTCCTCGATGAGTTCCGGTGCGGCATTCCGCCCCGTGAGAATCACGTGCTCCAGCTTTTTATGCGCCCGATGGAGCACTTTCTCCAGCTCCTTTTCCGCGATAAGCCCCAATGCCACCGCGTTATTCACCTCATCGAGGATAACCACTTCCCACTTCCCCGACTGAATTTCCTTGTCCGCGAACGCAAGCGCCTCGCGCGCGGCTTTCTCATGCTCCTCCCACGGCAGCTTATCCCCGAAGATTCCCACGAACCCTTTCCCCATCTTCACAATTTTAAAATTCGGTGCGAGGAACTTTTGCGAGTCATCCTCCCCGCTCCGCCACGGTCCCTTGATAAACTGCACCATAAGCACCTTCTTTCCGTCGCCCACGAGCCGCAACGCCTGCCCCAAGGCGGCGGTCGTTTTCCCTTTTCCGTTACCGGTAAAAACTAGGAGCATGAACCGCTTGCCGTGCCGCACTGAATGCACGTTTTACACGACCCTGTTTGAATAAGCATCCCTCCGCACGCGCGGCACACACTATCCGCAAAAACCGTCGTCCGCTCCGCCCGCACTGGCTCTTCGACAACCGCAACGGTTTTCGCCGCGGGCATCGCGGGAGCTTTTTCATCCTGGTCGAGCTCCTTATGCGGCACCTTGATGCCCATCCCCTCAAGCTCATCCGCAGAGAGAAAACGGATGGCGAGATAGCGGAAAATGTAGTCCGTAATGGAAGTCGCCACCTGCACCTCCGGATTCTTGGTAAATCCGGCGGGCTCGTACCTGCCATACGAAAACTTCTGGGCGAGCGTCGCGACCGGCACGCCGTACTGGAGCGCGGTCGAAACCACGATGGCGAAAGCATCCAACAGCCCCGCCAAGGTCGAACCCTGCTTTGACATCCTTATGAAAATCTCCGCGAGCCCGCCGTCCTCGAACATGCTGTACGTAAGATACCCCTCGTGCCCCGCAATCGAGAATTTGTGCGTTTCCGAAGGCCTTGTTGCGGGGAGATGGCGCCGCGCCGGCTTCTGTTCTTTCTTCTTGGTATCTCTCCCCTGGCCCGCACCGGTGAAGAGCGGCTGCGCGGCTTTCGAACCGTCGCGGTAGACGGCGAAGGCCTTGAGTCCCATTTTCCACCCCATCATGAGCGCCTGCTCCACTTCCTCCACGGTGGTCTCGTGCGTCATGTTAAATGTCTTCGATATCGCGCCCGAAAGGAAAGGCTGCACCGCCGCCACCATTTTCACATGCCCCTTCCACGAAATGGAGCGGGTGCCCTTCGCGGGTTTCACCGCGCAGTCAAATATGGGAAGATGTTCCTCCCGCAGGCCCGGCGCGCCCTCCGCGGTCCCCTGCGCCTCGATGTACTGCACGATTGCCGCGCGCTCCGCCTCGCCGTATCCCACCGCCTGAAGCGCGTCGGTGACTACATTATTCACGAACTTCATCACCCCTCCCCCCACAAGCCGCTTCATCTTCACAAGCGCGAACTCGGGCTCCACTCCGGTCGTGACGCAATCCATCATAAGCGCAATCGTACCCGTGGGCGCCAAAAGAGAAACCTGCGCATTCCGCACGCCCCACCGGCGGGCGTCCGTTACCGCCCCATCCCATGCTTCACGCGCGCCCCGGAGAATATCGCTGTCGAACGCAAGCACACCATCCACTCCTTGGAGCGCATCCCGGTGCATCTGGAGCACTTTGAGGAACGGCTCACGGTTTTCCTGGAACCGGGCGAAAGGATGCATGTCACGCGCAAGCGACGCGGAGAAGCGGTACGCCTCCCCCGTCATGAGCGCGGTGATTGCGGCGGCGGTGTGCCTCGCTTCGTCCGAGTCGTACGGAATCCCCAAGGACATGAGCAAGGCGCCCAAATTCGCGTAGCCCAGCCCCAGCTGCCGGAAGTCGTGCGCGTTCTTCGCGATACGCGGCGTGGGGTACGACGAACCGTCCACCAAAATCTCCTGCGCGAGAAGCATGATGTCCACCGTGCGGCGGAACCCCTCGACGTCGAACCGCTTCTCGGGCGTGAGATAGTGCAGCAGGTTGATGGATGAAAGGTTGCACGCGGAATTGTCCACATGCATATACTCGCTGCAAGGATTTGATGCGTTGATGCGCCCCGAAGCGGGGCACGTGTGCCACCGGTTGATGGTGGTGTCGAACTGCACCCCGGGGTCGCCGCAGTTCCATGCATTCTCCGCAATCGCGCGGAAAACATCCCGCGCTTTGTGGGTATCGGCGACGGCGCCGTCCGTAATCCGCCGCGTCCGCCATACCTCGTCCTGCTCCACCGCCTGCATAAAGGCGTCCGTCACCCGCACGCTGTTGTTCGCATTCTGGTACTGGATGGAATTCCACGCGGGGTCGTTCAAGTCGTACATGTTGTACCCCGCCTCAATAAGCGCCTTCACTTTCTTTTCTTCCTCGCTTTTCACTCCGATAAACCGCACCACGTCGGGGTGGTCCACATTCAAAATCACCATTTTCGCCGCCCGCCGCGTAGAACCGCCCGAGGCGATCATGCCAGCAACCGCATCCGCGCCGCGCATGAAGGACACAGGTCCTGACGAATGCCCGCCGCGCGAAAGCGTTTCGCTCGTCGAGCGGAGCGAGGAGAGATTTACTCCCGCCCCCGAACCGCGTTTGAAAATAAGCCCTTCCGTCGAAATCCACTCAAGAATGGATTCCATCGAGTCTTCCACTGAGAGAATGAAACATGCCGAGCACTGGGGCCTCGCATCAAGCCCCACATTGAACCACACCGGCGAGTTGAACGCCGCGCGCTGGCGCACAAGCACAAAGGCGAGTTCCTGCGCAAACATATCCGCCTCGCGCACGTCCGCGAAGTACTGCGCGCGAAGCCCCCATTCACGGATGGTCTTCACAACCCGTCCCACCATTTGCTTCACCGAGTGCTCCCGCTCCGTGGAACCCACGCGCCCGCGGAAATATTTCGAGCCGGCGATTTCCGCCGCGTTGTCCGACCAAAATTCCGGGAACTCCAGTTCGCGCTCTTCTTTGGCGCCGTTCGTCCCGCGCACCGTCACCTTCCGGGTCGTCCATGCAACTTTATCGAAAGGATGCGCACCTTCGTGCGTAAAGTATCTTTCGATAAAGGGCGCTTTCGCGCTCTTGTTCTGCTTATGCGCACCGACGGGTACCGACACGTGTTCCATGAAAATCAAATTGTACTAGAGCGGGCTCGCCACGGGGGCGGGTCCACTCCACAAATCTTTAAGAATCCGGCACGGCTCCACAATCCGGGGATCCGCAATCGTGTAATAGACATTCAGCCCACTCTTTCGCACCCGCACCACGCGCGCGTAGCGGAGAAGCGCCAAATGCTGCGACATGTTCGCCTTGGAAACACCGAGAAGTTTCGACAGTTCGTCAACGGAAACTTCGTGAGTCTTCAAAATATTCAGAATCTCAAGCCGCTTGGGATTCGCAAGCATTTTATAAAGATGCGCATTCCGCTGATACACAGCCTTCGGGAACGGGGACTTCGCTCGTGATTTTTTTGTCTTCATAGTTTCGAAATTTCTTAACTACTTCTCCACTATACTCCCCGCCCGCTACCCGTGCAAACACCCACACCTGTGAATAAAGGGGTAAAGCCAAAAATTATCCACCGCCCCACAAATAAAAGCGCGGCGCTTGCCGTCTTCGGCGGCGTGTTGTGAAATAGCCGAGTTCTTACGGTCAAAGTCGGATTTTGGAACAAATAAGCTACTCATCGAGCCGTTTGTAAACAAGCGCTCTATGTTTTACCCCTAGCCCTCACGTAGTGATAAGGTTTTGTAGCTTTGCAGTAATTCCTTCCAAAAGAAAAAGCCTATCGCGGGAAACGCCAAGGCAGTGATCAATCCCGAATAGTAACCTCCCACCTCAATGGCTTTATACAAGTGGTGTAATTCATAGATAAAAATCAGTCCTGGAACAAACATAAGGCGCAGCTGCCATTTGGGTCCAAGGAGAAGCAGATAACTGATAACGAGCACGAGCCAGAGCATAATTTGAAACAGCACAAACAAAGCTTGCATATTGGGCAACTTTGCCAAACCGCCGAACAGAAACGCCGCATGCGAATCAATATTGTAGAAGCCGGTCAGAATTTCTTCTACGCCGTGGACAATAAACAACGGGATAGACAACAGAAATAATTTTTGCAGTTTTCGGGTCATAGCTTTTTGAATATATGCACTTCTTTAATTACGGGAAAACTTCGCATGCCTTCCATGACAAATCCATTATGCGTGAACGCATTGATGTTGGTACTGCGTGAATGCAGCTGAAATCTGTAGAGTTGTGCCACTGTTCTTCCAAGCCAACTATCCTTAACTGGCGAGTTAAGAAAATACCCGCCCTTTTTGAGATAGAAAGAAAGGTTTTTGACCGTTACTGCGGGATCAACGTACTCCAAAACCCCACCAGTCATAATAAGGTCAAATTGCTCGCTTTGATAGGGAAGCGGCTTGGTTATGTCTCCCGTCAACACTTTCACTCGGCTCTCCAGATTTTTTTCGCGCACTGTGTTTTTCATGACCGCAGCCATATCGGCGCTTACATCAAAAGCTTGGACAAACGCATTCGGGAATCGCTTGAGGAAAGCAAAGGCATAAAGGCCCGTGCCACAACCGGCGTCAAGCACTTTTATTTCTGCTTTTCGGTCAAACGGAATAAGCCCAATAAAGTAGCTGACCGCTAATTTATAGCCGGAAAGCCATAAACTGATATCGTACATTTTCGCAATTCCCGAATACAAACGATTAGAGTCAGTGCTTATTTTCATGAACATTTATAGTTCCGTCTGTGTAAAAACACTGCGCTCACCATGACAAAAAACGTGCTTGCCGACAAAAGCCATTTTTCTATTCACTGTGCTTATTTCGATTATCCCCCGCTGTTCTCGGTCTCGTTTCAAAGGCAAGCCCCCATGTGGAGAATTTCGCGCGTAAAGAGGGGGGTTCGTATCCTACTTCATCGAATGCGCGGAGGACTTCTTCTTCCGTAAACAAATTTCCACCCCACATCCACTTCCCGAGAATCCTCGCCATGATGCTTTTGCTACAAATGACAAGTACAAATTTCCCATCCGGTTTGAGCAATAGCTTTAAATTTGAGAGTACCTCGGTGAGACGCTCGTGCGGAGCGTAATCCAACCCCTGGCACACGATAAGGTCAAAGTTTTTCCAGTCTGGCGGCAACTGTTCCTTGAGGCGAAGAAAATCCGCAACGGCAAGGCTCACCTTTCCCACAGACGGATGCCGTGCAAGCCACATCTGGAAACGCTCAAGCATCTTGGGAGTCAGGTCAAATCCGTACCAGCCGATACCTACAATCCCTTTCTCTCGCGCGAGGTCAAAAAGTGCCCGAAGAAACGCTCCGGTTCCGCAACCGACATCGAGCACTTTCATACCCGGAGAGAGAAGATTCCTCGACCGGAAAAAATCTCGGAGCGTCTCCGAATGTCGGAGAATTGTAATCCCGATGTCATAAAGCCATGCCCGCTCCGTAAAAAGTTTTCTTATCTTTGCAACATCCATATTTGTGTTCGTTTTCTTTAGCAACTTAGCATATTCCTCATATTTATTGCCTTCAGAGTGCGCCGCATGCACCGACTTCCGCGAGTGCCAAAGTCGGTGCATTATTTATGAATACCTTCTCGCCACCCCCACTCGCTCTTAGTGGCAACAGCCGTGGGAGGCATCGGACTGCTCCTGCGGCAATTTCTTGCGGTATTCTTCCTTGCAGTTTTCCGAGCAGAACTTTTTGCCGTACCCCTCCGGGTACGTTTTCCCTTTCTGGAGCTCCATCTTACAGACGGGGCATTTCTCCTTGAAAATGTTGAACATGGCTATTAATCTTTGTTCTCGATACCGAACAACCGGTGAAGCCAACACCAGCCAAGAAAGCTCTCGGCAAGCGCGATCCAGCCGACCACGGCGATGAGGACCGTGGCCCATTCCGCATCATACTGGGGCGCAACCGGACCGAGCCACCAGAATGCCAGCGCAAAACGCAAAATCCTGTCTACCCTTCCCAAATTTTGGTTCATGTCGTTGTATGTTGATGCATTCACTCCGTTCGACCTTTTGCTTCACGCGCGGCGTTCCGCGTATCCGCGTCCCGCCTTGAGCCGCAATGAATTCAGCACCACCGAAAGCGACGAAAACGCCATGGCGGCGGCGGCGAGGACCGGATTCAGCAGCACCCCGAACAACGGATAAAGCGCGCCGGCGGCAACCGGAATGAACGCCGTGTTGTAGAAAAACGCCCAGAAAAGATTCTGCTTGACGATGCGCAGCGTCCTCCGCGAAAGCGCGAAGAGCTCCGGTATGAGCCGTAGGTCCCCCCGCATGAGCGTAATGCCCGCCGATTCCATCGCCACATCGGTGCCTTCGCCCATCGCGATGCCCAAATCCGCCTGCGCCAGCGCCGGCGCGTCGTTGATGCCGTCGCCGACCATCGCCACCTTTTTGCCCGACTTCTGGAGCTCCGCCACTTTTTGGGCTTTGTGCTCGGGCAGTACGTGCGCCATCACGTGGTCAATGCCGACCTGCGCGGCGACCGCCCGGGCGGTCCGCTCGTTGTCTCCCGTAATCATCCAAATCTCCAAACCCGCAGCTTTGAGAAGCGCCACCGTTTCTTTGGCTTCCGGCTTCACCACGTCGGCGATGGCAATAAGCCCCGCAATCTGCCCCTCTTCGATAAGGACAACGACTGTCTTGCCTTCGGACTCAAGCGCCTGCATGGCTGCTTCAACGGGTTCGGGGCTCACGTTGAACAATTTTAAAAGTTCCCGGTTGCCCAACGCAGCCAACACGTTCCTGCCGTCTTGTACGATATGCCCCTTAATCCCTTTGCCGGGTATCGCCTCGAAGTCGGACACTGCGAACAATCCGACATTCTCTTCGGATGCCTCCTCTTTGATTGCCCGGTCCAACGGGTGAGACGATTTCTGCCCCACGCTCGCGGCGGCCTGAATGACCGCTCTCCCCAGAGGGTGCTCCGACTTTTGCTCCAAGCTTGCCGCCATCCGTAGCATGCGGGATTCCGGATTCTGCATCTTCGCAAAAGGCACGATGTCGGTGACCGCCGGCTTCCCCTGCGTGAGCGTTCCCGTCTTGTCCACAATAATCGCGCCGACGGCGCGGGCAATTTCCAACGCCGCCGCTTCCCGGATTAAAATGCCTTTCCCCGCGCCCTGGCCGATGCCCACCATCATCGCCATGGGCGTCGCAAGCCCCAATGCGCACGGGCAGGCAATGATGAGCACGGCCACAAAATTCACGAGCGCAAAGGTGAATGCCGGCTCCGGCCCCCACGCGAGCCAGACCGCGAACGTCGCGATTGCCACCACGAACACCACCGGCACAAAATAAGAAGCGATCAAGTCGGCTAACCTCTGAATCGGCGCCTTGGACCCCTGGGCCTGCTCCACCATCTTGATAATCTGCGAGAGCACAGTGTCTTTCCCAACTCTTGTCGCGGCGAGCGTAAATGAACCGGTCTGATTGATGGTTGCGCCGATGACCTTCGCGCCGACGTTCTTGCCGACCGGCATGCTCTCGCCGGTTACCATCGATTCGTCCACCGACGACCTTCCCTCCACCACTTCGCCGTCCACCGGAATCTTTTCGCCGGGACGCACCACGACGCGGTCGCCGACCTGCACCTCCTCAATCGGAATTTCCTGCTCCTTGTTGTCGCGGATAACGCGCGCGGTTTTCGCCGAAAGCTTCATAAGCTTCTTGATGGCGTCCGAAGCTTTGCCTTTGGCGAGCACTTCAAGGTAGCGCCCGAGGAGAATCAACGTAATGATGACAGCTGACGTATCGAAATAAACGGCGGGTTTCACGCCGCCCTGGCTGAAGAATGCCGGGAAGAAAGCGACGGCGGCGCTGTAGCAATAAGCGGAGAGCGTCCCCACGGCAATCAAGGTATTCATATCGGCCGTCCGGTATTTAAAGAGGATTTTCAAGCCGCTGTAGAAACGGGCGCCCACCCAAAACTGCACCGGCGTGGTGAGCGCGAGGAGCACCCAGTAATCATTCGCGATTGCCGGCATGAACGGAAACCACTCCGGGAAACTGCCCAAAAATATCGCGGCGGAAAGAACCGCCCCGACGATTATTTTTCTCTTCAGCGCGGACAGCTCCCGCTCTCGTTCCTGCTTTTCCCTCTCGAGCAAATCCTGCGCTTCCGATGTTTCCCGCACCGCTTCGTAGCCGGCGTCGTCAATCACTTTTTCTATCTGCTCCGGCGTAACGGCACGCGCGTTGAACGCCACCTTGGCGCGCGCGTTACTGTAGTCAACCTCGATTTTTTCAATGCCCGGAAGGGTTGTTACCGCTTTCTCCACCACCATGGCGCAATGAGGCGAATCCATGCCGATAACCCTCAATGCCAAAAATTCCCTTCCTCCCGCGCCCGCTGCCTCGTGCGTCCCGGGCACGGGGTTCCGTTCCGCGCCCGTCCCTCCCTCACCCGCAAGCTCGTAACCGGCATCGCGCACCACCTTGGCAAAGTCATCGGCGCGTATCCGCGTTTCATCGAATTCAACCAAAAGGGTCTCGGCGGCGAAATTGACCTGCGCGCGCGCGGTCCCCGGCAATTGTAAAACCGCCTTTTCTATAGTCGCCGCGCAACTCGCGCAATCCATGCCGCGAATTTTGAAAATTCCTTTTTTCATATTACCGTACATCCCACCTGAACGAACGTTCGGGGACTCCACCGACGTTTTTGATTTTTAACTCGACATATTGCGGCGTTGGCTGAATCGGATTAAACATAAGTGTCCCTTCGCGATGGTGCCCGCCGGGGCCGGGACCCTCCCACGCCGTCGGCTGATATGTATTTCCCTTATCATCCACGAGAACTGCAACTTGCACCACAGCATCATCCAAACTTCCGGAGTGAGTGTCAAAAACAACATCAAACCGCCATATGTTCGCGCTTGTACCGAATTCTATCGGGGTAACTTTGATTGTTACCGGCGACTGACTGTCGGTTTTCGTTTCCCAACTACGCGGCGCCGTGCTCGCGGGTTGCGAGGCCTGCAATTCACCGCTCGTCTGAAGCGGTTCACGGTTTTTCGAAACTCCGCTCAAAACGAGCACCACAGCAACCAGTCCGGCGATTATGTACGGTGCATATTTCATGTACTTCTGAACTGGAAAGTCCTCTTCGCAATATAGGCGATGCCGCCGAAATTAAATATGATGCCAACCCAGAAAAACTCGATCTGATACTGCGCGGCGAAGGTGACGATACCGACCGCGCCGAGAATCGGGAGGATGTTCACGAGGTAATGCGCGCAACACGACACCATCGCCGCAGTGGAAGTGGCGCCGGTTACTCCCAGCACTTTGCCGCTCCCGCCCGCAACGAGCGTTTTGAGATATACATACAACCCCACTTGGACGCCGAATCCGGCCGCCAAACTCACTATAAAGTACCAGAAGGAAAAGAACTGGCTTTGCGCGAAGCCCCACCCCGAAACGAGCGTGAGAATCCCGAAGTACACGCCGAGGAGCACCGCGCTCGCGAGCGTGCCGTAGAGAACCGGCTTTGCGGAAACATGCGCCATAATCACTCTTTGACGTACCGCTCGGGATTTTTTTGAAACTCCTGGCGGCAATGATCGGAACAGAAAGCGTACAGGTGTCCTTTGTACGAAAATGTAACCCCGTCGGTTGCCTGCATGCCGCACACCGGATCTTTCAGAGTTCCCTTCTGCGGTACATTTTTTAATTTTTTAAACAATGAACCAAACATAGCCTGTAATGCGTTGTGCCATACCGCAACGTTTTTATTGCGCAATACTCTCGACCTTTTTCTTCAATGCCGCGAATTCGCTCCGCGTCGGGACATCAAGCTCCCGCAACACCTTCTTGAGCAACACCTTCAACTCCCGCACCGACGCGCGCCTGCTCGCCTCACCCTCCGCAACAAGCGCGGCGAACGCCTCTTTTGCCTCTCTCCTCGGAATTTTCGCCGAAATTGCCCGCACAAGCCGCTTCGCTCCCTTCGCCGACGCGCCCACCAGCCCTACGCTTGCAAGCAATAACTTTTCGTATGATTTCATGGATATAGTTATTATTCTTTATGCGACCTTTGCAGATACTTTGCGCCATGTTACGTGCTCATACACGCTTGACCAATAAAACCCGAAAGAAATCGCGAAGAGCAGCTCTTCAAACGGTATGCCCGCGATGAGAATCCCCGAAATAGCATCAAGCCGCCAGACTTGCACAACATACCCGGGATACATTGCGATGAGCGTGAAAAAATACACAAAATAAAGCCCGAGAAAAAGAAACGCGCTTGTAATCATTTTCTTTTTCAAGTCCGGTCGGCAATACCATGTGGCGATGCCACCGAGAACTAAGGAGAACACAGATATGTAGATTGGGTTAAGAGAAGTGGTAAGCGAGAGGACGATAAAAACGATTGGCGCGGCAAGCAACGCCCAAAGATGATAGCGGTGATGTAACGTATGGCGCGCCTGCACAGGCAGGTGCTTATGCGCCGCGGGGAAAATCCGCTCGTAGAGCACGGCCACGATGCCGCCGAGCGCAAATGCGAAAACCAGACTCTCAATATCAAAGCCGGTCCGGTGAGCCAAGTCGAACAAGGACGGCGGGTTCCAATACTCGGGCACGAACAAGGGTTCGGTGAATCCTAAAAGAGAAGTCCATAAACTGACCGTGAGCATCTCTTTTTTACTCTCCCTGCTTTTCAAGAGCACATAGATGACTCCCCAAATAATTATGAGAAGTGCGCTCCATAACGCCCATGCAAATTGCGGTTCATGCACTGCATTCATGGGTTATTTTTTTCTACAGAATTGCCTTCGGGGATATACTGCAGGGGACTCTTTTGAAACTCTTCCTTGCATGTTTTGCAGCAGAGATGATATACGTTGCCGCCGTACTTCAAAATGGCGTACTCCTCTTTTTTCCGCAACCTCTTTTTACAGACCGGGTCGATGTAGAACATAACGATACCGTTTTTTATTTTAGTGGGGATGTTGCGACCTTCGACGTATCCCATTTAGGAATGAACGCCGGTGTTTCTTTCGCGTACACGCTCCACGCGTCACCGAACTCTTTCTCCGCATCGGCTTCTTCGCTTTTCGCCAATTTTATATACATCCAGACCAGTACGGGGAACATGATGAGCGTAAGAAGCGTCGGCCACTGCAGAAGGAACCCAAACATGATGAGCACAAACCCCGCATACTGCGGATGGCGGATGCGCGCATAGGGACCGGCGGTTGCGAGCGTATGACTTTTTTGGGCCGTATAGAGCACCTCCCACGCGCGGACGATAAGCATAAAGCCATAACCGATAAACACGTAGCTCACAATATGGAACGGTCCGAAGTGCGGGTCGCCGCCCCACCCAAACAGGTCTTCAAGGAGATGCCCGGAATTGTGCGAGAAAATATCCATGCCGGGAAATGTCGCGGTGAGCCACCCGGAAAGAAAGTAGATGGTGAGCGGAAATCCGTACATCTCCATGAACAACGCAACCATGAACGCCGAGAACACCCCCAATGAACGCCAGTCGCGAACTTTTTTCGGCCTCGTAAAACTAAATGCGAAAATGACCGAGACCAGCGAACTCACGATAACAAGCGGCCAGAGACCATACGCGGGAGAGGACGGCATAGCGGTTAGTGAGTATGAGGCTCGTCTTCCCGGCGCTCCCGGCCGGAGTCGCCGCCGTGCCCGCCGTGGCCCTTGAACATCATCCAGACATGTGCGACGACAAAAATACCGATAAGAATTGGCCAGAGGTACCCGTTTGAAGACAACGTATCCCCGCCAAGAAGTACAAAACCCAACAGGAGGAGACAAGGAATCATCATCCACAGGATGCCCTTATGCCCGCCGTTTTTACTGTTGTTTTCGTGCTCGTGCATAGCGGTTATTTTCTTACCAAGCTGGAATTGTGCATCCACACGTAGTACCACCCGAAGAGCCAGGCGAAGACAAACATATAGACCGCGCCAAGGAGCACACTCCCGGGACTAATCCATGTAAATCCCGGCAACGTCTCAAAAAGCGAGTGGTGCAGCTCTACTCCTCTCGCGCTTCGGAGCGGAAGAAACCCGCCAACAAGACAAATGACATATGCGACTTCCGCACCCAGTACGCACTTCCAACCGTATAACTTAAGCGACAGTTGTCCCATGTGTTATTTTGATTAATTAACCGACATATTTTTCGGGGTCATTGACGAAGTGCTCCCTGCACGTTTTAGAACAGAAATAAAAGACCTCCCCGTGATGCTCGGCATGAAATTGTGTATTCGCCGAATCAACCTCCATGCCGCAGATCACATCAAGCGCCTTTTCTTCCGGCTCAATGTGCATGCCGACCTTTTTTAACTCTTTGCTGATATTACTTGGCATAGATATTATTGCGCAGCAGTATCGACGATAGTCCTCACAAGCGCATCAATCTCTTCCGGCAAGCTGCCCAACTCCGCCTTCGGGAAAAAGTGCCGCAACACCACGGGCCGCATGCCGGAGATAACCGTGGTACCATCCTTCACATACACGTTGACCTTGCACGGCATGCACAGCCCGAGCCGCATGTCGGCCTCCAAAAACGCGCTCGCGTAGCGCGCATTGCAGAACTCAATGATTTTGAAGGGGGCTCGCGCAAATCCCTTTTCTCCGAGCGCTCTTTGCACATCGTGGATGTGGAGCACCCGCATACCGGCTTTTACGACTGCCTCCTCCGCGCTCTTGGCCGCCGCATCAAACTCCTTGGCGGTCGTAACCGTATAATCAAAACCTGATTCCATGGGATTATTTATTCGACAGCGTGTAGACCTTTATGAGTTCTTTGACGGCGTTCTCCTCTTCCCCCGCGTGCGACAACTGATGCTTCACATGCGTGCGAAGATGGTTTTCGAGAAGCAGCGCATCGAGACTCTTGAGCGATTTCTGGATAGAGAGCGACTGCAGAAGTAGGTTTACACAATACTTCTCTTCCTCAATCGCTTGCGCAAGCCCCCGCATCTGCCCCTCAAGAATCTTCGCGCGGTGCACCGCGCGCTTCTTGAGTTTTTGGTTGACCATGCGTATAGGGTATGCCCCTATATCCTATATGTCAACTATCTGCCTGTGTATAACTTTTAGTCAAAACGCAACTCAATTTTATCCTTGTCGCGCATGAGGTAGCTCTCGTACTCGGTGTTCTCTTCCCCATTCACCGTCATCTTCATATTCGCGCCGAAAGACCGCATATCCTTACCCCACACTTTGAAGAATGAGCCCAGTTTCACATCGTCTTTAAGAACTCGCCCCAGGAATTCCAAGTGTATCTGGCCGGTAGCGTCATGCGTGTGGACGCTCTGCTCGACAATGCCGAGACCTAAACCCGACGGGATTTCTTGCTTGGCGCCTTTCACGTAGATGGCGAGTTCAGGATGCCAATGCAAGCCCCTTCGCGCAAGAACTTCTCCTTCGGGAACCGGAGGACGGGTTGCAACGTACCACCCAATGAGTCCAATGGCTGCCACTGTCCCCAGAATCCACCTTCCGCGTTTTGCGAGTCTGAAAAAATTTTTCATTATAGTTCAGTGTTCAGTAATGTTGGGCATCACACCCCGCACCCGCCGGTTGGCTGACTTTCCTCGCGCGGGATGCGGCTCGCAATACTCCGGAAGCCGGAAATGCTTGAGTAATCCACGCCCAGAATCTCCTTCGGGTTTGCATTTGCGGGAGCTCCACCCCGCGACGTGAGGTACTTCGCAATCGTCGCGTACTCGTTCGGAAACCAAAATGCGTTCACCGCGAGCGCCGCGCGGTACATTTCCTCCTCTGTAGCGCCTCCCGACGCGAGGAATTCCAAAAGTCCCAGCATCGCCATGCCGTGGTTGCAGTCGGGAAAGTATGTGGAGTTGTCACAGCACGGACGATAGACATTTTTTGCCACCCCCTCCACGCGCGCTTGCTGTTCTTCGGTGAGCGTGAAAAATGCATGTTTGCTGTAATGTTGCATTGCATCTCCCTTTGCAAGCGTCCATCCGCCAGTCGAGGCGAACCGTCCCGCGCCGCCATACCGCGGGTCCATCATCGGTCCTTCCTCCAAAATCCGGTTTTTGTTGCCTAGCCCCAGCGCCCAGAAAATGTTCAAAAGAACGCCTGCACTGTTTCGGTCAATCGTCAGGTTCCCGTTATCCAGCCCGGTGAGCAACTTCCGCTCCCGCTCCGGCATGCCTCCCCGCGCGGCGTAAATTGCATCGAACGCTTCCCGGTCAATCACGCCCGCGCCCACAAGTTTTGCGCCGAGGTCGCCCCACGCAATAGGCAATTTCACCTCTTGCGGAGCAAGGGCACCGCCCTCATGACCCGCGGCCGAATTAAGAACGGCGGCACTGCTCTTCGCGCCCGGGGATGCCGGCGTCGCCTTCATGCCCGTCGTGTATATCCACGCCCCGCCGAGGATAACCGCTGCCGCGACGATGCTCGCCGGAAGAAACGAGCTGCCCGCTCCTTTTTTATTATCCACTGTGTCTTGTTCCATTGTTTTCGAAAAGTATGTTGCTACGACTCTAAATCCCTCTTCTTCTCCTCGAACTCTTTCCGCTCAATTTCCCCTTTCGCGTAGCGCTCTTTGAGGATTTCAAGCGCGGACGCATTCCGCTCCCCGCGCGTGCCGCGCGCCTCGCGCACGAGCCACACGACGAAGAGGATAATCGCCGCCCAAACGACCACCATCATGAGCGGCCCGAACATGCCCCATCCCCACATATGATCCCCATAGTAATTCCACATAGTAATGATTGATTATTGTACCGGACTCGCGAGTTTGCACCCGCTTGCCTCGGAGAGCTTCCGCAATCCCTGCTCGCCCACAAGCCGTTCCCCGCTTCCCGTAATCCATGTGGGATATCCTTCTATTTTTTCCGCCGCGCACCGCACACGCTCCACCGGACACTCCACGTACGGGACAAGCCGGAACGAATCCCCGAAAGTGCGCTTCTCATTTTGGCAATGCGAGCACCAGTTTGCACCATACATCGTAAATTTTTTCTCCGCAAGGCACTGCGCGAATGCGTCGTACGTCCCGCTCGCCGGAGCGGGATTCCAAAGCAACCATCCTATTCCCGCCGCCACCACCACCACGAACCCAAGCCCCATAAGCGTTTGCTTTTGCATATAGAGTTACTCGTCGCAGCAATCGACCAATTTATTCACGATATCGCCGAAGGTCCAAGGTTTCTCGGCCTTTGCCGCCTCTTTGAAACCCGACGGGTCGATAAGTTTCAGCCGCAGCGCCCAAAACATCGAGTATGTTTTGTATGCGCGGTCGAACATCTCTTTGGCCTCCGCCTTTTTGCCGTCGCCATTCAGCTTCGTACCCACCTCCATAAGACGCATCGTCGTGGCAAGGAGGTGCTTCGTAATGCACCACGTCTCCCCCTCGTGGCGCGAAACCATTTTCCCCAAAAGCTCCTTCCGCATCTCGCGCACTTCTCCGAGCAGCGCAAGGTACTCGGGTTTCTGGGTCTTCGCGTTCGTGAAAAACATATGCTCCTCCAAACTGATAAGATTCATCACCGCAACGCTCAAATCCTCTTCGGTCGAGAGGTCCACCGTGCCGGAGCGCTTAAGCCCTTCCACCTTTTTTACCACTTCCGCAAACCGTTCTTCTTGTGTCATGTCACTAAAGAAGGAAAATTGACAACCCGAGGAGAACCGCCCCGATTCCTCCCCACAACCTCATATTACCCGTTTCGCGTTTTTTCCACTCCTGGAGGCGCCCCAGCACGCCCGCATCGCTCCCCAGCACAAGAATCAGGATAAGGGGAAGGATGAAGATGAAGTTGTAGAGCGCAAGGTATCCCATGCCGCTCGCATACGTCCGCGCATCGTGCAGAAGTCCCAGGATAAGGAGATACGGACCCCCCGTGCACGGGAATTCGCATACTCCCACAAGCCCCCCCAGGAGAAACGCCGCGGGAAGCGAGGAACGCTCCATAAGCGCGGCAATCGGCTTATGCGAGATGCCGGGAATTTTGAGTTTTATCGGGAACGACGGGAAGAAGTGATTCACCAAGCTCAAGAGTCCCGCCGCAACCATGAGGGAAGCCGCCGCTTTCGCCATAAAGTGCGGCGTGTTGAAAAGGTGAAGCGCCTGCAAGAGCCCCACGCCGATCAAGAAGTACGCCGCAAAAACCCCGAGGATATAGAACCCGCCGATCCAGAGAATCCGCGCGCGTTCTTTTTGCAGGCTCACCAAGAATGCGATCGTGAGAATCAAAACCGAGAATGCACACGGGTTGATGCTGTCTAAGACCGCCGCGACGAGGACGAGCGGCAAGAGCCATTTCCCTCCCTGTGACACGCTCCAGAGCGCATCCGCCCCGAAGTTCCCCGCCTTGAGCACAAAGGCGCCGCCGATGAGCACTACCGCAATTCCCAGCACAATCCAAAAACGTTTCGTCATGAGATTCTTACGGCGTTACGTCCGCAGAAAACGCGAATTCGACCGGAGTACCATCGTCGGTTTCGAGATATACGACCCGCTCGATCTTCCCGATGCCTGCGGGCCCGTGCGCCGCAGGGTCAAACACCGCCTCCACCGTCGCCTCTTCACCCGGAGCTACCGCCGCATCAATCCCCGGAATAAACCCGTGCCCAGGCATGCCGTACGGACCCACTTTTTTCTCTGCGGTCGTAAGCCGCGCCACGGTACACATACACGACGTGTAAAGCTTCGTCACCTTTACCGGAGCGGTGCCCGTGTTGCGCACCTTAAACTCGTGCGACACCTTCCCCGCGCGCATCGAAACGCTCCCGAACGAGAACTGCGCCTCATCCGCGCGGAGCGCGGAGGCGCCCGTCTTCACAATGCTCGCCGTCTGGTTTTCCTTCGGTTGCGCCCCTCCCCACACGAACAATGCCCCCACCACTACTACCACAAACGCAATGCCAACCAGTATATTTTTTGAGTTTTCCATTTTGTAAGCGCACACCAAAAATCGCTTCCCCAACAAGCTCCGTACGCGCCAAATCGCGACCACGATTCGGCTGTGTACAAAAACCCTTAGGAAAGCGAAAAAACGCGCCGCTCACGAAGCGTGAGCCAGCGATAGAAACGCGGTGCGCGTTGCCGGAGCGGATGCATCCCATGGAGCGCCGCCGCGAACCGCGCCACGGGAGGCGGCGCGACGAGCTCCGGAAGCACCGCGCCGAATGCCATAACAATAAGAAGCAAAAGCCCTGCCCACGTTATGATATTTGCCGCAGAAAAGCTTTTGAGCAAATTTAGATGGAATGCCGCGACTACCGCCGTTCCCGCAATCCCGGGACACGCGTTCCCGCCTGCGGCAGTCCGTGCAAGACAATTGATTTCTCCCATGCTGTGAGACATCGCGAACGCCCCAAACACCGCCATACCGGCGAATGCGCACACGATGAGAATACCGAGGAACGTTTTCGTATTCATATATATTCCAGTATACTCCCCAACCCTGTTTCTTACAACTTGCCTGCCGATAAAACCCGTCGCGGTAAATTGTGCACAATCTGTGGACTCCCGCCCCTCAAACCCTTATGCCGCAAGGGTTTTTCTTGACGCGTAAGAGCAAAGGACATACGCTGACTTCCTATTATGGAACGCAACGCTTCCTGAATGCCGCGCAAGAAGTGCGCTTCCCGCCATACCCGTAACTCCTTCTCATCAAGAAGCGTTTCATTAACGATGACTGACGCAAAATTTATCGCGCTTAATAACGCACACCTCAAGCTCATAAAGCGTTTTATCCTCAAAAATTACGGCCGCCGGTGCGGCCACATCGGCAAGGATAAAATTTCCTTGGACTGCGCGGTCTGCAAATCCTGGCTCTTTTATGAATTCTTCGTGTGGTTTGTTGAAAATCAGGAAGATAACCTGAAACGATAAATGACGAGGGTAAAAAGGCCGCAACTCAAGAGCGGGTGGTGCTTCGCGATAGTCAATAACCGACTCGCTGAAATTTCGTTTGAGAAACGATACGGAATTTGGGGGCACTGCTACGTGAAACGAGAGGAATATAAAACGAGGCAAGAACAAAAATGGATAAGAGAGGATACGGAAAAGTGCCGGTTCACGTATAGGAAGGGGTACTACTTTGATAGAATTCGCGGCACGAAACAGAAAGTGCCGCCGAGACGTAAAATATCCCCCCCGCTCGATAAAAAGAAAACGATACTTCTCAAAGACATGATTCAGTAGGTATGCGAACCGCGCCGTTTAACCTGCGCCACGAGGACTTTTCGGCTCTGCTGATACACTCGATAAAATATCCTGTATGCACCAATTCTCCGGCGCCAACGGTTTTCTTCCCCTTTCAACTTCTCTATATCGCCTGCGTAGGGATTGTCCGCAAGCGAGCGAACCGCCTCAAAGACCCTTCGCTTATCATCCGGTGACCAGCGCTTGGTTGTCCGATACACGTCCGGCTCAATTTCTAACTCCCAGCTTTCGCCTGAATGCATCAAGGGAAAGAGTTTTTCCTGCCGCGAAGTTTTTTTCCGCTTTTTCAAACGTGCGCCGCTGCGCCGCGGTCATGGAAACCGTTTTGTATTTGCGCGGCGGCGCAAAACGGGCGCGTTCTTGCAACGCCTCGTATTCCTCCTTAGGCACAAGGAGAAGGTCTTTCCCCGCAAGATGCTTTGGAATTGTGATAGTTGCCATACGCGCATCCTACCACGAGAGCACCCGAGGTATCAATCGCCCCCTAAGTTCTAATGGCTAAATTCTAATGGCTCTAGCGTGCCTCTGCCTCTAACGGGATGTGCGCAATCTGGGGACTCCCGCCCCTCAAACCCTTATGCCGCAAGGGTTTCCGCTGGCCCTATTGCGGTATTTCCGTATATGTCGCATAATATCGCGGGCTGAAAACGGGGCACCCAGACCCCTCAATCCGGACACCCCTCATTGGGGCGTTGTTGTTTTCGGGCACGATGCCGCGCGAGCATCTCGGAGGGGGTGCGATAGCGCAGGACGTTCATCGGCCTGCGGTTGAGCTTCGCTTCAAGCGCACGGAAAGCAGAGGGTGGGTAGCGAGAAAGGTCGCTTCCCTTGGGGATATCCCGCCGTATGACTTTGTTCACGTTTTCAATACTCCCTTTCTCCCACGCATGATAGGGGTGACAGAAGAAGATGCGAACATGGAGGAGGGCGGCAAGCCGCGCATGGTGCCGGAAGAGAATATCGTTGTCCGTGGTGAGCGTGCGGAGTTCGGGGAATCTTCCCTTGATGCGCAGGAATGCTGTTTCCATGCGGGGAATGGTGGCGGGAAGGATGCGTTCCAGAAAGGACGCTCGCGTCTTCCGGTCCACCACCACAAGAAGCATGCCCTTGCCGTTTTTCCCTGATGCGATGAAATCGGCTTCCGCATCGCCCACCTGTCTGCGGGTATTGATATACAAAGGTCTCTTGTCGATGAAGGTGCGGGAGGAGACGCGGGGAAGATGGGGAAGGTGGCGAAGCCGTCCTGCCACCGCTTCAGGAGAGAGGTCATCCATGAGCATCTGCTCCACATACTCGCGGAGAGGAGGGTGGTGCACGATGCGCATCCCCTGATATTTTGCATATTTTCTCCCGACATATGCCTTGTGGTGGGCTTTGCGGGGGTCATAGACACCGTGCGTCCGGTTCCGCACACACTCATCCGCAATAGATGATTTTCCCCGCCTCATGGCGTGGGCGATGGCACGTCCCGAGTATCCCTTCTCCCGCAGATACCCAATTTCCACCCGCTCCGCAGCCGAGAGATGGCCCCGATTCTTTTTTTCTCATGCTCTCACGATAGCAGAGTGTCCGGATTCAAATGGCAAGGTGCAGGTGACGGTGTAGTGCCAGTCGGTGTTGATTCCCGGGGAAGGATAAGGCCCATCCTTGTGGGCGGTCGTGGGCGGGCTTCCCGGTATCTCTTTCAGCAATGTCCAGTCATTATCGGTTGCCTGCGCACGGTACACTTTATACGAAGTCGCTCCCTCTACCGCCTTCCATGTGAGCTGGTTATAACGATGGAAGGGTATTGCGGAAATACTGCGGTTTGTCTCGCAGACGGGAGCAATTTTTATATTCGCGGGCTGGTCGGGGGCGGAAAGGCATTTCCCCGCCGCATCGCGCGTCTCACACCCTCCCGTACCGCGTGCGCTCTGAATCCCCGTGCCTTGCGCGACGCCGCGCGGGGTGTGGGCGAGAAAAACATCGTTGCAACGCCGATTGCGAGAACGCCCAGCCCCACCCAATAGAGAGAACGTTGCATTGGTAAAAGTATATCACACCCCGCATAACGAGGAGTTCGGTCCCGCCACGATTACCCATCCCACACCTATCTTTATTCTTCGACATGGAAATAAGTGTACCAAAATTCAATCACTCATGCGACTTCCGCTTGATAGCAAGCTTCGCAATACACGATCTCCGTTCTTTCAGGTGCGAAGCTTGTTTCGAACTCATTCGGGCAAGCCGTGTTTTTATGGAAATGCTCCGAGGTGTCGCTATACGTTATTTTCCCTTGGCTCTTTGCCCCGCTGCACATGCAACGGCGGTGCCAAAGCTTCAGCGGATTCCTCTTCGCAAGACGGGAATAATGACGGCAATTCGGACAAAGGCGCGGAAGGGGCAGCTTCATGCGGCGATAGAATTGGAACTCGGCGGGAATGATACGGAATGCAGTGGTGCATCCCGACGCCTCCGGGTCGGGACCCTGACCCTCGGCGCGCGCGCCCGAGGCGTCGGGGCTGGCTGTTGCACACTCAAGAATCTGCTCGAGAATAGAATCCCGCACGTCCTCAATGCGTGCGGGAACATCGGCGGATTGCATGGTAACTGCATAATTCCGGCGTTCCGGCTCTTTCCACACGAAACCCGCCGCCACAACTTCCTTGTACGTGAGCGGGAAAAAATCCTGCGCAACAGACTCGTTGTACGCAAGGAGCGAAAGCTCGGCGGGAAAATATTCGCCGTATTTGTACACTCTCCCGTTTTTCCCCGCGAAAGGCATCGCGTCCATATGCGATTTTATTTTCGGAATAAGGGCTTCGTATTCCTCTTTAGAATATTGCCGGTTCAACACGCAATAATGCCTGTTCCGCAATCCCACGCACCCGAAAAGGTCGGAACTGCTTGAACAAAGGTCGGCATATTCGACATCGGCACTTTCCCCGCACATGTTCGAGAATTTGCTCCGCGCCATTTTCCAAAACCCGAGATACTCGTAACAAAGCTCAAGATACTCGCAATAATTGACATCATGCGCGTCTTTCGCGTCAATCATCCGCACGCAATATGCGCACTCTTCCGCGCGCTTCACATCAAAACACTCCCGGGCATTCTTCGATTGCACGATATGGTCACCACTCACGTTCGCACACTGCAGAATAGTGCTGAACCGGCGGGGTATCCGCTGCTGCAACTCCTCAAAACGCCCCCGTACTTCTTCGAGTGCCGAGCGTCCGCCGGACATAATTCGCTCTTTTTCTTTAAGATATGCCTCCTTCGTAAACTGCCGATTGAAAATGCGGTAATTCTTGTTCCGCAATCCCACGCATCCGATACAATCCTGGCAATTTTTGCAGTCGAAACAATACAGCAAATTGAGGGACGCCGTGCAATCCTCGCAGAAAGAACAATTCGAAAGTTTCTCGCAATCAATGCACTCGTAGCAATACTCGGACTCGCGCGCGAGGTACGTGTCTACGCAATACTTTGATTCATAGGGCGACCCATACAAACAATTTTCCACTTCAATGGAACCAAAGATAAGATAGCAGTCTTTCGCATCGCCCACATAGTTCACGTATTCGCTGTTCTTGCAGTTTACCGTACCAAGATTGGGGCGGGGAACTTTGCTCTGAAGCTCGCGGAGCTGCAAAAAGAAAGGCTTGTTCCAGTCGTAGGCGGTGCCGTACTGTACCGGGTCCCACCCGTCGCCCCACCAGCATTCCTGGCAATGGACCGGAAACGGCTTTTCGGAAGAAAACATCGAAACCATCGCTTTCTTGCAGAGCCCGCATTCCCGGTGATAAAGATTACGCTCGTTGCGCACCATCAAGCGCCGCTGGTAACGGCATGGGGAGCAAAACGTGGGCGGCGGAACTTTTATTTTTTCGTAAAACTGAAAATCTTCGGGCGCAACAGTGAACTGCGCTCTACAATTTTGGCAGTTCCTTATCCCCTGTTCCATGCCGCGTGCCGCAAGCGACTAATTCTTAAGATACCTCCGTATCGCAATAAAACTTGAGAGCGCCCCGATGCCCACTCCGAAAACCATCTGGTATCCAAGGAGCGATGCGATGTTCCCCATAAAATACCGCGATAACTCGAGCCCGGGGATAAACACGCTCAAATACGGCGACGCGAAGTATACCGTCGGGACCATAATCGCCAGACTCGCCACCGCCGCAATGGCGCCCGAGATAGTGCCCTCCACCATGTAGGGACCCCGCACAAGCGCGTTTGAAGCGCCCACCAGGCGCATAATGCCTATCTCATCGCGGTTCGAATAAATGGCGAGGCGGATGGTGTTGAACACGACAAGTCCCGCGATAAGCGAGAGGAAAAGCGTGAGCGTGAACCCGATGCGGTTTACGTTGTCGATAATCCGCGCAAGCCGGTCAATCACCACCTGATTTTTCGCGTAGCTCACATTGTCGATGTAGGTGGAGAGATTCGGCGCGGTGAGATAGCGGGCAATCGTCGCATACTGCTCGGGGCGCTGCGCTTTGATATTCAAGGACGCCTGAAAAGGGTTCGCGTTCAGCTCATTGATTGCCTGGCTGATAACCTGATCGCTTTTGTGCGTGTTCTTGAAAAGCTCAAGCGCTTTGTCGCTCGAAACATAATTCACGCCTTTCACCTCCGAAAGGTCCTCAAGCGACTGCTTGATGCTCAAAATCTTGTCCTCCGCAGTGTTGTTCTTGAAATACACGCTGATGTCGATTTTGTCCTGAATCGATGCCACTGCCTGGCGCGTGATCACCCCGAACAGGATAAGCCCCACGAAAACCATAAGCGCAAGCGTCATGATTGCCACAGTGGCGGTGGAAAGCCAGCCGTTCCGGCGGAATCCTTTCCCGCCGAACTTTAAGATACGAAAGAGAATGGTGAACATGATTGCAAATAGCTTCTAGCTTTGAGCTTTAAGGTTTAAGTGGGACTGCATGGCATTATGTATATTGTACTAAAAGCTTAAAGCTATACCAAAATGTATTTCCCCTTCTTTTCGTCGCGGATAATCCGGCCGCGGTCGAGCGTAATCACGCGGCGCTCCAAATCGTTGATGATGTCCTTGTCGTGCGTCGCAAGAAGCACCGTCGTACCCAATTCGTTGATTTTCTCGAGAAGCTTCACGATTTCCGCCGTGTGGAAGGGGTCAAGGTTTCCGGTGGGCTCGTCCGCAATAATCACCTCCGGCCGGTGAATCATAGCGCGTGCGATCGCCACGCGCTGCTTCTCCCCGCCGGAAAGCTCGTGAGGGAAGTTATTGCCCTTGTCCGCAAGCCCCACCATATCCAGCACCTGGGGCACAAGTTCATTAATTTCCCGCTGCGTGCGCCCCGCCACCTCAAGCGCAAAAGCGACATTCTCGTATGCGGTTTTCGTAAGAAGCAGGCGGAAATCCTGGAACACCACCCCGATGTGGCGCCGGAAATGGGGCAGTTCGCTTGAACGCAATTTATTCACTTCATATTGCCCGAAGAACACGCGCCCGCGGCTTGGCTGCTCCTCCCCAATCAGCAGCTTAATGATGGTCGATTTTCCCGCGCCCGAGCGCCCCGCAAGCGAGAGAAACTCCCCCGGCTTCACTTCAAACGTCACATCCTCAAGCGCCGCGCTCGTATGGTTGTATACTTTGGAAACGCCTTGGAAAACAATCATTGGTGGATAGGTTTTAGGTTAAAGGTTCTGGGCCATAGACCTCGGAACTTGCAGACCTAATAATATCCCAAACACATCAAATCGACAAGGCGTTATACCTTGTCAGAACCCGCAGCCTAAAACCTAAAAGTTCTTTTCCGCCTCCGCTTCCACAAACATATCCAGGTCTCCCGCAAGAACTTTATCCACCTGCGAGGTTTCGACTTCCGTGCGGTGGTCTTTCACCAACTGGTAGGGATTCAGCACATAGGAACGGATTTGATTCCCCCATTCGGGCTTCGCTTTTACCCGGAGCCCGGAAAGCTCCTCCACATGGTGCCGTTCCATAAGCTGGATAATTTTCGCCTTGAGGAGGCGGAGCGCATACTCGCGGTTCTGCTGCTGGCTGCGCTCCACGCGCGCGCCCACCGTAATCCCCGTAGGGAGGTGCGTGACGCGCACCGCGGTTTCCACTTTGTTCACGTTCTGCCCGCCGGGACCTCCTGCGCGCGAAAACTCCCACTTCAAATCATCCTCGGGGATCTGGACTTTCGATCCCTCAACCGGCGGCAGGTCCGGCACAACTTCGACGAGCGCGAACGCCGTGTGGCGGAGCTTCTTGGGTGAGAAGGGGGAAATGCGGACAAGGCGATGCACGCCGGATTCTTTCTTCAGATATCCGTACGCATACTGCCCTTTTATTTCGACTATGCGCCCGCGGGGATTCTCGTCCACAATTCTCGCCTTCCAGTTCATCCGCTCCGCGTACCGCAGGTACATCTCCCCGAGCATCCGCGCCCAATCCTCCGCGTCTTCCCCTCCCGCGCCCGGGTACACCGAAACAATCGCGGCTTGCCCGTCGTATTTTCCCTTGAAAAGTTCCTCCAATTCAAACGCCCGGAACTTCCGCCGCGTTGCATAATACAAATTCTCATCAAATGATTTCTCTCCGCCGGAGGCGGATCCGCCTCCGGCGGAAAGCGCGGCGATGCCCGTTTCAATTTCCTGGTAACGGGTAACGAGGTCGCGGAGGATGCCAAGCCGCTTGATTTTCTCGTCCGCCGAGATGCGGTTCTGCCAAAAACCCGGCGCACTCATCGCCGCTTCGAGCTCCGTTATCTCTTTTTCCTTCGCTGCGAGGTCAAAGACGCCCGCTTAACCGGCGGGCTTCGGTTGCAAGTTCCTCAAGTTGCGATTTGAAATCCATATTGAAGAATAGTAACACACTTTGAAACACTAATGAGCCGGTGGTCGGATTTGAACCGACGACCCACGCTTTACGAAAGCGTTGCTCTGCCACTGAGCTACACCGGCATTCATGTCCCGCCGCAGGCGCGGGCAGAACAGCATTATTGTACGTACTTTTTTGCCCAACGCAACTTCACTCGGCATGGAAAATCCCCTAGAATGGGAGCAAGCCATGAGCAAATTCGTCCACCTCCACACCCATTCCCACTACTCGCTCCTCGACGGACTGGCGAAAATCGAGGACCTCGTGGAGCGCACGAAGGAACTCGGGATGGATACGCTTGCCTTGACCGACCACGGGGTCCTTTACGGCGCAGTGGAGTTTTATAAAAAAGCGAAAGCGGCGGGCATCAAGCCTATTTTAGGCGTCGAAGCGTATATTGCACCGAAGGAGCGGCAGAACAAAGACGCGGGTGAGAAATATTATCATCTCATTCTTCTCGCGGAGAATCTCACGGGCTGGAAAAATCTGATAAAGCTCGTGACCAAAGCCCACCTTGAAGGGTTTTACTACAAACCCCGCATGGACAAGGCGCTCCTCCGCACGCATCATGAGGGGTTGATTGCGCTCTCCGGATGCTTTTCGGGAGAACTCGCCCGTTCCATTCTTGGAGGCGCCTCCGGCGAAGAAGTGCTCGCGGAGTACCAAAATATTTTCGGCAAAGAAAACTTTTTTATCGAAATCGGTTACCACCCGAACGTGAACCGCGCGGAGCACGACAAACTCTGGAACGGGTTGATTGCGCTCGCGAGAAAAACCGGCGCCCCGCTCGTCGCGACCCAGGACCTCCATTATGCGCGGCCCGAGGACCGCGATTATCACGACATTCTCCTTGCGGTCCAAACCGGGAGCAATCTAAGCGACGGCGACCGGCTCACGCTCAAAGCGGACGATTTCTCCATGACCTCCCCCGAGGATATGGCAAAAAAATTCAAAGATGCCCCCGGAGCGGTGGAGAACACCCTTCGCATCGCCGAACGGTGCAACGTCGAGTTGGAGCTGGGCGTTACCCAGCTTCCGGAATTCCCCAAGCCGGAAGGAGTGAGTGCGAACGAGTACGTGCGGAAGCTGGCTCTTGAGAGGCTTCCCCGCCGCTTCCCGGGCGATGCATGCACGAAAGAGGTGGCCGACCGGCTGGAATACGAGCTGGACGTCATCGAGAAAACGGGATTTGCGGATTACTTCCTCATCGTCCAGGACCTCACCGGCTGGGCGCGTGCGCACGGAATCGCCGTGGGACCCGGAAGAGGTTCCGCCGCGGGAAGCCTGGTTTCCTACATCCTCGGCATCACCGACATCAACCCTTTGAAATATGGACTGCTCTTCGAGCGGTTTTTGAATCCGGAACGCATTCAGATGCCCGACATCGACATTGATTTCGCCGATGCGCGCCGCGACGAGGTCTTGGCGTATGCACGGCAAAAATATGGCGAGGACCATGTGGCGCAAATCATCACGTTCGGGACAATGGCTGCCCGCGCGGCAGTGCGCGACGCGGGACGCGCGATGGGAATCCCCTACGGCTTCTGCGACCAGGTGGCGAAGCTTATTCCCTTCAACGCCACGATAGAGGAATCCATTGACCAGGTTCCCGAGCTCGCGGAACTCGCCAAACAAAACGAAGAAGCGAGGCGCGTCCTCGACGCCGCAAAACACCTTGAGGGTGTGGCGCGCCATGCGTCGGTCCACGCCTGCGGCACGGTGATTACGAAAAAGCCCCTCACCGAGTACCTCCCGCTCCAATACGCGCCGCAAGACAGGGCAATCATCATCACGCAGTTCGAAATGCATTCCGTCGAAGACCTGGGGCTCCTTAAGATGGACTTGCTGGGCCTGCGGAACCTCACCATCATTGAAGAAACAGTGAAACTTGTCCGCGACCTCCGCGGAGAAGACATCAGAATCTCGGAACTCCCGCTTGACGACGCCCCCACCTTCGCGCTCCTCCAGGCAGGAAACACCACGGGCGTGTTCCAGTTCGAGTCCTCCGGCATGCGCCGCTATATGAAAGATATCCACCCCACCGAACTTGAAGACCTGATTGCCCTGGTCGCCCTGTTCCGCCCGGGCCCCATGGAGCTGATTCCCTCCTTCATCAAGCGTAAACGCGGCGAGGAAAAAATCGTTTATCTCCACCCCCGGCTCGAACCTATTTTGAAAAACACGAACGGCATCGGCGTGTACCAGGAGCAGATGATGCAAATCGCCCGCGACCTCGCGGGATACACCCTCCCCGAAGCGGACACGCTTCGCAAAGCAATCGGAAAGAAAATCAAATCGCTCCTCGACGAACAAAAAGCGAAGCTTACGAACGGCATGATAAAAAACGGCGTCCCCGCGAAAACCGCGGAGGCGATATGGGAGCTTTTCCCGCCGTTCGCCCGCTACGGATTCAACAAGTCGCACGCCGCCTGCTACGCCCTCATCGGATACGAAACCGCGTACCTCAAAACGCACTACCCCATTGAATTCATGGCGGCGCTTTTGAACGCCGAAATCAGCGATATTGACCGCATCGCGTTCCTCGTGAGCGAAGCCCGCCAGAACCAAATTCCCATTCTCCCGCCCGACGTGAACAGCAGTTTTGTAAAATTCGCCCCCGACGGAGAAAAAGTGCGGTTTGGCCTTTTGGGCATCAAGAACGTGGGCGAGCAAATCGCACAGGCGATTATCGAGGAACGCATGCGCGGCGGCCCTTTCGCGAGCTTCACCGATTTCCTTGCGCGCATACAGCACAAAGACCTCAACAAGAAATCGCTGGAGGCTCTTGCGAAATGCGGCGCACTCGAATCCCTGGGCGTCGAGCGCAACCAGGCGGTGCAAAACATAGACGACATTGTCCGCTTCGCGGGCGCGGCGCGCAAAACCGCCCTCCAGCCGAACTCCCTCTTCGGAAGTTCCACCGCATCGCTCTCCATCAAGCTCAAACCCGCCCCGCCCGCGACCCGCGAGGAAAAACTCGGATGGGAAAAGGAACTTTTGGGTTTTTACCTCTCCGACCACCCCCTGAACTCCTACAAAGAAAAACTGGCCGCATACCGCACTCGTACGCTTGATGAACTCCGCACCATCAAAAACGAAAATCTCATCATCCGCGCCGCAGGACTCGTTTCCACCGTCAAAAAAATCTTGACGAAGAAAGGCGACGCCATGATATTTGTGACCGTCGAGGACTTCTCGCCTCAGCCGCTCGAAGTAGTGGTGTTCCCAAAAGTACTCGGAAAAACGGAATCCGTCTGGCAGCCGAATAACGTCATAATTCTCCAGGGGAAAATGTCCTGGCGCGGCGGGGAACCGAAGATTATCTGCGATGACGCGAAGAAGTTGGAAGCATAAACTTCCAACTTTTTCGCTGACAAACGCGGACGAACTTCAGCTTGTTTTCTCAATCATTTCTTCGACCTTGCACTTCGCTTCTTCGAGAAGTTCTTTTGCCTTTTTGCGCGCGGCGTGGGATTGGCGCACAAGCTCGGCGATTTTTTTCTGTGTGGTTTTCGGTAAAACCGGGACCACAATATTTTCAACATCCTCATCAGTAATCGTCGCGGTTCAATAAAACTCAATTTCTATTCTTTCGCGAACTTCAAAAACCTATCGCTCCGCGCAATTCACACCGCCCCAGAATACGGAAGTGATTTAATATAGCTATCTTTGCCGACTACCCCAGGGAAAGGGCGCCTACAATTTACAATAACGAGGAGTGATATTTCTCCGGCTGGTGCGGCTCCATCACCTTGATTTCAAATTCCCACCCGAATTCCCCTTTTCGTTTTTCCAAATCAACCTTCAGTACCTCCTGGTCATACCCCAGCGCCACCACCGCCGGGCGCTGCACCTTCAAAACTTCGTAACTTCCCAACTTTCTGTCCCCCATCACCACCTCGTCCGCATACTCGGATGCGCGCACGTACTCCATCCGCACGCCGATGGGAAGACACGGATAAACTCCTTTAAGTTCCTCCGCCGCGCCATCCCGCGCCACCACAACCACAAGGTAATCACCGCAGGACTTCGCCTGCTTCAAAAACTGTTTATGGCCTTCATGGATGCCGTCGAAGACGCCGAAGACGAGTACCTTTTTCATAGCTTTAAGCTTCAAGCTTTTAGCTTCGAGCGCATTTACTTAAATCTTAAAGCTTACCGCTCAAAGCTCCTTCCGGGGTCTCATCAGCGGATAAATCACCGTCTCGCGAATCGGTTTGTCCATAAGGAATGCGAAGAGCCGCTCGGAAAGCCCGAAGCCCGCAATCGGCGGAAATCCATACTCCATCGCGCGCAAGAATTCCTCGTCGAGCTGCTGGGCTTCTTTGTCACCCGCCTCCCGAAGCTTCATTTGTTCCTCGAACCGCGCGCGCTGGTCCTCCGGGTCGTTCAGCTCCGACCAGCCGTTCCCCAGCTCCGTGCCGCAGGCAACAACTTGCGTCCGCTCCACGATACGGGGGTCATCCGCAACCCGCTTTGCGAGCGGCGAAACATCCACCGGCGTATGTATGAGAAACGCGGGCTGGATGAGGTGGGGACGCACGGTTTTCTTATAAATAAGGTCTATTAAGCGACCCTTCCCCGCAAAGCGCTCCGGGGCAAGCTTCAGCTTTTCCGCGCGCGCGCGCAGGTCAGCCTCGCTCGCATCAAGAGGATCAATCTTATTCGCCTCCTTGAACGCCGCGACGTACTCGACGGTTTCCCACTTTTTCCCCCATTCGATATTCATCCCTTGATACTCCATTACAAGAGACCCGGTCGTCTTTTGGATAACTTTTTTATACATGTCCTCCACCAGCTTCATCAAATCGCGGTAATCGGCGTACGCCCAGTAGAACTCGAGCTGGGTATAGTCCTGGAGGTGTTCACGGTCGATTCCTTCATTGCGGAAAATGCGCCCGATTTCGAACACTTTTTCGTATCCGCTCGCCATGAGCTTCTTCAGCGGAAGCTCGAGCGCGATGCGAAGATAAAAATCCATGTCGAGCGCATTGTGATGCGTCACAAACGGTTCCGCATCGCCCCCACCGGGAATCGCTTCAAGCGTTGAACCCTCCATCTCCAAGAATCCCTTTTTGTTCATGTAGTCCCTGACGGAACCCCAAAAAACCGCTTTCTTCCGGAACATTTCCTCGACATCCTTATTTAAAAAAATGTCGAGGTATCGCTCGCGGAGGCGGGTTTCCGTGTCCTCGACGCCGTACCGCTCCGAAGGAATCGGGCGGAGCGACTTTGAAGCGAGCGTCAGCGTCTTCACGTCAATGCTTTGCTCGCCGCGCTTTGTGGTGAAGAGCATGCCGGTGACGGAGACAAAGTCTCCGCGGTCGAGATTCGCTTTCCAGAGCGGAAAATCTTTAAGACTTCCCTCTTTGAGCACCGCCTGAAAGGAACCACTTCCGTCGCGGATGTCTATGAAAATGATGCTCCCCTGGTCGCGGATACTCATCACCCGGCCCGCGAGCGAAACCTTTTTCTTCGCCTTCTCGAGCGCCGCAAATTTCTCCCGCGCCTCCCCGAGGGCGTGCGTGCGCGGCACACTCGCCGGATAGGGGTCAACGCCCGCAGCTTTAAGCGCCTCCAACTTTTTCCGCCGCTCGGCGATAAGGTCATCCAACATTATTATCCATAATATCAGCTTTTCGCATGTTTACAAAAAGCCCAGCGCACGCGGGGCCCCTTAAAGCTTAACGCTTTCCGCCGAAGGCGGATTCGCCTCCGGCGAAAAAGCTATTCACTCTATCTTCGTAATCTTGTAAGCCGTCTTCCCCGAGGGCGTCGTTACATCCACCGCATCGCCTATCTTGTGATTCAAAAATGCCCTCCCCAGCGGAGACTCGTCGGAAATTTTCCCTTCATCGGGTTTTGCGTCGTAGGGACCCACGATGGTGTACCGCATCGCCTTTCCGTTTTTCTCAACCGTCACCGTAGCGCCCACCCGCACCGCGCCGCCCGGACCCTCTTTTTCAATCATGGTCGCGCGCTTCAAAAGCGCCTCGAGCTCAAAGATGCGGCCTTCAATAAGGTTTTGTTCCTCGCGCGCCTCCGCGTATTCGGCGTTTTCCGAAAGGTCTCCGTACTCCTTCGCGCGCTTCAGGTGCTCCGCAACGCGGGCACGCCCCTCGCCTTTCAGTTTATCCAACTCCTCTTTTAACTCATTGAACCGCTCCGGCGTAAGATATTGCGTTTCTGGCATGGTGATAATTGACCAACGGCTAGTGGCAAAAACAGCAAAGCGTTAATTGGAAGTTCGTTCTTTGCTCCCTGCACGGATGCCGTATACATCCATCCAGAGCATGAAGCGGATTGTAATATTTTCGGCGAGGAAATGCAAACCTGCGGAGAACGGGACGCGGGAAAATGCATTATTCTTCCATACCACCGGAACTTCCTTAATCCTGAACCCCAGCGCTTTCGCGAGTCCCAATGCCTCAACGTCAAACGCCCATCCGTTCACGCAAGTCTTCGAAAAAATCTCGCGCGCCGCACGCTCGGTGAACGCCTTGAACCCGCACTGCGTATCCCAAATGCCCGGCAGGAGCACTACTTGCGTGAAAAGGTTCAACGCTTTCCCCGCAACTCTGCGGAAAAGGGGCTGCGGCGGGTCGAGTTTCGCGCCGCGGGCCGCGCGGGAGCCGATGACCACATCGCACCGCGCCTTCTCCTCTCCCGTAAAGTAGGGAAGCATGGCCTGAAATTGGTCGACTGAAGTTGAATTATCCGCGTCGGTAAAAAGACGGACAACTCCATGCGCCGCGAGAAATCCCTGGCGCACCACGCCCCCTTTTCCTTTGTTCGCCGCATTGTCGATAAGCGAAAGATGCGGAATGGTTTCCGCCATCCCAAGCACCACCTTCGATGTGCCGTCGGTCGAACCATCATTCACCACGATGATTTCGTATGTGAAACCCGCACTGCGCAGATAACGGTCAATCGCAACAAGCGTCGCGGGGATACGGGTCTCTTCGTTGTATGCAGGAATGATGACGGAGAGGAAGGGGGGCATGAAAATTTCTAATTATTCTAATTGACCTAATTTCTAAAAAAATCCCAATGACCAGCAGTTACAATTTTAGACATTGAGGCGTGGAACTTATTTAGGTTAATTAGAAATTGTGCTCACCTAGTGAGCACATGTCCTCCTTCTCTCGTAATCACTATAGTGTGCTCGAAATGCGCGGTGAGCGAACCATCTTTCGTGGCGAAACTCCCGTCCGGATGCTCCTTCACTTGCCCCGATCCCGCTGCAACCATCGGCTCTATCGCAAGCACCATACCGGGAAATAGCTCCTGACCCTGCCCGGGCACCCCGAAATTCGGCACCGCAGGCTCCTCATGAAGCTCCCGCCCAATGCCATGCCCGGTGAGCTGTTCGGCAACGGAGAAACCGGAGTGTTTCACCCGCGTGGCTATCGCCGCACCGATATCGCCTACCGTGCTTCTTGGCCGCGCCGCCGCGATTCCTGCCGCAAGAGCTTCCTTGGTTACCACACTCAAACGCCGCGCATCAGTCGAGACATTTCCGACAAGCACCGTCCGTGCCGTATCAACATACCACCCGTCAAGTTTCAGACCGATATCAAGCTTCACCACATCTCCATCCCGTATTGCATACTCCGAAGGAATCCCGTGCACCACCGTATCGTTCACCGACACGCACAGTGCCGCGGGATATCTTTCACCGCTCCCGGGTACGCGATACCCCAAAAATGCAGGGACCGCTCCCGCCTGCTTAATCAGGTTCCTCGCTTGCATATCAAGCTCACGAGTTTCCACTCCTACCCGCACCATATCGCAGAGTGCATCAAGTACGTGCGCAATACGCTTCCCCGCATCGGCGAGCACCTTAATCTCCGCGGAAGTTTTTATAAGCATGAATTCCGGGCAAGTTCCTTCTCTATGTGCGAAACCAAACGCACATACACCTTTTCGCGCGTCCCTATTCCGGAAACTTTCTTGAACCGATAGTGGCTTTTCAAAAACACCACGACTGCGGGAATATTTTTTGCATAATATTTCATCCGGTTCTTGAGGTGTTCCATCTCGTCATCCGATCGCTTCTCAATGCGTGCCCGGATACCCACCCGCTTCAACATTTCTTTCCTCGGAATGGAAAGATAGATCGCAAGAGGGTCGGTACGCCCCGCCTCACGAAACCATCTATATACGAGCTTCGCTTCACCAAGCATCTTCGGATTGCCGTTAAAAAACACTCCTCTCTTTTTCGGAGTATTGAAAATCACTTCCTTGAATTTTGCGCGGGCGAGGTGCGTGGGCGTGAGCATGCCTTTTCCCGAAGTTTCCCCGAATTTGAAAGCGCTTCGCGCGCGGGCGCTTTTGAGCGACCGAAGCCAGCCGCCGAAATCGAATTCTTGCAACAAGGGATATTCTTTTAACAGGCGCCGCGCCTGCGTCGCCTTACCCGCAGACGGGTCACCGAGAAGAATCAGATTGAAAATTTTACTTTGTTTCATGCTGCGATTCCAAACGCGCGCCACACGTTCTTCTCGACGTCGCCGACGGAAGGTTTCCCGTCAATGGTGAAAAAATCGGTCCGCTCGCGAAGCATGCCCAACATCGGTACCGTGTTTGTTTCATAATCCGCAAGCCGCCGCTCGATTGCCGCGCGCGTGTCGTCGCTCCTCCCCTCCTTCTCCGCACGAAGCAGGAGCCGCTTTAAAGATTCTTCCTTCGGTATGTCCAAAAACACCGTCGCGAAACGCGCCTTGCCACGGGATTTCAAAAGACCAAGCAAAAATTCCGCCTGACCCACTCGCCGGGGAATGCCATCGAATACGATACCCTTCTCGCGCGGGAGGGATTCGAGTTCCCGCGCCACCACGCTGAGAAGTTCTTCGTCCGTAAAAAGCCTTCCCGTTTTCAAAATGTCCCGTGCGCGCTCACCGCTTGAAGTAACCACTTCGGCGTTTTTCCGGAGAATCGCTCCCGTGTCCCAAAAGAAAAAAGCGAGCTTGTCCGCAAGCACCTTTGCCTGCGTACCTTTGCCCGAACCTTGGGGGCCTAATACGAAAATTGCGTCAAAACTCTTCATGGAGTATTCGCGAATAATGCTAATTTGGATTCAATAATGCGAATCCTATTTGCGTTATTTGCCTCAATTCGCGTTATTAGCGATTACTCCTATTGTATGCCTTCGTACTCCCGCACGGTAAGCTGGGAATCAATCTGCCGCATGGTCTCAAGAGCAACCGCCACCACGATGAGAAGCGCCGTACCGCTCACGGTCAAAACCGCCACGCCCGTAAGCGACTGCACAATGATAGGCAGCACCGCAATGAGCCCGAGGAAAATGGCCCCGAAGAACGTGACGCGGTTCACTGTCTTTGAGAAATACTGCTCCGTCATCTCGCCGGGACGGATTCCGGGAATAAAGCCGCCGCCACGCTGGAGATTTTTCGCAACCTCCGAAGGGTTGAACGTAATAGAGGTGTAAAAATAGGTGAATGCGAACACGAGGAAGAAGTAAATGATGCCGTAGAACAACTGATTATTCAATACGCGGACCACAAACTCGTTCACCTGCACGCCCACGGCAGGAATAAACGCCGTGAGAATCTGCGCAATGAACTGGGGGAAAAGCAATACGGAAATCGCGAAAATCAAGGGAATCATGCCCGCTTGGTTCACTTTAAGCGGCAGATAGCTCGAAACGCCGCCATACATCTTCATTCCGCGCACGCGGCGCGCGTAGGCGACGGGAACTTTGCGTTCACCCTCGTTCAGATACACCACACCGAGGATTACGAGGAGAAGCACCGCCACGAATCCGATATACGTGGGAAGGCGGGCGGGGGTATAGGAGAGGAACGCGAGGCGTATGTCACCCGGAAGCTGGCTCACAATCCCCGCCAGGATGATGAGCGAAACGCCGTTCCCTACCTTGTGCTCCGTAATGAGTTCCCCGAGCCACAACGCAATCATAGACCCGGCGGTAATCGCCGCCACGTTGGTGAGCATGTTCCACACACTCGGCTGGTCAATCACTCCTTGCGAAACAAGAAGCGTAAGGAATCCGTACGCATTAAACACCGCGAGCGGCACGGTAAGAAGCCGGGAGTATTGGTTAAACTTCGCCCGCCCGCGCGCGCCGTCCTCGTAATACATCTCCTTAAACTTCGGGAAGATGAGCGTCAAGAGCTGCATGATGATGGTTGCCGTAATGTAGGGTCCCACTCCCAGCATCATCACGGAAAGATTCTCCAGCCCGCCCCCCGAGAAAAAGTTCAAGAAGCCAAGAAGCTGGTTGGAATTGAAATAGTTTTCAAGCCGCAAGGCGTCGACGCCCGGAATGGGAATCGCCGCAAGGAAACGGTATGCGACAAGAAACCCCAACACCATAAGCACTTTCCTGCGGATATCGGGCACACGAAAAATTTGGAGGAATCGGTTCATAGAGCAGTCGCGAATAATGCGAGCGTTATTTGCGTTATTTGCCTTGATTCGCGTTATTCGCGACTACTCCCCCAGCCTTCTCAATTTTCATTCTAGCAGATGCGGAAGTCGGAATGCCCCGCACTTCAATCGCGATATCAATCTCGCCGCCGCCCAGAATCTTCACCGCTCCGCGGAACTCCGTCGGTACGATTCCTGTTTGCACAAGCACCTCGGGGGTAACCGTCACTAATGTTCCCTTGTTTCCCTGAAGAGGCCGGAGGGCGGACGCGAGCGCTTCGAGACTCAACGGTAGAGCGCGATCGCTTTTCGGTTTATTGCGGAAACCCCGGCGCTTCGGAATCCGGATAATCAAATCCCGCACCGCAGGCCGCATACGCCGACCCGCGCGGGACTTTTGCCCTTTCACACCGCGACCCGAATAACTCCCGCGTTTCCCGCCGCGTCCGATGCGTATCGCGCGCTTCCGCGCCGGAATTCTTTTTACATCATGAAGTTGCATGGATGTCATTGATTTCCTGTACCCGCTGTTTTTACCCGTGCCGGACGCAATTTTCGAAGCGCGGCGATTGTCGCCAAGCCGTTGGTAAGCTTATTGGGCGTCCTTCCCAAACACTTCGCCGTTGCATCTTTCACCCCTGCAAGCGCAAGCACCGCGCGCACCGCGCCACCCGCACGGATACCGTGCCCGGAAGGAGCCGGCTTCAAGAGAACGCGCGCCGCGCTGTACTTCGCATATACCTGGTGGGGAATCGTCCGGTTGTCGAGAAGCGAAACCGAAAACAGCGCTTTTTTTGCAGCCGCCTTCGCTTTCGCAACCGACTGCGCCACATCAATACCCTTCGCGATGCCGATGCCCACCTGTCCCTTCTCGTCGCCGAGCACGAGAGTCACCCGGAAACGGAAACGCTTCCCTCCCGCAACCACGCGCGTCACGCGGCGAAGGTCGAGCATCTTCTCCTTAAATCCCTCTTTTCTTGCCGTAGAAATCTCACGCATATAATTATAATTTGAGTCCCGCCGCACGCGCTCCTTCAGCCACCGCCTTCACGCGTCCATGATAGCGATAGGCCCCCCGGTCGAATGCCGCCTTCGCGACGCCCGCCTTGACCGCCCGCTCGGCAACAAGTGCCCCCACCCGCTCGGCAATGGAAGTTTTCCCTTTCTTATCTTTAACTTCGCGGCTTGACGCATACGCGAGCGTAATACCGCGGGCGTCATCAATAAGCTGGACGTACATCCCGCGATTGCTGCGGAATACCGAAAGGCGAGGGCATGCCGCATTTCCCACAAGACGCGCGCGAGCACGGTTCGCCCGCCGCTTTCTTACTACGTTCATATGTGCCCTTGAGTTTGCCATTTTTTTATGCCGCCGCACCCGCAGTCGCCGCCGCTTTTTTGCCCGCTTTTCTGCGAATAACCTCTCCTTTATAGCGAATTCCTTTCCCCTTGTAAGGTTCCGGCGGCTTCAACGCGCGGATACGCGCCGTCACTTCTCCCACCAGGGTTTTATCCGAACCGGATACCTTTACGCTTCCCTTTTCCACGGCAACTGCAATGCCGTCCGGAAGAGGCACGCGAACCGGGTTCACAAACCCAAGGTTCAACACGAGCGTCTTCCCTTCGAGTGCGGCTTTGAAACCCACGCCTTCAATTTCCAAGACTTTGGTAAATCCCTGTGAAACACCCTCAACCGCATTTCTCGTGTGCGCCCATACCGTGCCGCACGATGCGGAAAATTCCTCATCGGGACATTCAAAAGAAACTTTCTTCTCCTCGCACATCACGCGCACTCCGTGAAGTACGGGAACCACAAGCGTGCCTTTCGGCCCCTGCACGGTAATCTGCCCTCCCTCCTCGCGGGCGCTCACGCCGTCGGGAATATGAATCGGTTTTTTGGTAAGACGAGACATGTTTTTACCAAACTTCAAAGAGATACTCGCCTCCCACATTTTGCTTGCGAGCCTCGACATTGCTCATTACCCCCTTTGAAGTCGAAAGAATAGCCACGCCAAACCCTTGCCGCACCGGCTTCAACTCCGCATACGGCCGGTACACCCGCCGCCCGGGTTTACTCATAATCTTTACTCCTTCAATACGGGGCTTTCCGCTTTCGTACTTTAGCCGCACCTCAAGCATGCTCCGTCTGCCAACCGTTTTCCGCTGCACGTCTTTTACGAAACGCTTTTCGGCAAGCGCGCGGAGCACCGCGTGGTCCACGCGGGAATAGGGAACAAGCACGGATTCTTTCCCCGCCATCTGGGCATTTTTCACTTTTATAATCGTGTCGTAATACATGGTTCTACCAGGATGCTTTTTTCACCCCGGGGATTTCCCCGCGAGTCGCCATCTCGCGGAAACAGATACGGCACAGTTGGAAATCGCGCATATATCCGCGCTTCCTTCCGCAACGAAAACATCGCAGTACGAAACGAGTACCGTACTTTGGCGCCTTGCGGCTGCGTGCTATAACGGATGCCTTTGCCATAAAATCTTTATTTCCTTCCTTCCTTTATAAACGGCATTCCCAACTCGCGGTACATCGCCTCGGCGTGCTCGCGAACCCTTCTCCTTGGGACAATATTCATGCCAAGGGAAAAAGAAAGCGGAGACGCCTCCGGATTGATGTCGGGAAACACAACATGCTCCCGAACACCGATGTTCAAGACCCCTCTTTCGTCAATTGCATGCGGGTTAATGCCGTGAAAATCGCGAACGCGAGGCAGTACAATACTAATGAATTTCTTGAAAAAATCAACCATCCGCGCGCGACGCAGCGTTACCCGAAGGCCCACAATTTGCCCTTCGCGCACTTTAAATCCGGCAACGGATTTGCGCGCGCGCCGTATCTCAGGTTTCTGCCCGGTGATAAGCGCCATATCTTTCATAAGCTGCGGCAGTATCTTCTCCTCGAATTGCGGCTGGGCGCTCAAACGGCCAACGCCGGCATCCACAACTATTTTTTCGATGGCCGTTCCCACCTCAACATTTCCTTTTGTTTGATAATGCTGTTTCATGTTCGCATGGGTTATACTATTGCCTTGCACTTCTTGCATATTCTGTTCTTCTTGCCTTTGCCGTCCGCATGGTGCCCCACGCGAGTCGTGTTTTTGCAGGAAGCGCACACCAGCATAACGTTCGAAGCATGAATAGGGCGCGGCAACGCCACCATCTCTCCCTTCTGCCCCACAGCCTTGGGTCGAGCCCTCTTTTTATAGAGATTCAAACCTTCCACTACAAGGCGATTTTCTTGCAGGAGTACGCGAAGCACCGTCCCCGTCTTGCTGCGGTCCTTGCCCGTCATTATTTTTACCTGGTCGCCTTTCTTGATATCCATGGTATTTTAGACAATTTCTTCCGCCATCGTCATAAGTTTCTCGAACCCGCGGCCCTTGAGCTCACGCGGCATGGGCCCGAACACCCTGGTCGCCACCGGTTCCTTCTTTGCATCGACAAGCACCACCGCGTTTTCATCAAACCGAACGTAGGAGCCGTCGGAACGCCGCATCGCCGCGCGCGAGCGCACGACAAGCACCCTCACTACATCCTTCTTTTTAATCGTCTTGCGCGGCTCGGCTACTTGCACCGAAGCCACCACGATATCCCCCACTCGCGCATAGTGACGCCGCGTGCCTCCCAAAACGCGAAAACACCGGACGATTTTGGCGCCACTGTTATCGGCTACTTTCAATATAGAACGTTCTTGAATCATGGTACTAACTTAGGTTATAAGTTATGCGTTTACCTTCCCGACTATCTTCCACCTTTTCTCCTTAGATAGAGGACGCGTTTCTTCGATAATGACGCGCATGCCGACCGCATATTCATTCTTCTCATCGTGCGCCTTCACCCGCGTGGTGACGGTATAATACTTATGGTACTTGGGATGTTTCTTACCCTGCGAGATCGCGACCACGCGCGTCTTGCTCATGCGGTCCGAAACCACCACCCCCTCACGGATTCTTTTTTTTGTTTCTTGTTGCATCACTTTGTAGTTGTAGATAGTACGGCATCAGCCTGCTCCCGCAATAATGTAGCCATACGCGCAATTCCTTTCCTCGTACTCCGAAGTTCCGCCACATTCTTCACCTTTCCTGCCGCCAAGTCAAACCGAAGCTTCCGAAGCTTCTCGCGCGCTTCGGCAACCATCTTCTGAAGTTCCGCTGTCGGTTTCGTCTTTAATTGTGCGAAATCGCGCCGCTTCATTTTATCCTTTTTCTATTATCCTGCTTTTGAAAGGAAGTTTGTGTCCCGCAAGCGTAAGAGCTCTTTCCGCTACTTCTGATTCCACGCCGTCCACCTCAAATACCACGCGTCCGGGGAGCACTCTCACGACATAGTGGTCCACGCTCCCTTTGCCGCCTCCCATCGTGGTTTCCGGTGGACGCTTGGTAATGGGCTTATCGGGAAATACGCGAATCCAAAGGCGGCCCCGCCGGTTCATATGCCCCGTAATCGCTTTTCTTGCCGCTTCAATCTGGCGCGAGTTGATCCTCGCGGGTTCGAGCGCTTTCAAGCCATACTGGCCATACGCCACGGAAAGACCGCGCGTCTCCACCTTCCGTTTTTTGGAGCGGCCCTTATGCCATTTCCGGTGTTTTACTTTTTTGGGGATAAGCATGGTAGTTGCCTAATACAAATTGCAAATCGCTTATCGTTCAGAATCCCGATCAGCGCTTTGCGATTCGCCCTTTGCCTTCTCTTGGAATATCTCCCCTTTATAAATCCAAACTTTGATGCCCACCGTCCCATAACTCGTGAAAGCGGTAGCCGTGCCATAATCGATATCCGCGCGGAGCGTTTGCAACGGCAATGAACCGCGCGTGAGTCGTTCCCGCCTCGCTATTTCATTCCCGTCAAGCCTTCCACTCAAAAACACTTTTGCTCCTTTCACTTCCCGGTTCTGCATCATCTGCTCGATATACTTCTTCATTGTGCGCCGGAATGGGAGCCGCTTCTCAAGGTCCCACGCAATTTGCTGTGCCACATACACCGCCGCAATCTGGGAACGCTTGAGCTCCTCCACATTCAAAGAAAGTCCGCTGGGGACGCCTTTCTCCTCCGCCGCGCCGCCGCGTCTCTTCCGCGCCAGCCGAAGTTCTTTCTCAATCGCCTTGGTGAGATCTTCAATGCCTTTGCCGCCGCGCCCGATGATAAAACCGGGGCGCGCTGCCTGAATCGAAACTTTCAATTTATTCGAAGTTCGCTCGATTTCCAGCGAGGAAACGCCCGCCTGGGCGATTTTCCCTCTAACCACTCGCCGGATTACTTCATCTTCCTCAAGGAAACGCCCGTAGTTCCCTTTGAGAAGCCACCGTGCGGGCCAATTTTTCACCACCCCCATGCGGAGCGATATTGGATTGATTTTCTGTCCCATGTCGACTAGATAACTTTTAACATCGAGGTCTTAGCTTTTAGGTTGAGATTGTAACATGCTTTCCCGCTTTTGCCACGTATCGTTTGCAGCTCAGAGCTCTTTATACTGATTTCCGCCTGAACATACGCTTCCAGAATCCTTGCTGTTTTCCCGGCGCGCGGGGTTCCGCACTCTCGGCCCCCGGCGTTCCCCCGGTCTTCTCTTTCTTCGGGCGATGGCGGTGTTCGTGTGATGCCTTTGGTTTGCGCTCCACCACGATGGAGAAACGCGAAGGGCGCGGCGTCGAAGATTCGGTGAGTATCAGCGTTATCCTGCTCATTTTCTTCTGAATAGGAGTTGCCATCCCCCGCGCACGGGGAAGAGAACGCTTGAGCATTGTTCCCTGGTCCACGCGAATCTCGGAAATCACGAGGTTTCCCGTTTCGATTTTCTGCTGCGTTGCGTTCGCAACCGCAGAGCGAAGAAGCTTCAGAAGCGGCTTCGCCGCCCGCCGGCGCTGGAACATGAGTTCCGCCTCCGCTTCGTTCACCATTCTGCCGCGGAGCAAATCGGCAATCGCACGAACCTTTCGGGGGGTCATGTGCAGATGATTCAATTGTGCGGAGATTCGTGCCATGGTGTTCTATTTCTTTGCTCCCGCTGCAGGCGCAGTAGGCGCGGCTGCCCCTTCCGCCTTCTGCTCAAGGTCACGCTGCATTTTCCCTCCGTGCTTCGTAAACCGGCGCGTCGGTGAAAACTCTCCCAACCGATGCCCGACCATTTCTTCACTTATCCTCACTTCAACGAAGTCCTTTCCGTTGTGGACGGCGAACATAAACCCCACCATTTCGGGAGCGATTTCCGACGCACGGGACCATGTTTTTATTGCAGGCGCATGCTCCGCCTTCAAACCCGCAATCTTTTTCAAAAGACGCGGGTCTACGTACGGGCCTTTTTTGGATGAACGTGACATAAGAGCAAATGAAAAGTTTTTGGTTTTTAGTGAGTACCCCTCGGACGGCGCGAAACAATGAAGGGGTTCGACCACTTGCGGCGGTTACGCGTCCTCCGTCCTCCGGTTACTTTGCCCCACAGCGTTTTAGGCTTCCGCGTACCGCGCGGCTGCCGGCCTTCACCACCTCCATACGGGTGGTCCACCGGATTCATCACCGAGCCGCGAACTGTCGGGCGCACTCCCCGCCATCGAGACCGTCCCGCTTTTCCTATAACCACCAAATTGTGTTCCGGATTGGACATCTGCCCGAGCGATGCAAACGCCTCCCACGAAACCCGGCGGACCGCACCCGAAGATAACTTGAGGTCGGTATGCCCATCGGCATTCGCGAGCACTTCCGCATAGGACCCGGCGGAACGCGCGAGCGCGCCGCCACTCCCGGGGCGGGTTTCCACATTATGCACTTGATATCCCACGGGGATACTTTTGAGCATCATACGATTTCCTATCTTGAGCGGCGCGGAGCTTGCCGTCACAACTTCATCTCCCTCCTTCAGTCCGTGCGGTGCAAGCACGTAACGAAGCGTCCCGTCGGCAAATTGCACTCTCGCGATAAACGCCGTGCGGTAGGGGTCGTACTCAATACCAAGCACTTTTGCCGGTTCGTTGATGCGCTCCTGGCGAAAATCCACCATGCGATACCGGCGTTTTACGCCACCTCCCTGATGCCGCATCGTAATCCGCCCCGCAGAATTCCGTCCCGCGTGCGACTGTAAGGTTACCAGCAGCTTTTTAACCGGCTTCGCCTTGCTCAGGCCTCGGTAATCCACTCCCGTCATAAAACGCCGCGATGGCGTGTAGGGTGCGTAAGACTTCATAATAGTTATTTCCCGAAATCAATGGTTTCCCCTTTCCGCAGGGTAATGAGCGCCTTTTTATGCCCGCCTTGCATGCTGCGCAATGCACCCATGCGTTTCTGCTTCGCGGGGCGGCGAACAATATTTACTTGCATAACATGCACGCTGTACAAGCGCTCCACCGCTTTCCGAATTTCGGGCTTTGTCGCGTTCGGTTGTACTATAAAAACATACTTCCCCTCCTTTGTGAAGGAAAGTGCTTTCTCGGTCTGCCACGGTTTTTTGAGCGGAAAATGCGTCTTCATGTTATGAGCGGTGATATTGTTTCGCCAGGGAAGAAACCACTTCTTTATCCATAAACACGCGCTTGTGATTCAGAAGATCGTACACGTTTAATCCGGAAGAATGCACCGCCTTTACCTTGGGAAGATTCGCGGCGGCGCGGAAAATGCCTTTTTCCCGCTCTCCCGCCACAAGCAGTACATCGAATTTTTTTACTTTCGCAGATGATGCGGTAAGCGTCCGCAAAATTGCCGCGAGCATTTTTGTTTTTGGCTGCTCCGGACGAAGACCCTCAATCACTTTTATTGCGCCGCCCCGGAATTTGTCCGCGAGCACGGAGATAATTGCCGTGCGATTCATTTTCTTGTTTACCTTCTGGGTATAATCGCGTTCTTTCTGCGGGCCGTGTGATTTGCCGCCGCCCACCCACAAAGGAGAGCGAGTGGAACCATGCCGCGCGCGTCCCGTTCCTTTTTGCCGCCACGGCTTCCTGCCGCCGCCGCGCACTTCACTGCGCCCCTTCGCATGCGCCCACGGACGACGCTTGTTCGCCTGCTGCGCAAGAAGCACCTGGGCAACGAGCGCAGGTCGCGAAGGGGCGCCGAAAATGGCGTCGGGGGCTTCCACCGTTCCGATCACCTCGTTTTTTATGTTGTAAACATCTACTTTCATGGAAAAATGTTGGGGGGACAATTTTAAATTCGCATTTGCTACTCTACCTTCTGCGCTTTTATTTTCTCTATTTCCAAAAACCCTCCGCGCGCGCCCGGAACCGCCCCTCGCAAAAGCAGAATATTTTTCTCTTTATCCACGCCCGCCACCACGAGATTCTTCACTGTTACGCGGTCGACTCCCATGTGTCCCGCCATGCGCCGGCCGGGAATCACGCGCTGCGGCGTGGTGTTCCCGATAGACCCCGGCATGCGGTGCCGGTTTTTTTGTCCGTGCGTTTTCGGCCCCCCGCTGAAGCCGTGCCGCTTCACCACGCCCTGGAAACCCCGCCCCTTCGTGGTGCCGCTCACTCGCACCATATCTCCTTCGCTGAATGCCCCCACGGTAACCACATCCCCTTTCTTGAACGGAAACTCCGCAGGGACTTTCCCGCCGGAGGCGAACCCGCCTTTGGTGGAGAATTCTCTTTTATATTTCCCCAGAGCGAGCTGCACCGCTTCATAACCGTCTTTCGCCGCCGTGCGCATGAGCGAAACCGTATTCGGCGCAGCCTTAATCACAGTGACGGGAATCACCTTTTTATCCTTCCAAATCTGGTCCATTTTTAATTTTTTACCGAGGATGAACATAAAGTTACTAAAAATCGCCCAAGGAGACCCGGGCGATCGGTCAATCCTTGTGAAAACACCCACCTATGAATAGGCGATGTCCATTAAAGCGACAGGAAGATAATAAGCTGCTTTCGGCGTGCTGTCAACGGGAACAATGCAAAAAGCGCATACGCGCCCTTGGGGCGCGTATGCGGACTCTTTCGTTCCCTGCGCCGGGGAAAATCAAACCATCTTGATTTCGATGTCTACGCCCGCCGGCAAGTTGAGATTTCCCAACGATTCTATGATCTTCTGAGTCGGGTTCGCGATATCGATGAGGCGCTTATGCATCCGAAGCTCAAACTGCTCCCGTGAATCCTTGTGCACGAAAGGAGAACGATTCACCGTATACTTCTTAGTCTCCGTAGGAAGCGGGATAGGGCCCACCACTTTCGCATCGTTCCTCTCCGCCGCGTCAATAATCTGGCGCGCGGAAGCATCAATCAACTTATGGTCGTAGGAACGAATCCGCAAGCGAAGCTTCTGCGGGAAATCTTTTTCTGGCTGTTTCTTTGCCATAACGGATAGCTTTAAGGTTGAAGCGATAGGATTTAAGTTTGCATTCAGATTTCTACTCGAAGCTTAAAGCTCGAAGCTTAAAGCTATTTGGAAATCTTCGTCACCACTCCCGCACCGACGGTCTTTCCTCCTTCACGGATTGCAAACCGTTGCTTCTCTTCAAGCGCGACCGGCGAAATGAGCTTCACGGTGATTTTCACGGTGTCGCCCGGCATCACCATTTCCATTCCCTGGGGCAAAGTGATTTCCCCAGTTACGTCCGTCGTGCGGATATAGAATTGCGGTTTATATCCACCAAAGAACGGCGAGTGGCGCCCGCCTTCCTCTTTCGAAAGAACATATACTTCCGCATCAAAATCGGTATGGGGCGTCACACTCCCCGGTTTCGCCACCACCTGACCGCGCTCTACATCTTCTTTCTTCAAGCCGCGGAGAAGAACGCCCACGTTGTCACCCGCAATCACTTCGTCCAAAAGCTTATTGAACATTTCAATTCCTGTTATGACCGTCTTTTGCGTGGGGCGGAGTCCGATGATCTCCACTTCTTCGTTCACCTTTGCCTTACCGCGCTCCGCACGACCCGTCACCACCGTACCGCGCCCTTCAATCGAGAAAATGTCCTCGATTGGCATAAGGAATGGCTTATCCAAATCGCGTACCGGATTCGGCACAAATTCATCAAGCGCTTTCACTAAATCCATAATCGGCTTCGCATCAGCCTCATCCGCCGATTTGGAATTCAACGCTTTCAAGGCGGACCCGCGGATAATCGGCGTAGTGTCGCCGGGGAATTCATACTTCTTCAAGAGCTCACGCACTTCGGACTCCACGAGGTCGATAAGTTCCGGGTCATCCACCTGGTCAACTTTGTTCAAAAACACCACAATCGCCGGCACGCCTACCTGACGCGCAAGGAGAATGTGCTCACGCGTCTGCGGCATGGGGCCATCCGCGGCGGAAACCACAAGTACGGCGCCGTCCATCTGCGCGGCACCCGTAATCATGTTCTTAATATAATCTGCGTGCCCCGGCGCATCAATGTGCGCATAGTGGCGCTTTTCCGATTCATACTCCGAGTGATGGAGTGCAATGGTAATACCGCGCGCCTTTTCTTCCGGCGCGTTGTCGATCTGGTCAACTGCTTCTTCCTTCTTCGCCCAACCCTTCATAAAAAGGACATGGGTAATGGCGGCCGTAAGGGTCGTCTTCCCATGGTCCACGTGACCAATCGTACCCACATTCACGTGCGGCTTCGTCCGGCTAAACTTTTCCTTCTCTGCCATTGGATAATAAAACTTGGGTTAATTTGTTATACGACAATAGTTCATTCTATGGAGAAAGGCCCAATTGTCAAGCACTATGCCTGTGGATTCCTCTGATGCTATTTACTTCTTCTTCCCTTCAACAATCAGCTGTTCGATGTTCTTCGGAACCGGTTCGTAGTGGTCGAATTCCATCGTGAAGCTCCCGCGGCCCTGCGTCATCGAGCGGAGTTCCGTGGCGTAGCCGAACATTTCGGCAAGCGGTACCTTCGCATCAATCACTTTCACGTTCACGCGGTCGCCGAGATTCTCGATCTTCCCGCGCTTGGAATTCACGTTGCCCGTTACCTCGCCGAGGAAATCCGGCGGCACTATTACTTGAAGTTTCATGATGGGCTCAAGAATCACGGGATTGGCGCGCTTCGCCGCTTCCTGAAACGCCATAGAGCCGGCGATTTTGAACGCCGCCTCGGACGAGTCGACTTCGTGGAACGAGCCGTCATAGAGCTCCACCTCCACGTCGACTATCGGATAATGCGCGACGATGCCCCGGTCAAGCGCTTCCTTCACTCCCTTTTCCACGGCCGGAATGAATTCGCGCGGAATAACCCCTCCCTTGATTGCGTCGGTAAACACGAACCCCGAACTCCGTTCAAGGGACTTCACGCGCAAACGCACATGCCCGTACTGCCCGCGGCCTCCGGACTGTTTGATATATTTGCCTTCCGCCTCCGCCTCTCCCAAAATCGTTTCTTTGTAGGCCACTTGAGGTCTGCCCACCGACGCCTCGACGCCGAATTCGCGCTTCATACGGTCCACGATGATTTCGAGGTGAAGCTCGCCCATGCCGGAGATAATCGTCTCCCCCGTATCCGGGTCGCCTGCCACGCGGAACGTGGGGTCCTCCTCCGCAAGACGGTGAAGCGCCGTACCCATCTTTTCCTGGTCGGCCTTCGTCTTCGGCTCAATCCGAATCCCGATGACCGGCTCGGGGAAAATGATCTTTTCGAGAACCAGAGGATGCTCCGGGTCGCACAGCGTGTCTCCCGTCGTCGTGTTTTTGAGCCCCACAATCGCCGCGATTTCTCCCGCGTACACTTCCTCGACTTCTTCCCGTTGGTTCGCGTGCATCCGCACGACGCGTCCAATGCGCTCCTGATTCCCCTTGGTGGCATTCAAAATGTAGGAACCGCGCCGCAGTACGCCCGCGTAGTTGCGGAAATAGGTGAGCGAGCCCACATAGGGATCCGCCGCGATTTTGAACGCAAGGGCGGTAAAGGGTTCCGCGTCATCCGCCCTGCGGGTGATTTCAGTTCCTGTTTTTTCATCCGTTCCTTTTACCGGCGGCAAATCCAAGGGCGAGGGAAGGAAGTCTACCACCGCATCCAGCACAAATTGCACTCCCTTGTTTTTTAACGCCGAACCGCACAAGACCGGCACGATTCTGTTCTGAATCACCGATTTCCGCAACGTCCTCCGGAGGTCCTCAAGCTCAATCGTTTTCCCCTCAAGATAATGCGCCATCACGGCATCGTCCGCCTCGACGATTTTTTCAACCAGCTCATGCCGCCATTTCTCCACTTCCGCTTTCATCTCGTCCGGAATGGGAATTTCTTTGATATTCTCGCCATGCTCGCCTTCGAACCCGAATGCTTTCATCCGCATAAGGTCAACCATGCCCTGGTATGTGCCCTCGGACCCTATGGGGAGCTGAATCGGCAGGGCATTCGGGGTAAGCCGCTCGCGAATCGCGTCGAAACTTCCCCAAAAACTTGCGCCCATCCGGTCCATCTTGTTGATGAAACAAATCCGCGGCACATTGTATTCGTCCGCATAATGCCAGTTCGTTTCGGTCTGGGGTTCGACGCCGGAAACGCCGTCAAACACCACGACTGCTCCATCGAGCACGCGGAGCGAACGTTTCACCTCAACCGTAAAGTCAATGTGCCCCGGCGTGTCGATTAAGTTGATGCGGTGCGTAAAATTCTTGCGTTGCCCTGAGCTTGTCGAAGGGTCGCTTACGATATACGTCGGCGTCCAGAACGCGGTGGTCGCCGCGGCGGTAATCGTAATCCCGCGCTCGCGCTCCTGCTCCATCCAATCCATCACCGTGTCGCCCGTGTGCACTTCGCCGATTTTGTGGGATACGCCGGTATAAAAAAGAATCCGTTCGGAAACGGTGGTTTTGCCTGCATCGATGTGAGCGACGATGCCTATGTTTCTAATCTTTTCTACGGGGTATTCTCTGGGCATAATTAAGATGGCTTTTAGCTTTAAGGTGCAAGCGGTAAGTGAACTCGTATTTTGGCTGCTAGAAGCTTAAAGCTCAAAGCTTACAGCTAATATCTAGCAAAATGCGCAAATGCCCGGTTCGCCTCCGCCATGCGGTGCATGTCCTGTTTTTTCTTGATTGCGATGCCCTCGTTCTTTGCAGCAGCGATAAGTTCCTCCGCGAGCTTCTCGGCCATCGGCTTCCCTTTCTTTGACCTTGCAGCGCCCACGATCCAACGGATAGCGAGAATAAACCGCCGGTCGGGGCGCACCTCCTGCGGCACCTGATAGTTTGCGCCTCCCACGCGCCGGGAGCGCACTTCGAGCAAAGGCGATGCCTGCTCTACCGCTTTTTCAAAAACTTTTATCGGATCCTCGCCGGTTGCTTTTTTTACCGCATCAAATGCGTCATACACCAACCGCTCCGCAGTCGTCTTCTTCCCGTCGCGCATCACATAATTGATAAAACGCCCCAAGTCCACGCGGCTGTGGACAACGTCGGCTTTGTAATGCTTTTTGTAAACTCGTTTCTTTCTCATTGGAGTATTCGCGAATAACGCTAATTTGGATTCAATAATGCGAATCTATTTATGGTGAGCTTGTCGAACCATCTGCGTTACCTGCCTACCGGCAGGCAGGTTTGCCTTAATTCGCGATATTAGCGATTACTTCTTCGCCTGTTTCGCACCATACTTCGACCGCTGTTGCTTCCTGCCTTCCACTCCCGTCGTGTCGAGCACGCCGCGCACGATATGGTACCGCACGCCGGGCAAGTCTTTCACGCGCCCGCCCCGGATAACGACAATCGAGTGCTCCTGCAAATTATGTCCCTCGCCCGGAATATAGGCGGTAACTTCCATGCCGTTCGTGAGCCGCACACGTGCGACTTTCCGAAGCGCGGAGTTCGGCTTCTTGGGAGTTGTGGTAAACACCTTCACGCACACCCCCCGCTTGAAAGGCGAGGAAGAATCCACCGGACGATTCTGAATCGTATTGAAATAGTACGACAACGCAGGTGATTTTGTCTTCGTCTTCAAGGGCATCCTGCCGCGCTTTACGAGTTGGCTGATGGTGGGCATCGGGAATAGCTTTTAGGTTTAAGCTTTAAGGTTTAAGTAGAAATCCATTTCGTGTCCCGCTACAAGCTAAAAGCTCGAAGCTTAAAGCTAGCTTGTTATACATTAAAAATTGCCCCCGCGCAAATATGGGGCACTTCCCCATTCTACGGAGAATATGCGGAGTGTCAAACTCCTTAAAGCCGAAGTCCGGTGAATAAGGAGAAAAGCACCCGCATGACGGGAATAATCAAATCAAATCCGAAGAAGATAAATATAAGGAGCAGAATCATCCCGTTCCGTTCGAAGAAGGTGATGACCGCCGCGCCCCGGTTGGTGCGGGGAAGAAGCGCGTAGAGCACCTTCGAACCGTCGAGGGGCGGAAGCGGCACAAGGTTAAACACCGCAAGGAGCACGTTTATCTGCACAATCAACGCGAAGAATGCGACGAGTATCGAGCTTGGGTCGAACGCATATATGACCCGCACCAACACTCCGAAAACAATCGCTATCGCAAAGTTCGCCGCAGGTCCCGCGAACGCGATTTTTGCCGCAGCGGCAACCGGGTTCTTCAGATTCCAGGGATTGTACGGCACCGGCTTCGCCCACCCCACGACGAACGCGCCGCCGGAGATAAACCACAGCACCGCCGGAAGAAGTATGGAACCAATCGGGTCGATGTGCGGAATGGGGTTAAGCGTCAAGCGCCCCAAAAGCCGCGCGGTGGGGTCGCCCAGCTTGTCCGCCATCGCGCCATGCGAAACTTCGTGAACCACCACGGAGAACACGAGCACCACGAGCTCGAAAATGAGGAGTGAGATGCTGTCCATAGGTACTACTCTAACAAATAGCCGCCCGATTTACGATTTATGATTTAAGATTTAAGATGGGAATGCGAGCAACGCCCTTGTGGTGAAACGGATATCATACATGGGCTTCCCTGCCCGCCGCATACGTCCCCGTAGCTCAATTGGATAGAGCGTGTGGCTTCGAACCACAAGGTTACAGGTTCGAGTCCTGTCGGGGACACAGCAAGACAGGCGGGGAACCATGAGGTCTAGGTTCAATTCCTAGCAAGGGCACACGTTGATTTCCGAGAAATTTATGAGAGATTCCTTCGAGCCCCGACTCCTCGAAATAGGTATGAGGATAAGGGCCGCCGACTTCTCGAATCCCAAGAAGAAGTTCTCTTTTCCGGAAACTCCAGATCCTCCTCGGAGGGGATAAGGGCACAAATTCAAAAACGACCGCTCATGGGCAATGGGAGCGGTCGTTTTGTTTTTATCTTCCAATCAAATCCATAAACGGCGCAAGGATGACTCCTAAAAGTGACGGGCGGGAAACGGCAGAGGAAGGCGGTGGGGGCGGCTGTTGTTCCCCGGACGGAGGGGGCGGAGGCGTTCCGCCAGACGGTTGTTCCCGCTGGAATGGCTGCGCGGGCTGATTGGGTTGATTCGGCTGCATTTGCTGCGCCGGACCCGGCTGCTGCGGTTGAAACGGCTGATTGGGTCCGGGACCAAACTGCTGATTCGGCTGATTAGGACCGAAGTGCTGTTCGCCTTGCGGACCGGGCCCTCCCCCGAACGGATTCCCATAGCCAGGTTTCCCTTCCTGCCCGGGAGCCATACCCCCCTCGGGCGGCTTCGGATACTGCCCCGGCTGATTCGGCTGACCAGGGAATCCCCCTTGCCCTCCAGGAAATCCTTGCGTCTGCCGATTCACCTCATTCCGGAACTTTTCTTCATACTGCTTCTGGAACTCGGCATTGTATTGCTGGTCAACCTGCCGATTGAACTCTTGTTTGTATTGTTCGCTGAATTGCTGTTGCCCATCAAACCGAGCAGGTGTTCCGCTCCCGAATTGCTGCGGTCCTTGCCCGTTTGGTCCAAAAGGATTGAACTGCGGGCGCTCACCGGTTCCCGGCTGCGGAGGAAAATTCCTGTCGCCACCACGGAATTCCCCGGGCGTGCCGCTTGCGAAGTTCATCCTGTCCGCGGGGAAAGGTTGCCCCTCCATCATGCCTTTGCCCTCCCTATTTTGTTCGCCTTCCTGCGGCCGCTGGGGGAAACATTGGGCAATCACTTTTTCGACTTCGGGCGCGGGACGGTCACCACGACGGAGTTTTTCGATATCAACCGTATCGCCCGCTTTTTCCTTCACGCACGAGAGCACGGATTCCGGAAGTCCTCCTTGGTTCCCGCCGGGTCCTGATCGAGGCTGGTTTTCCGGGCGCCCCTGCCCCGGCGGCTGCATTTTTCCGAAGCACTCGCGGATTGCCTGCCCAAGGTTCCTCTGGTCGCCGGTTGACGCACGCAATTTTTCTTCAGTCATATCCCCCCCCACCTTTTCTTTCACGCAGGAAAGAACTTCATGTGGAATGCCGCCCTGGCCGAATGCCTGCCCTGGCCCTTGCGGGAAGGGACCTCCTTTACCTCCCTGCTCGCCGGGAACACCTCCATATTGGCGATCGGGCCTCATCTTCCCAAAACACTCACTCAAAACTTTTTCTGCTTCGGGAGAGCGCTCTCCCCCACTCCTTAGTTTTTCGATATCCTGCGTACTTAACTTTTCCTTTGCACATAAGAAAACATCTTCTGGGACTCCGCTCCCAGGTCCTCCTCCAAAACCGCCAAAAAAACTTTGCCCCCCCTGCGGCCCCATCTTCCCAAAGCATTCTCCCATCACTTTCTCTACCTCCGGAGTCGGCCGCTCACCGCGGCGCAATTTTTCTACGTCAACCGCGCCACCCGACTTCTCCTTCACACAGGCAAGTACGTCTTCAGGAATTCCTCCGCGCGGTCCTCCCGGGAAACCACCCTGCCCACCGCCCTCACCCTCGGGCGGCCCAAAGTGTTCTTGAGGGCGAAAAGATTCAAAACAATTCCTAATTATTGAGGGGTCGAACCCTTCCACCGGCTCATTCGACTGCACCTTTGCAAAATTGTCGCCAAGCTTTTGCTTCAAACACTCCTGCACTTGCGGCGGGGCAGTGCGCAAAAATTGCTGCAATGCCTGCGCCGGAGGTCCTTGCCTCATGATTCCAGGGCCGCGCGGACCGCCTTCCCCCTGCTCGTTTCCCGGACCAGGTCCGAACCCTTCCCCTCCCTCGCCTCCAAAATCATGCTCAAACTGCACGCTCTGGAAACACACGCGAAGCGTGTCCGCCATCTCGGGCGTCGGCGCTTCCTTGCCGCTTTTAATCGCCTCAAACTTGTCGCCGATTTTTTCCTTGATGCACGCGGCAACCTCGGGCGGAGCGTTTTTAAACACATCCTGCGGTCCTCCGCGGTGTCCAAACTTCTCGAAGCAATCCCGCATGCGGTCACCGATTTCGGGACCCGGAGTAAGTTTTCCCGCCTGAATATCGTCCAATACATTCGACCCAAGCGTGGATTTCAAACATGCGGCAACCTCGGGCGGCGCGTGCTCTATACCCGCGCGCATTTGCACAAGCCCCTCTTTCATCCGCTGCACCTCCTCCTTACCAATAAGCCCATTTTCTTCGGCAAACTTAAAACATTCCTCCCGATGGGATGGGTTATCGCAAAATGACTGACACGCCTGCGGCGAACTGCATCCGCCGGGACCCTTCCCGCCGTTCTTTCGAATCATTGCGGCTTCTTCGGAAGAAACAAAGCCGATCTTCTCTCCGAACGCCACACACTCCTCCATATGCCCCTCCTCATCACAATACTGTTCGCACACCTCCTTCGACTTGCACCCGCCGGGCGTCTGCCCACTCTTCGCAAGCTCTATAAATTTCTTAAACTGTTCCGGAGAAATATCGTCTTCTCCACGCGGTCCCGGCTTTCCCGGTCCCCGAGGTCCGCCTTCACGCACTTGCCCTTTGGACTGCCCGATCCCCGCTTTTTTCGCGAACTCGTAACACTCCTCCGCGTGGCTGAAGTCGCCGCAATAACTCCTGCAATCCGCTTCCGAAGTACACCCGCCGGGAGTTTTTCCTCCCGCTTTCATGTGCGCCAAAAGTTTCTCCCCCTGGTTTACCTGGTCATTCTTGATGCCCTGCTTCTTCGCAAAGCTCATGCACGCCTCGAGGTTCGCCACATTGCTGCAAAACGATTCGCATTCCTGTGCGCTCTTGCACCCGCCGGGACCGCCCTTCGCGAGCGCCTGCGTAAACTTCTTCGCCTGCGCGGCTTCCTCCTTGTTCATAAGGCCGTGCTTCTCGGCAAACGCGACGCATGCTTCCACGTTTGAAGGACTCTCGCAATACTTTTTGCATTCGCCTTTGCTTCCGCAATTTCCCAATTCCGGCACGGGGAACGTAATCCCGCTCGCCTGAACCTGGGCGTCCGTCGGCCCCTGCGGAATATTCGATTCTTGCGCCTGCGCATACACCACAGCGCTTCCCACAAGTAGGAACGAAACAAGTAACGCAATGATATTTAACTTTTCTTTATTCATAGACGACAGAATGCTTAAAGCTTATCGCTCAAAGCTTGAAGCTATTCTATTCAAAAGGGTTCTTATACACATCCTTCACCGGATTCGCCGTCGGTGAAAGCTCGGGGACTTTGTCTTGAATCGGGTTTTGCGCTTTCTCAAGCAGAGAAGCGCCCAAGCTCGAAGTGGTTGCCGCCGCCGAGGGAACCGTCGGCGCTTCTGGTTGCGCAACAGGCGCCGGAGGCGTGGTTGGCGCAGAACCGTCTTGCGAGAGCACATACCACACCGCAATCGCTGCTGCGACGAGGATCACCAAAGCTGCAATGACGTAGTGCGTCTTCTGGGAACTCATTAATTGGATTGTAACAAATGAGGGAGGGTGGCAAGTGTGGATAAAGTCAGTTCAAGAAACTAGCGCAACGAGCAAAACAGAGATACATTCGTTGCTA
>CAZYEL010000004.1:0-68578 GCA_964646415.1 uncultured Candidatus Saccharibacteria bacterium
AGGGGTACATGCTTCTCATGGTAACGAAGCTGTACCAACAGACTTAGATTACCCCTATTGGAAGTATGGCCTTCCCGATGGAGTTGTAGTCGTACCATTCGATACCGGCGAAAAAATCATCGCCATCAGAGAATGGCTACCGGGGCCAAACGCTACGTACCTGAAACTCATTGGAGAAACAATGAGAGCAGGCGAAGATGCTCTCACCGCAGCGAAACGAGGACTGCGGGAAGAAACAGGGTATATCTCGAACCATTGGGAACTCCTTTCCTCTATCCTCGAAAATTCGGGGAAGAGCGATCGGCTCATCCACATCGTGCTTGCGCAAAACTGCACTCGCATAAGCGACGAAGAAGAGGGAATCGAGGTAACTGTTCTTCCTCCTGCGGAATTTTGGAAGTGTCTTACGGAGTACCTCGCCCCAAGCATGGGCAGCGCCATCCGCGGTGGTGGCAACACGCTCAAAGGCGCGGCACTCGCCTTCGCTCATCTTGGCCTCTGGAAGTTCTAATCCTTCCCGCAACAAGCACATCGGGCTTCCGCATATCATTACTGCGGAAGCCCGACCCGTTTTTGATATACTTACCGCAATGCCCCGCGCTTTGAGAAACATCGACATCCGCATCATTAGAGCGCTCCGCCGCGTGGGCGTGCCCCTTGCACGCATAGCGCTCTTCGTCGTCTACTTTTGGTTTGGCGCCTTGAAGCTCTTCGGCGCAAGCCCGGCAAGCCCTCTCGTGGAAGGTCTTCTTGAGAAAACACTCCCGTTTCTCTCCTTTGATACGTTCATCGTGGGATTTGCAATGTATGAGATGCTTATCGGCATCTTCTTCCTTATACCAGGACTTGAGCGACTCGCGATTGCGCTTCTTATCCCCCACCTTGCGATGACCGCGCTCCCCCTCATACTCCTTCCTTCGCTCACCTGGGTAGCACCGTTCGCCCCCACGCTCGAGGGGCAATACATCGTAAAAAATCTTTTGATTATCGCGCTTGCATTCGGGCTTGCAGCGCAGCTCCGCCCCATGCAGCGAAAAAAGTAACATCGTGCAATGCACATAGTGGGTATTCTTTTCGCATTCGGCGCACTCCTTTCCTGGATTGGCGGCGATTTTTTTATCCAGCGCTCAACCCGCAAAGTCGGCGATTGGGAAACGCTCTTCTTCATCGGCGCGGTGGGACTCGTCGGCATCTTCCCCTTTGTGCGGAACGAACTTCCTGCGCTCTTTGCAAATCAGGAGCACATCGTTTTCCTGCTTACGCTCTCCGTCATCACGCTTGTCGCGGCGCTCTTCCTCTTTGAGGGCGTAAAGCGCGGCAAGCTTGCCGTGATTGAACCGGTGTACGGCCTTGAGCTTCCCTTCACCGTCGCCTTCAGCTATATCTTCGCGCACGAGCGCTTTCCCGCATACGTCTACGGCCTTATCTTTATGGTATTCGCGGGAATCTTCCTCACCGTCGCAAAGCACCTCACCCACCTCCACTTTCATAAAACAATCCTCGAGAAAGGAGTCGTGTGGGCGGGCATCGGCTCCATCGGCATGGGATTTATGAATTATCTCTGGGGCGTGGGAAGCCAGACCATCTCCCCGCTCGCCACCATTTGGTTCGTCCACTCATTCCTCGCGATTGCCTGTTTCTTGTATCTCTTTGTGCACGGCAAACTCCCCATACTCGCCTCGCACTTTCGGCACGGCATCACGAACGTCATACCCGCGAGCATTTTCGATAACCTCGCCTGGACCTTTTACGGCTACTCGATGACCCTCATCCCCATCTCCATCGCCACCACCATCAGCGAGAGCTACATCGCAGGGCTTGTCCTTATTGGAATCGTCATCAATCGGGAGAAAGTGGTGTGGCACCAGCGGCTGGGCATCGTGCTCGTCATCGCAGGCACCGCACTCATTTCGTGGTGGTTTGGGTGAGTAACGTCAAGCAAAAACGGGCTTGTGAGAGAGGCAAATTCAAGGTATGATTATGGCGTCGCAACAGGCGACTCTTTTTCATAATGCAATGCCTAAAAAAGCAGTAAAAACGAGCGTAAAAAAAGAAGAGGCGAAGGGCGGGATTCCCAAACCGACCTCTTATGAAGCGAAGGATATCTACGTCCTTGAGGGGCTTGAGCCCGTCCGGAAACGGCCGGGTATGTACATCGGCTCCACCGGTCCCGACGGACTCCATCACCTCGTCTGGGAAGTTGCGGACAACTCGATTGACGAAGCGATGGCGGGCTTCGCAAAGAACATCACCGTGGAACTTTTGCCCGACAAAAGCGTGGCGGTGACCGATGACGGCCGGGGCATTCCCGTCGAAACCCACCATCAGACGAAAAAGTCCGCACTCGAAACCGTAATGACCACGCTCCACGCCGGCGGCAAGTTTGGCGGCGAGTCGTATAAAGTCTCGGGCGGGCTCCATGGCGTGGGTGTTTCCGTCGTGAATGCACTCTCCGAATGGCTCCGCGCGGAAGTGTGCCGCAACGGAATCAGGTATGCGCAGGAATACAAACGCGGCGCTCCAACCGCCAAGGTGAAGAAAATCGGGACGTGCGGGCACACGGGTACCAAAGTCACCTTCTTCCCCGACGCGCAGATATTTCAGGAAATCGCGTTCAACGAGAAAAGAATCTTGGACCACCTTCGCCAGCAGGCATATCTCACGAAAGGCGTGCGCATCAACTTCTTCGACAGGCGCGGAGAATCCGTTTCCTGCCACGGATTCTACTTCGAGGGAGGGCTGCTCTCGTTCGTGAAGCATCTCACCTACGACAAGAAACGGCTCCAGGAAGATGTTTTCCATATTCAAAAAGTGCACAGCGAGCTCGACGTTGAAGCCGCGTTTCTCTACATAGACGACTCTAAAACCGAGGAGCTCTCCTTTGCGAATAACATCTATACCCCCGACGGCGGGATGCACCTCACCGGTTTTCGCTCCGCCTTGACGAGAACTTTGAATAACTATGCACGCACCGAAGGGTATCTCAAGGAAAAGGACGAGAACTTCACGGCGGACGACGTGCGCGAAGGCATGGTCGCGGTTATCTCCGTAAAACTCCGCGAACCCCAATTCGAAGGGCAAACGAAAGCCCGCCTCGGGAATCCGGAAGCACGCACCTCAACCGAAGCAGTGGTGAACGAATCCCTCAAAGAGTTCCTTGAGCGGCATCCGCAGGAAGCGCGCCGCATCATCGAAAAAGTGCTCCTCACCGCGAAAGCCCGCATTGCCGCCAAAGCCGCGAAGGAAACCGTGCTTCGGAAAGGCGCGCTTGAAGGGCTTACGCTTCCCGGAAAGCTTGCCGACTGCACTTCGAAAGACGCATCTGAATCGGAACTTTTCATTGTCGAGGGGGATTCCGCAGGCGGCACCGCGAAACAGGGGCGCGACCGGAGAACACAGGCGATCTTCCCGCTCCGCGGGAAGCCGCTGAACGTGGAGAAGGCGCGCCTCGACAAGATGCTCGCAAACACCGAAATCCGTTCGCTTGTGGTCGCCATAGGCACCGCCATCGCCGACGAATTCAATATGACAAGCCTCCGTTACCACAAAATAATCATCATGAGCGACGCCGATGTGGACGGCGCGCACATCAGGACGCTCCTCCTCACGCTTTTCTTCCGCCACTTCAGACCCGTAGTCGACGGCGGGTATGTGTATATCGCCCAGCCGCCGCTCTACCAGATAAAATCCGGCAAGAACGTGCACTACGCGTGGCTTGATGCGGAAAAAGACAAAATCCTTGCCTCGCTCGCCGCGCAGGCAAAGGCGAAAGGCAAACCAACGAAGGCGAAAGAAGAGGACGGGAATGAAGATGGAGATGAGAATAAGGACGAAGCATCCGGGGAAAAAATTTCCGGCGTGAATGTACAGCGCTATAAAGGGTTGGGCGAAATGAATGCCGAGCAGCTTTGGGAAACTACTATGAATCCCGAACGCCGCATTTTGAAACAAGTTACCATCGACGACGCGGCGGAAGCAGACCGCCTCTTTGACATCCTTATGGGAGACGAAGTGGAACCCCGCAAGAAGTTCATCCAGACTCACGCCGCTTCCGTGCAAAATCTTGACATATAACAGTAAAACCTATAGGGTAGATACGTTTATTAGGCCACTTAGCATGTTTCGGAAAACAACGAAATTTCTCCAAGAATCCCGCGAAGAGCTTCGCCACGTCAACTGGCCCACACGGAATGAGGCGGTTCGCCTTACCACGGTTGTGGTCGGCTTGTCGGTGGGACTTGCGGTGTTTTTGGGGGCATTCGATTACGGATTCACCACGCTCATAAAAACGCTCATCGCACGATAAGCATGACGAAAAAACTTCAAGAAGAAGCGGGGACGGCCGCACGGGAGTGGTACGCCGTGCAAACCTACTCCGGGTACGAGGAGGCGGTCGCGCGGTACCTGAAACAGCGCATTGAATCGCTCGCGATGAACGACAAAATTTTCAACGTGATCGTTCCAAAAGAAAAGCGCATCCGCGTGAAAAGCGGACGCCGCCAGACAATCGAAGAGAAAATATATCCGGGGTATGTCCTTGTGGATATGGTTCTGACCGAAGACTCGTGGTATGTGGTGCGGAACACTCCCCGCGTCACCGGATTCGTGGGACCGGACAATACCAAACCCACTCCCCTCTCCAAAGCGGAAGTGGAATCGCTTCTTGCACGCATAGGGCAAGACGAGAACAAGTTCACGGTTGATATCAAACCGGGAGACTTGGTGAAAATCATCGATGGTCCGTTCAAGGAATATGATGGAAAAGTTTCCGAGGTGGATGAAACGAGAAACCGCATTAAAGTCATGGTGCCTATCTTCGGACGCGACACCGCAGTCGAACTCGACTCCCTCCAAGTCAAGAAAATCTAGAGATGACTTGCCCAAACCAACCGTTTGCGGTATCCTCCTTAACACTCACCACTCAAAACTTATCACTATCTTGATGCCCCAACAGTGCTTCTTTTGTTCCCAAAACTTAAAAACAATCGACTATAAAGAAGTCGACCTCCTGAAGCGTTTCGTTTCGAGCCAGGCAAAAATTATCGACCCGAAACACACGGGCGTTTGCGCATCACACCAGCGGAAACTTGCCGCAGCGATTAAGTATGCCCGCTTCATGGCGCTTCTGCCTTTTGTCCGCAGATAAGTCTAGTCATTAGGACTTAGCCCTGCCTACCGGCAGGCAGGCATTGGCCATTAAAATTTAATGGCTTTTTTGTTATTATTCCTCTAGGCCTAAGTCCTAATGGCTAATTTTTAATGGCTGGCATCAACGAAACTCTCGCCCAGTGGTTTTTCAGTCTTGCGCACATACATCCTCTGCTCGACGCAGTAATTGTTTTCCTCGCCCGCCAACTCCCGTATCTCCTCGTAATCGGTGCCGTGTTATTCATTCTTACCGAACGGAGGCGTCGTCACCGGATCTTCCTTTTCCTCGAAGTCGCGCTCGCCCTCCTCCTCTCCCGCGGGCTTCTCACCGAAGGAATCCGTTTCTTCCACCATGCCCAGCGACCCTTCGAAGTATGGCTTGCTACGCCGCTCGTGAACGAAACACTCGGGAATTCATTCCCTTCGGGGCACGCATCCTTTTATTTCGCGTTGGCAACGATTCTCCTTTTCAAAAACCGCCCGTGGGGACTCACTTTTGGAGTGCTTGCGCTCATAAACGGCATGGCGCGCATCGCCTCGGGGGTACACTGGCCTGGCGATGTGCTCGCCGGGGCGTTCATCGGCATCGGGTGCGCGCTTATCGTCCGCCTTCTCCTTGCGCGAACCTCGAAAGCGCTCCGCATTGAAACCGCCCCGGTACCTCCTCCGCGCGAAGCACCTTCTGCCGAAACGGGCGCAGACGCCGCATAATACGCCGCGCCTTTTTATTCAATCCCCGCCGAATAGCCCCACGCGCGAGCGTGGGGATGAAGCGGTGGCTGATTACCGTCTCCCCATTCCAAAACCTTTTCCCATCATATTCATACCTCCGTGCGGGCGACCTTCCATAAACTTCAGCCGCTGGTCCGCCTGCGCCTGGGTAATCACACCTTTATTCACAAGCGCTTGGAGATGCAGCTTCATCTGTGCCGTGCGGGCATCCTGGAGCTTCTGCTGTAACCGCTCCTTTGTAATACCGCGGTCGGCGGCAATCTGAAACATGTTTTTCCCCTCCGCCCAACCCCGCTTCACATCATCCACGCTTATTCCCAAGAGCGTTGCCTCGCTCTGGAACATCGCCTGATGCCGTGAGACAACTTCATCAGGGGCCAGCGTACTCCCAAAGCCGAATCCGAAACCGTGGGCGGAAGCAACGCCCGCGCCGAGAAACCCTGCGGCTATTGCGGGAAAAAATGCGTATACAATAAATTTTTTCATGATTTTTGAAAAAAATACTCGCCTCTTTAGAGCCGTGCACACACCACGCTACCCGCTAATTACTACAAGGAAGCGCTGAGAATTCTTTCATGTGAAAAAACGCGGAAGCCGGACTCCGCCATGTTAAAAGCCTAAACACATGGCACGTCCGGCTCCCAACCCTCCATTCATTACTACAACATACGTGATTTTCTTATTTCAGCCCTGCTCCGAAGAATCATTCCTCGATCCGTTCAATCCCATATGCATCAATCGAATTCCTCGTCCCCTCGCCGAAAATGAACACAGAGTCGCCCTCACGGAACCGGCCCATGGGAGGCCTCTTGCGCGGCGGGAACATCACGCTTGAAGTTGTGCCGTCGGCATTTTCGAACATAAACCCGTTCGGCATCATTTGCCTCATTCTGCCGCGGTGAATGTCGCGGAAATGGGGCGTGCCAAAATGGCGGTAAAACCTGTCCGCAAAGAGCGGAAGCGAACCATGCTGCGCGGCTCCCAATACGCTCCTATGCCAGGGCGCCGCAATGAGCCCGCCCAATGCCACAATGAGAGCGACCCCCACAAGCGAATATAACAGAGGCTTCCGGTACGCGAACTCATACTTCCGCACGAGCACTTCAAGCGCCACAATGAAGCCCACCGAGAAAAATATGAGCACCCACGGGAGCGAGCGGAGAAACGTGAGCCACCCGCGGGAACCGAACTGCGGCGCAAACCATGCGCCGCTTTGGCGGAGTGAAAACACCATGAAACTTGCAAGGTACAAAAGCGCGAGGAGAAGGAGTGCCACTCCCGCCCCGATAAGCGCGCGCTCGAACACAAAGTGCCATCGCGGGCGCATTTTCGCATGCCCCTCTCTGATAACGCCGAGTATCTTTTCTTTAAGGTTTTGAGTCATAAGGTAATTGCAATTTCGTTGCGGCTTCCCGCAGGGCGTCCTTTCCTCGCCGCAGGCGCACGCCAACCGTCGACACGGGAATCCGTAAAATGTCGGCAATTTCTTTATAATCCATGTCTTCGTAGTAATACAGCACAAGGGGCTCCCGATATTTCGCCCCAAGAGAAGCAAGATACCGGTCAAGCATGCGCCGTAACTCATTCCGTTGCGCCTCGCCGTCGGCAGTTTCCTCCGCAACCGGATGCGGCAAAATAGTGTCAAAATCAAAAAGGGAAAACATCTCGCGCCCCGATTTTTTCTTCAAGGCATTCACAAACTCGTTGTGGGCAATGCGATACATCCATGAAGAAAACTTCCGCGTCGCGTCGAATCCCTTGATGTTCACATACGCCTTAAGGAACGCATCCTGCACGATATCCTTCACGTCGTCGCCCGACGCAAGAAAACGCCGTCCGTACCGCATAAGTTTTTCTTCATAACGCTTAACAAGTTCGCCAAACGCCTCCACGTTCCCCTGTTGCGCCTCAGCGGCAATCACCTCATCCGACATATCGGGGCGAATGACCATAGAGCTACTACAACATACCCCGGCGACATATTTCAAGCTCCCGCACTTTTACAAACGCGCGCCCGTAAGATTACCGCTCTCGTATCGCCGGACTCCTTTGCGGAGCACCCACACCGCAATCGCGGTCCAGAGCGCGGCGACAAGCCACACGACGGCTATCTTCACGACGCTCCAGCCCTGCACCGCCTCCACGGGGATGCCCCCGATTGCAAGCGCGGGGAGAACAAAGATAAAAAAGAACCGCATGAAACCCTGGAACATTCCGGCGGGGTACAAGCTCGGCCCGAGCACTGATTCAAAGCTGAATTTCGCAATCTCCGTGGCATCGTGGATAAAAAATCCGATGCATGCGGTCGCAAGAAGAAAGTTCATCATAATGAGCGCCGCCGGAAGTATCAGCGTCCCCAGCGCGAGAATTTGTCCGGCTGAAGGATGGGAAAAGAACCAATATACGCCGAGAAGCAAGATGCCGAAAAATATATCCCCTATTGCGGAAACCCGCGTGGTGAGGGTAAAAATGCGTGCATAGAGATTCCGCGGCGTGAGCAGTACCGAATCAAAGGCGCCGGTATAAATCGCGCTCGGAAGTTCATCCGCGCCGGAGAAAAATGAGAATACGATGCCGAACGCGAGCGCTACGAATCCTTGAAGCGCAATCGTTTCCTGTATATTCCATCCGTTGATGGTGCCAAACGCACCGAAGAACAGCCACCACAAGAGCACGAAAGTGATGTTATTCACCATCATGCCCACAATCTGCATGGCGAAGGATATCCGCAGTTCCGCCGCGGACGCGATGTTGCACCGTATATATGCGGCAGCGACCCGAAGCTCCATACCCGCCGCACGCCGCCACACACGAAAATTTTTCTTCGTGAATCGCATGTCAGCCCCCGTTTACCGAAAGTTTTCTCCGGACCTTTTCAAAGAGGAAAATGGCCGTGCCGCCGAGCACCGCAATCCAGAATCCCTGAAGAAGCGCCAACTGCCACCACGCGCCCGAAAAATCAGGATTGAACATCTGTGTCGCAAACATCGGCGCGCCGAAGGGCGTGAGATTGGCAAGCGTGTGAAATGCCCCGGGGAGAAGCGCGAGCGGCACGTAGGAACCGCCAAGGATAAGCACGGCCTTGTCCACTATCCAGTATATGGGCTGCGCATCGTCAATCCAGAGCGCGGGCAAGGCAATGAGCATATAAAGCGCGGCGGAAACAACCGTCCCGCCCGCGGCGAGCACAAGCCCCGCAAGAAAACGCGGGAATGAAAAAACATCGGGCGCGCCGCCCAAAAAGAAAAGGAGAAGCGGCACCACCACTGCAACCGCCGCGAGAAAATGCAACATTCCCCTCCCGAGCTGCTCCCAAAACTTGTAAAAGAGGTATGTGTAGGGCTTATTGAGCTGCGCTTCAAGTTCCCCGCGCCGCATCTCGTCATTAATGGTTTTGAAGACCGTGCGGAACTGCGCGTAGAGCAGGAGGTGATATATTGCGATGCTCCAGATCGCCGTGGCGGCATCAATGCCGTTCACCGTCTTCCCGATATAGCGGAATGCGTAGGAGTAAATGAGGAGCATCATGACCACCCGGAATGTCGTGATGCACACGGACGCCAGAAGCCGGTTTGGATAGTACAAACTTTCTTTAAGCGAGAGAGTAAACACCTTGCCATAGGCGCGCACCGCGCTTCCCGCGTTATACCGATGTGGCATGGGACTCGTATATTTTCCCGATAATTTCCTCGAGTGGCGGGTCTTCAATGGTAATGTCCTGGATATCCTTGTTGCGCAGAATATTCTTAATCGCATCGCCGATAGGAACCCGCGTAGTGTCCACCGCAAGAAGCGCCTCGCCTTTCTGATTTTTAAGAATATCGATGCCCTCGAGATGCATGACCGAAAGCGCATCTCTTTCCTCAAGCACCACGCGCACGATTTTCTGATTAAGATACTTTCTTTTCAGGCTCGCAGTCGCGCCGTCAAAAATGATGCGCCCGTGATTTATGATAAGCGTCCGCGCACACACCGACTCGATGTCCCCCGCATCATGCGAAGTGAGGAAAATGGTTGTCTTGAGATGCGCGTTGCTTGACTTTAAATTTTCCCGGAGCCGCCGCTTCGCCACAATATCCAGGCCGATTGTGGGTTCATCCAGGAAGACAATGGGCGGCCTATGAATTAGCGACGCCGCAATCTCGGCGCGCATCCGCTGCCCGAGCGAAAGCTTCCGCACCGGCTGGTCAAGAACATCCCCCAGCTCAAAGAGCGCGACTAGTTCATCGCGCTGCCGCTTGTATTCCGCGTCACCGACCTCGTAAACCTTGGCGAATAAGTCGAAGGAATCGGAAATGGGAAGGTTAAAAAGCAGCTGCGAGCGCTGCCCGAAGACAGTGCCTATTTTCAAGGCAAGCCGCCGCCGGTCGTGCTGCGGGTCAAGTCCCAACACGCGCACCAGAACAGAACTTAACGGCTTTTTCAAAGCCAGAAGGTGGGACGCGCGAAGCGCGTCCCACTGATTTCCCCCCATTTTTCCAAACGAATTCGGAGTCCCGCTTTCGGCGGGACGGAGGATTTTTTCGCCAAGAAGCAGGTGCGAGCCAAAGATTTCTTTGGCACAAACCTTTTTAGCAAAAAGGTCTGAATCAGAAGCATATGGCAAGTCATGGACTATTAATTAAGGTTACAAATAATTGTCAGTTCAACGATGCTGGAAGTTCTGTAACTCCTCCACAAATACCAAATTAGGAGATATAAGTGTAGTTTCTCACGGGAGCAATCCCCGCCGTTTTATAATATCTCCTAAAAACGGCGGGGATTGTTGTGCGCGCACAGGGCGGGCGGGGCAAGCACATACAGATTTGTTTGTGCTTAGCACAATCCATATTTAAGGAGTTACCACGAACAGTGAACGAAGTCACAGGATTTAGAGCTACCATAGAACGCGGAGAGGAAGTGCCTCGTCTCGCCGTGAGGACGGAGAAAAGAGCAATCAAAAGTTAAAAATTAAGTGATGCTCTTTTAGTAGTCTGAAACGGCGAAGCAAAACCAAAAATTTCCTTTCCATTTTTTGTCGGCTCCCCCCACACCCCCCGCCGAAAATCTAAAAGAAAGGAAGGAAAATTTTTGGTTTTTGCTCCCGCGACCGAAGGGAGCGGACGAGGCGCGCAGAATCCGAGCGGACGATTTAGTTTCAAGCCACCACGCACGCGGAGCGTGCGACATCATTTGTTTTGAAAGTAAGTGCGAGCTTGGTACAATAGAGACACTCTGCCCGCACTGGGCCATAAGATGCCGGTGAGCATCTTGATAGTTGTGGATTTTCCGGCCCCATTCGGGCCGATAAACGCCACCGATTCCCCCGTCTTAATGGAAAAGGACACATCATCCACCGCGGCGATGGAACGCGCGGCGGGCTTGAAAAAATTAGAAAGGAATCCCCGCTCAGGGTCTTTCGCCGGAAACGAAAAAGTTTTCGAGAGATGGGCAACTTCGACCGCCTTGTCAGCCATACAAGAAGTATAACTTACCCCTCATTCTTATCCTTATGCTTATTGTTTTTCTCTCTTGCCAGTCCTCCTCTCCTCCGCCCGCGCGACTTCGTGCTCGTCCATGCCGAGGTAGTGCGCGACTTCGTGCCAGAGCGTATCATACACCACCTCGCGGATGGAAAGCCCCGCGTCTTCCGCCTCTTCCTCCGTGGGATTTTTGAAAATGACGATTCGTCCGGGCATCTCCCAGGGACCCGCCCCCTGCTCACCAAGATTCGCTCCCTCGAAAATACCAAGCAGCGTCTCACCCTCGGGGATTTCCATCTCTTCAAGCAGCTCCTCGCTCGGCTTCTCCTCCACCACAAACGCCACGTTCTTGAGTTTCTTCAAAAACTTCTTCAGTATTTTATCCGCCTCCTCGGCGACGATTGTTTCGAATGCTTCAAATGTCATAGGAATATTCGGGTATATCACAAGTATAAGAATCCCGATAAAAAATCAAAGCGAAGCATCCACGCCATTCTTTTCTGGAAAAAATCGAACAGGCCGCTCTTATTGAGACGGCCTGCGATGAATTTTCCTCCTTTCTCCCCTTCTCCCTGCGCTTGCAGCTACGGGCAGAGATTTAGGGCTTTCTTCATATCGGCTATCGGGTATGGCGGGCCGGAAGGCGGGTTTTCGAGTTTCGGGACGATCAAACGGAAGAATTCCGGGGAAAACTTCTCTTTTCCCGAAAATCGCTCCGCCCCAACCGCCATGGCTGTGTCCCAACAGAACGATACGAGGTAAAGGGTGTCTCTGACTGTCATGAGGAGGTAGAACAGCAGGCGATCGCTCTCGGTCTTGGGCCAGAACTTTGCCATCGGTCCGTCGAGAAGAACGCCAATCATCTGATCTTGGGTAAACGCCAACGCCGCCGGACTTTCAGCAAGGTGCCGAACAATTGTCGCCATCTGTGGCTTCCTTCCCTTTCGTAACTTGAAACAGGAAAGTGGAACATCCCCAGTTGGCTCTGCCGGAACGTCCAACTCCTTGAACTCGGGAATTGCATTTTAACCCCTGTTTCGATAAGGTTATACGTATGGCTTTTAATTTCACGCTAGTCGCCGTCGCGTCGGCGCTTTTGGGCTCGGTCGCAAGCATTTTGGCGCGCACGCTTCTCAAAGACCTCAAATCAAAGGATATTCTGGGCATCAACTTCCTTACGATGGGAGCGACGCTTCTCATCATCTCTCCCCTCTTTTACAGTTTTGAGCCCTCGCTTACCTCATTCCTCCTGATTGTGCTCATCGCGCTCATCGACACGCTGGCAAACTACTTCTTTTTCAAAACATACGAACAAACGGAGGTGAGCGTTGCAACGCCCATCCTCTCTCTTGCACCGGTTTTTACGTTCGCCTTCGGCTGGCTCTTTCTTGCAGACACCGTTCAGCTCTCGACATATGTCCTCGCATTCCTCATCCTTGCCGGCGTCGTCGCGTTCTCCGCAGACTTCAAAAACTTTTCCCGCTTCCGGGCGCACACGCTCCAACCCGCCATTCTCTCCTCCCTTCTCTTCGGCATATCCGCCATTCCTTCGAAATACCTCTTGAGCACGCTCCACGCCATAAACGCCCCCACGCTCTACATGTTCCGCGCGGGGCTTATCGCCCTTTTCGCCCTCCTCTTTTTCAACTTCGCGCTCCGCAGCATCGAGCCGCGCCAATACCGGCTCATATTTTTCCGCGGGCTTTTCGTCATCTCCCAATGGGTACTGCTCTACTTTGCGCTCTCCCGCGGCAATGCGGGAGTAACCGTCACGCTCGCAAACATCACGCCGATATTCGTGTTCGTGTTAAGCGCCATATTCCTCGCGGAAAAACCGACAATGAAGAAAGTTATCGCCTCGATTCTTGTGCTCGCTCTCTCGCTTATCATTTAACACCTGTTACAAACCATGCCTAACGAAACAGAGAACAATGCGGCGGCACCAAAGCGAAGAGTCTTGCTCCTCTTTTGCGGAGGGACGATATCGATGAGCAAAGACGCCAAGACGGGCACCCTGGACGTTGCACACGGCGCCGACCAGTTTTTCAAAATCGAACCGCGCATCGTGGAAATCGCCCAAATCGACGTGCGGTTCGTGGATAACCTCGACAGCACGGATATGGTGCACCGCCAGTGGGAACGTATGGTTGAAATTATCGACGAGGAATATAAAAACTACGACGGCTTCCTCATCACCATGGGCACCAATACCATGGCCTATGCATCGAGCGCGGTTTCGTTCCCTCTCGCGGGGATCGGCAAGCCCGTGGTCTTCACCGGCGCGCAAATTCCCGCCGAAGTCATCAGCACCGACGGACGGAACAATCTGGTGAATGCCCTCCGCGTGGCCGCGATGGACGTGGCGGGAGTATTTGTGGTATTCGGCAGCAAAATAATCCTCGGGTGCCGCGCGAAAAAATACAGTGAGTCCGATTTGGACGCTTTCAAAACTTTCAACGATTCCGATTTCGCGGAGATTTCCATCGGCATAAAGATAAACAAAGAGGGCTATGTCCGGCACGACAAACCCTTCAAAGCGAAGAACGGGTTTGAGGACAATATTGCTTGCCTCACGTGCATACCGGGTCTGCGCAACGAGTACTTAATCGCCCTTATTGAAGGAGGAATAAAAGGCATCATATTACGCGCATTCGGCTCGGGAGACGTCCCGCACGAACTCCTTCCCGCCCTGCGGCGCGCGAGAGACAAAAAAATCCCCGTGGTGGTCACCACACAATGCCCGGGAGGCGCGACCGTCATGGGACTGAATGACCCGGGACTCCAAGCGCTCCGGCAAGGTAAGGTTATCCAGGCGTTCGATATGAGTATGGAAACGATGAGCACAAAGTTGATGTGGCTGTTAAAGCAAGGGATTCCGTACGAAGAATTGCGGGACTACATGCAAAAAAGCTTATGCGGAGAAGTAAGCACAAAACGGGTGAAAGTCTTCCTCAACCAAGAGCTTCAGAAAGACGAAGAATACCAGCGGAAGCTGGATGACCACTCCGAGGGACAGAAGTCCTAGCTGACGTTCCCGTCTTCGAGCACGATAATCCGGAGCTAAAAGAGGCCCGAAATCCTTCTAGTGCATCATGCCCTTCATGGAATCCATTCCCGACGCATCCGCGTTCTCCTTGAGATACTTCCCTCCGACAGCTTCCCAATCTTTCCCTTGCGCCATCATCCCGTCATTTTGATACTTCGTCCCCATCTCCTGCATCATCATGCCGCCGGACTTCATCATCTCTCCCATCTTTTGAATCATTACCGACTGCTCTTGCATCATTTGAATTGAGTCTTGCAACTCCTTGGTTGCAACACCCCCATCGTTCACACCCTTCCCCAACGAGTAGCCGACTCCTCCGCCCACAAGAAGCGCAATCACCATGCCAAGAACCAAATTTGTGTTTTTCATATTATTTAGTTTATTAACCTTTTACTGCCCCTCCTCCGCGCACATCGGGCGGCTCGCGCCCGTTATTGAAGTACCTCATACCTTCAGAATCCCGACGATGTAACCTCATTACCTTTTAGCGCCGCCTCTTTGCCGAAACGATAGAATAGCGCCGGAGTCAGGAAGAGCGAGATGATAGTGGAAGACATAAGCCCACCGAATATCACGACCGCGAGCGGGTGGAGCATCTCCTTGCCCGGCTCGCCGCCGGAGACAAGCAGCGGAACGAGCGCAAGCGCCGTAACCAGGGAAGTCATCAGAACCGGCACCACGCGGTCAAGCGTCGCCCTGACGATTGTCTCGGGAACGAACGGCATGCCTTCTTTCTGCACAAGCGCGAGGCTCCGCCCGATGAGCATGATGCCGTTCCGGGAAACGATTCCCGCGAGAGAAATGAACCCCACCATATGCGCGAGGTTGACCGACCCGCCGGTGAGCCACACACCCGCCATTCCACCGATAAGCACCGTGGGGATATTCGTCATGACCAAAAGCGCAATCGGCACCGACCTGAACGCGTGGTACAACACCCCGAAAATCACCATGATGCCGATGATGAATACCCACGCGAGCCTCTGTGAACTTTCTTTTTGGCTCTTGTAATTTCCCTCGAAAGAAAGAGTGACGCCCACCGGAAGTCTTTGCGCTTCAAGCGAAGACTTCGCGTTGCCCACCGCGCCGACCACGTCGGCTCCCCTATAGTTCGCCGAAACCACCAAAACCCGCTTGCCTCCTTCATGGTCCTGGCTGTTGCGCCCGCCCTCAACCCGGACATCCCCCACGTTCCCCAGCGACTCCGCCCCCATAAACGGAAGGGAAAGGTCGCGGAGCGATTCCATCGTGCCTTTCGATTCCGCGTCGTACCGCGCCACGACATCGACCGATGCGGGACCAAGGCGAACCTGCCCCAAGCGGTCACCCATAAGCCCCATCTCAAGGTCGCTCGCTACCTCGCCGGAAGACAATCCATATTCCGCCAAACGGTTCCGGTCAACATAAATGCGGAACTCCGGAACAACCGTGTTCTGCTGGATGCGCGGATTTTCAATGCCTTTCTGTTTTTTGAGTTCCGCGACGACCTGTTTTGCGGCGCGCTCCATGCTCGCAGGTTCGTCACCGAACACCTTTACCACAATGGGAGCCCGCACACCCGAGAGCAGCATCTCCACGCGGTGGGTCACCGGCTGCCCCAAACTGAAATCCGCGCCGCCGAACCTGTCGAGCACCGCCTGAATGTCCCGCATGATCCTGTCGCGCTCGCCCTCAAATCCCGGCGTGAGCGCAATCTGCATCTCGCTCGAATTGGGACTGCCTCCGTGAGGGTCTGCGGGTGCCCGCCCCGCAATATTGCTCACCTGCCGCACGCCCTCAACTTTGAGCAAAGCCTTTTCGAGTCTCGTCATATATTCGTTGGTGGCGGAAAGCGCCGTGCCGGGAGGCAAAAAAACCATCGCCACCATTGACCCCTCGTTAAACGGAGGGATTCCTTCTTTGCCGGAAAAAAAGTACATACCGAACGTTGCCGCAAACGCCACGGCTGTTACGCCCGCAATGATTTTCACATGCCCGATGCACCAATGAATCCACGGCGTAATCCGCGTTTTTATTTTCTGCACAATCTTCGTTTCTTTCTCGTGCCCCCGGAGCGATGCATCGCTCAAAAGCAATGCCGAAAGAACGGGCGTCACCGTGAGCGACACCACCATGGATGCGACGAGGGAAACAAGATACGCGGATCCCAGGGCGATGAGCAACCGCCCCTCGATATCCGGCATGAAAAATATCGGGAGGAACACCACTGCGACCAATATGGTCGCATACACGATGGAGTTACGAACTTCTTTCGATGCGGCCAAAACCACATGTTCGCGGCTTTCTGTTTTGCCGCCCGCCATCCACGCGCGCAAACGCCGGAAAATATTCTCCACATCCACAATCGCATCATCGACAAGTTCGCCCACCGCGACCGCGATGCCTCCTAAAGTCATCACGTTCACCGAAAAACCGAATTCCTTAAACACTATCGCGGTCGCGAGGATCGACAAGGGAATGGCAGTGAGCGTTATCATGGTCGTCCGTACATTCATAAGGAAAATGATGAGAACCAAAATCACCAGGAGCGTACCGTCGCGAAGCGCCCCTTCCACATTGCGGAGTCCGGCACGAATGAAGTTTTCCTGCCGAAAGAGGTCCGGGTGCAATACCACGCCCTCAGGAAAACTCGCATTGAGCGAAGCGAATACTTCGTTGATTTCGTCGGTAACGGTTATGGTCTGCGCGTCGGGCTGCCTGATGACACGCAAGATGACGCCGGGCTTGCCGTCAATCGCTCCCGCTCCCCGGATAATACTCGCCCCCTCCGCGAGAGAAGCGATGTCCCCAAGGCGGATAGGCCGCCCGTCCGCGCTGTTCCGCCCGATGGCGATTTCCCCCAATTCGGAAACCTCCGTCGGGGCGACAAGCACGCGGATGGAATATTCTTTCTCGTCCTGGGTAAGAAGACCCCCGCTTTTATTGGTAAGCGCGCCCTCCACGCCCTTGCGTACGTCGTCGAACATGAGTCCATAACGGCGCAACTGGAGCGCATTAAGGTTGATTTGCCACTCGCGGACATCCCCTCCCATCACCAATACGTTGGCAACCCCGGGAATCTTAAGCAGCGCCGGGCGGATGGTCCAATCCGCGAGCGTCCGGAGCTCCATCGGAGACACCTTCCCGTCGTGCGAGGCAATACCCACCCACATGATTTCCCCGAGAAGGGAAGTCGAGGGACCGAGAACCGGTTTTACTCCGCGCGGCAATATCGCCTGCGCCAGGCGTTCCTGCACGATCTGCCGGTTGCGCAAGGTATCACTCCCCCAGTCAAATTCGATATTGACCGTCGCCTGCGCGAACGACGCGCTGCTGCGTATCCGCTCGACTCCGGGAGCTCCCGCAATGCTTGCCTCAATCGGATTCAGAATAAGCCGCTCCACTTCTTCAGCAGCCATGCCGTCGCTTTCCGCAAAGACGGTAACCGTCGGCTTGTTGATGTCGGGAAGAATATCCACCTTCATCGTCGATATGCTCCACACACCGGCCACCGTCACTATCCCCGCCGCAACAAGCACGGTGACTTTGTTGCCGAGAGACCAGGAAATTATTTTATTAAACATTGAAGTATGCGCTACATTTGCATCCCTTCCATATGCTCATGCCCTGCCGGCATTGCGGGCGCACCCGCATCGTCGTTCTCCGGCGCGACATCGTCGAGCAGCATGTCCTCACGGATACCCGGCACGGGGTCGACGATGTACCGGTCCCCGTTCTTCAATCCTTCGCGCACTTCAATCACCGCACCGAACACGCGGCCGGCGACAATTTTCCGCCCGAAAATCCTCCCGGCTTCCGACACCCCCCACACATGCGAGACGCCGTCCTCGTCCCACCATATGGACGAAAGCTTGATTACGGGAACATCCGCCTTTTGAGGAGCAATGACGCGTACCGAGGCGTGCACCGGCCACGGGGTTGCCCCGGCGAAAGACGCCTCCGCCACATACGAACCCGTCCCATCAAGCGCGGTACCGACGCCCGTAATCTTCGCGGGACGGCGATCAAGCGGGAATCCGGGACGTACCACCGCCACCGCATCGCCTGCGCGGGGAAGGGTTTCCCCTCCGGGAATCCGGAAACGGATAAACCGCTCGCCTGCGCCCTCGGCGGTGAGCATCGCCACCACCGAATCGTTTGTCACGAAATCCCCGGGATTTTTTGAAATCGAGCTGATAATTCCATTCCGCGGAGCGACTATCGACCCGTTCGTGAGACTTCCGAGCACATTTGCGTACGCCTCTTCCGTCGCCTTCACGTCCCCCGCCGCCGCATCAACTTCGCGGTCGCGGCTCACGCTTTTCTGCACAAGCGCCGCTTCTTTTACCTCAAGAGACGCGCGTGCTTCCTTGTGCATATTCAACGCATCCACAAATTTCTCCTTGTCGCCTCCCACCATATCCCGCAGACTCGCTATCTCTTCGCTGCTCACCTCGGCCGACACGACGGTATCAAGCACGGCTCTTTCCGCAACCCGAAGAAACGCCGCCATTGCCGCTTCCAGCGTATCGTCCTCGCCTTTCTGCAGAATCGCCCTCAATTGCAGCGCGACCGGCTCAAAGTCGTTCCGCGTCTGGCTGTTGGCGATTGCAAGAAACGATTTTAATCTGAGATACGCCTGATTCTGCGGATTTATCACATCGGTCAACCGGCGCAACTCGCGGTAAAAAATTTCCTCCGCCGCCGTATGAAGGTTCCTCGCGCGCAAGGCAACGATTGCGCGCGCCTCATCGCGCTCCGCCATAGCCGCTTGCGCTTCCGCTTCCGGAAGCTGGACGCTCACCGGCCGGCTGGTCTGCGCGCGAATGAGGTCTTTCAACTGTTCGGCAACCGCCATGGAGCGGTCGATAGTGGAAGGCGCCGCAGAAAGCTTGCCCAGCACCTGTCCTTTTTGCACGCGCTGCCCTATCCTCGCACCCCATGCAACAATGGTCCCGTCGCGGGGAGGATACACCACGATGTCCCCAAACGAGATCACCTCGCCAGGCCACGAATTCCCCAAGGCGCCCCCTCCCGCTGCGGGAAACTCATCCGCCCCCGCCACGGCAACCGTCACATCTTCGGCTTTCCCGCCGGCATGCGCAACGGATTCCCCTGTTTCTGCTGCCAGAGTCGGATTCTTTTCTCCCATAAAGAGCGAAACAAACACCCCTGCCGCGACAAGGAATACCACCGCGGCCGTTATCATGAGACCTCGCGGATACTTTTGTCGTATGTGGCGAACAGCTGCAAATAATTTTTCTTTCATTGTTTTCTTTACCAAATTAATTACCAATCGGGCCATGCGCACCGGAAACAAAAAGTCCTTGTGTGCCACAAGGACCGACTCGCATAGAAAACACGGCAAAGCGGTGTTTCCTACGCCGGCTTGATAACATTGGGACTCCCCTCAAAGAGCGCGAGCCAATGATGCATGGTGCTCCGTACCACGGAGAAAATACCCCGGCGTTTTTGCCTCAAGAAACCCGGCGATATCGGCGATAAAGAAAAAGCGGATGTATAAAAAGCACCGGCGATGCCGACAACTATCAAAAAGAAAATGGTGAGTGCGAAGAAAGTCCCGGCTACCGTCGCGGAGGTCAGCTCTTGAATGCGGAGAATGTGCCCCATCAACCCATCCTGATGCAAGGGCATGTTGTGCTCTCCATGCGCCATGGGCGAGGACCCGTTGAACAGACAGAAAGAAACCGCTCCCGCAACCACCAAAAGCAGGATAAAAACGAAAGTTTGCTTGAGTAGCGTAGTCATAAAAACTATTTCTTTTTCGAAAGCTGGTATACCTTCAGAATCTCCGCCGCCGCCTTCTTTGCCTGCCCCGACTTCATCTGCATAACCGCATGCGCGGAAAGGTGGTTCTCAAGAATAATGTCTTCAATGCCGGAAAGCGCCTGCCTGATGGCGGACGACTGGGTAATAAGGTCGATGCAATACGTATCGGCCTCAACCATTCTTCCGAGTCCGGCAATCTGCCCCTTGATAATCCGGAGCCGACGCAGTGCCTTTTTCTTCGCCGCAGGTTCCATAACCGTACCATACCCCCTAGGAGTATCATCTGTCAAGGCAAAACTCCCTGCATACTCGACGAAAGCGCGCGGCTACAGCCGCTGCTTCTCCCACAACTCGTAAAATCTCCACTTCTTTCTCCGGAGTTCGTTGAAACTCCCCGATTCCAGGATTTTTCCGCTCTCAATCACGATTATTCTGTCCATCTCCTTAATGGTGGTAAGGCGATGCGCAATCACGATTGCGGTCACGTTCTGGAAAAATTCGTGGAGCGATTCGCGGATTTTCTCTTCGGACTCTATATCGAGATGCGAGGTTGCCTCGTCGAGGAGTAGCACTTGAGGGTTTTTGAATACCGCGCGCGCAATGCCCACGCGCTGTTTCTCCCCGCCCGAGAGCCGTATCCCCTTCTCGCCGATAATCGAGTCCGCTCCTTTCGGCATTTTCGCCATAAAGTCCTTCACGTTCGCAACGGTCAAAGCTTTCCGCAACAGCTTCTCGTTCTTTTCTTCGTCTTGATTCGTGATAGTGATATTCTCGCGGAGCGATGCATTGAAAAGCTCCGTATCCTGGAGCACCACCGCCAGGTACTTGAAGTAGTCCTTCTTGCCCACGGTCTTCAGCACCACGCCGTCGAAGCGGATGCTCCCCGCGTATGATTCGTGCTCCTTAAGAAGCAGTTTGAAAAGCGTGGATTTCCCCGCGCCGGAGAGCCCCACAATGCCCACGCGCTCGCCGCGCCTCACCTCAAAAGAAATATTTTTGAGCGCCGGTTTGTCGCCGTACGAAAAAGAAACATCTTCAAACGTGAGCTTCTTCCAATTTTTCGGGAACGGCACCTTCCCCTCTTCACGGTCAATCGCGATGGGAATCTTCAGGATTTCCTGCAGGCGGGCAAACCGGTGCTTCTCCACCGCGAAGTCCTGCGATACTTCCGTGAGCTCACGGATAGACATCACCACGTTCCCGAAGTATCCGTTCAAAAGCACGAGGAAACCCACTTGGTAATGCCCCTCAACGATACCCCAGACCACGAAAGCGAGGAGTCCGACGCGAAAGATATGAGTGTAGAGGTCCCGCAAGGCGCTCCCGCTCCGGAACCAGAAAATTCTTATTTTCACGGACTCGAACAAGTCCGTTGCCGCCTCCGTCATGATTTTCATGAGCTTCGGCGCCATCGACATCACCTTGATGCTCCGGACATTGTTGATAGACTCGAAAATGAGGCCGCTCTGCGTTTCTTCTTTTGCGTTCACTATATCAGCCGCAACAACTGCCCGCCTGATGTGATACCGCGCAATCACGTAGAAAGAAATGAGATAGAACACAATCGCCCCCGCGATGATGGAGTCAAATGCGGCGATGATGAATACGACGCCGACGAAGTTGATGGCGATTTCGATAAAATTATTCACCCACATCCGCATCATATTATCGAGACTCGCCGCACCGCGGTCCACCTTTTTGAATTTATTCCCCGCGTTTTCCTTCTCGTGCCATGAGATGTCAAGAAGGAAAAGATGCCGCATTGCCGCAAGCTCGGCGTCAAGCAAAAGCCGTTCCCCTACCTCGAAACAGTTCCGTTTCGCTATATAAATGCACCCGAAGCGGATAAGCGCGCTTATGACCATCAACGCGAGCGTTATGTACACAGGCACGAGCGAATTCCCCGGACGATAGTCGGTAAAAAAATTAACGAGTTCCGCGAGCGCGTACGCCTGGTAAAGCCACGCGGTGTCCCCCGCGACGCGGCAAAACGTCCCCGACCAAAACCGCCACTTGTACGGCCGGAGGTAACCCCAAACGTCGCGAATGAGGCTGAAGGTCGAATACATTGAGAGTTATTGTATCACAGGAAAACTTCCTCCCCCGTGCCCACAAACCGGTATGAATCCCCCTCCACCAAAATCCCCTGCCCGTCCCGAAGAATACGCACGGGGCACGAGGCGTGCCGCGCTTTTTCGCGGATTAAATCCGCCAACTCGTCTTTATAGTGAGCTCTCACGAGAAACGGAACGAGATTGAGCGCCCGAAAGTCGGTCACGCCATAATGGTCTTTTTTCTTCGGTCCCCACGTCGACACTTCAATCGTCGGGCACGCGAGATATGCTCCCGCGCTCGTGCCCACGTAGGGCACACCCTGCGCCAATATCTCCCTCACTACTTCTTCGAAGCCGCTCGCCCGAACCGCTTTTAAAAGATAGAAGCTGTTCCCGCCTTCGACGTGCAGCACGGTTTTCCCCGCAAACATGCGCCGCAATTCTTCCGCGCTCCTCCCCTCAACATCCATCTCCGTGAAGCGGTAGCCCGCCTCCGCCATCGCGCCCTTGTGCAATTCCAAATACTCATGGTTCGACTCCCCCTTCGAGGCGTCGGTGATATATGCAATATGCGCCTTCTCTTTCGGAACACCGAGCACAGCATACCCCTCCTTGATGAGAAATCCCCCGTCCGATGCAAGAAGCAATTTTCTCATGTATAAGAAGAGTCGCGGATTTTCATCCAAACCTTCCCCAGCATATTCTCCCCCTTTCCGTCCGGTCCCGCGCCCCAGAAACTGTCCACGGGGGAATTTTCTATAATCATCCGCTTCCCCGTTCTCTTGAGCGCTTCCCGCACGTCTTCGTGTTGCGCGGCCTTCGCGCGAAGCGCTTCTTCCATCACTCTCACCCGCTCTTCTTGCCAGGAGGAAGGCAACTTGCCCACGTTCTTATTTGCAATATCCTTCGCCGCATGAGGGCTCGGCGCCGCCAAAATCTCCTCCGCAATTTCGGGGTGTGCAGAGAAATACTTTTTCCACTGGTATGCGTGCTCCGATGTAGGAAAAGCCAGCCCCCAAACGCAGACAACGTGCGCGGAAAAATTGTCGAGCGGCGCGAACGCCGGCGTGAAGAAGTACACCGCCTTGTCGGTTTCTTTGTTTAATCCTTCGCTTGAAACAGGGTACATGGTAAAAAATCAGCTCAGCCTGCTTAAATTTTTTGTAAGCGGGAACACTGCGTCTTTCGGGCCGTAGAGATAGAGCGCCCGGTATTTGATCTCTTCCCCTTTATGGGACGCCAACGCGCGCGCATATGACGCATAATCCGCAGGCGCTGCGTCTTCCGTATAATCAACGACTTTCACGTCAGGATTCCCCGCAAGTTTCGCCCGCAGCTCTCGCATCTTGCTCTGCCCCGCTTTCCGGACGTAGTGCCCGATGTTCGTAAGATACTTGTGCGATGCGCCGTCGCCGTCCACGACTTCGCCTCCGAACGCAGCCGCGGGCAATTCCCGTCCCGCAGTGAGTCCCAGCACGAATCCCGCGTTCGTAAGAACGCCCTTATCTTCAAGCGATTGCTCCACGACGAGTACGCTCACGTATTCTTCCATAATTCCCCAATTATATACTCGCGACCGACGCACAACAATATTCTGTTACTACTCCCCCGCCCCGTCGCGCACGAAAAGCAGCCGTGCGAGCCGGATGAGGTCGTACGGCACCCGCCCGTGAAGCCATTCATAGGCCGGCTGAAGGCGGGTGTCGCCGAGCTCCCGAAACGCCTCGTGCACATCCGCAATCTCCTCCTCGTTCCCCTTCGCAAGATGTTTGATGTCGGACACTCCCAATTTTTCGAGCACCAGCAACTCTTCAAGGTGCCCGATGATGGTGCCGGGCGTCCTCCCCCGTTCGCGCGCGACCTCCGCTACACTCTTCCCTTCACGGATGAGCGCGAGCGTCTCTTCCCATCGGTGCGTTTTCTGCTTCGGCGCACGCGGAGCGCGCGCATCCGCCGCCCTTCCCGGGCGCGCGTCCTCCGGGAGCGGCGTGAGGCTTCCCCCGCACGCGCGTAAGAATTCCTTCTGCCGCGCCTCAAATTCGGCGGCGGGCACGCGGGCATACCGTTCGTGCACCGCTTGCGACGCCGCGCGGAATGCCGCGTCTTTCTCGCACACTTCCGGATGCACTTCAAGCGCGCGCTCGTTGAACCCCGCGAGCGAAAGCCCCGCGAGCGTGCGCACGCGCGAGAGCGCCACATATCCCTGCCCGTGCTCGAAAGCATGGGAAAGGTCGACATGCGCCGCATCAAGCGACATCCCCTGGCTTTTGTGCACCGTAATCGCCCAGGCGAGCCGGAGCGGGATTTGGACCACCCGCGCGAGCGTGCGGCCCCCGTCTTCCACAACCCATTCCACGGGCTCCGCGCAAATCGCCGCGCCGGACGTCGTGCGAACAAGCGGGTATCCGCCCTCGTCCGCGAACCCCGTCACCTCGCCGAGCGTCCCGTTCACGAACCGGTACGCGGGGTCGTTTTTTGTGAAAAGCACCCGCGCGCCGACTTTGAGTGAGAGCGCCTCCGGCGAAAGACACCCTTTCTTGAGCGAATCAACGACATGCTCGGCGCCGTGACTCGTCATGCGGAACTCGCGCGCCTCGCCCGGGATTCGTGCAAGCGCGGCGTTGTTCACCCGGTCCACATCGACATTATGGGAAAAAAGCTGCGTGGCGCTTTGAGCAACCGCGACGCCCCGGCGCGACGCGAGGAGCGCACGGTGGCGCGCGTCCACCCTTCCCGCGCGAATCGCGGAGAGTGCCTCAAGAAACGCCGCATCCCCCTGCCGGTGCTGCTCGGAGAGATAGCACACTTCAGGGTTCAGTGCCCGCCATGCCGGGGCATCGAACGCAAAACGCGCTTCCTCCTCTTCCTCAAAAAGCCCACCCTCCGCATCCTCGCGCTCGTCGCGCGTGACCACGGGCGGCAACTGGAAAAAATCCCCGACAAGCACAACCTGCAATTCCCCGAACGGGGCGCTGCCCCCGCGGACGGCGCGGCATGCCGCCTCCACCAGTCCCAGCGTACGCGGAGAAAGCATGGAAATCTCGTCGATGATAAGCGTGCGTGCGTGGCGGATTCGCTTCGCGACGCGCTTATTGCCCGCGATGTGGTCCAAGTCTTCTTCGCTCAACCTCCGCTTCACCCCGATGCCGCTCCACGAGTGGATGGTGAGCCCGCCGATATGCGTCGCTGCGATGCCGGTTGAAGCGGTAATCGCGGGCTCCACGCCATGCGAACGGAGCCACGCGGTAAAACGATTCACCGTGTGCGTCTTCCCGCTCCCCGGCTCACCGGTCAGAAACACGTTCGCGCCGGTCTTTAAGATTGCGAATGTTTCGTCCTGGGTCATTATTCGAAACCAAGCATATCCGGTTCTTTCTGCTTTAGAAAATCCTGAAAAGGCCCTTTTTGATTGGCGAGGTCATCAAAAGTTCCTTCTTGGACAATTCTGCCCCGCTCAAAAACAAAAATCCTGTCGGTGTTTCTGAGCGTCGTCAGTCGGTGAGCAATTGTTATCGTTGTCTTATCTTTGAACAATTGCTCAATGTTTTTTTGGATTTTGAACTCGTTCGAGTTATCGAGGGCAGAAGTCGCCTCGTCGAATATCAGCAGTTCGGGAGACTTCAGTATCAATCGCGCAATGGCAAGCCGCTGTTTTTGACCGCCGCTTAGATTATTTCCATTCTCGGCAACTCTGCCCGATAACCCTCCGAGTGAATTTTCTATCTCTTCGTACAAATTTGCCAGTTTTGCCGCTCTCACAACTTCCTCATCGCTTATATTCTCTCGCTCACCACCATACACAATGTTACCTCGTATCGAACCCGAGAATATGTGCGCCTTCTGCGGCACATGCGCGATGCGATCCGCAATTTCCTCTCTACCCATCGTGTCTAAGTTCTTGCCGAAAATTGTTATCTTGCCGGAGTAGCCATGCACAAGCCGCAACAAAACTTTTATGAGTGTGGATTTGCCGCATCCGGACGCACCGGCTATGCCGATCTTCTCTCCGCTTTTGACAACAAAATTAATGTCTTGCAAAACCGGCGAATTTCCGTATCTGAAAAAAAGTTTGCGTACTTCTATTGCATTGGCGTTGTTTGATGCCGTTCCTTTCTTGTCCTGCGCCTGAAAAGAAATATCCCGCGGTTGATTGAGCAAGTCGTAGAGGTCATTTACCCTTATCGAACTCTCATGCGCTTCGTCGAGTATTCGGTGAATTTCGCGCAAAGGCCCCGTGATGCTCAAGAAAAGGATTGAGTACACAAGAATGTCGCCTTTGGTGATTATTCCTTGCGCCGCAAGAAAGATTGAAAGAGAAATTACAAGAACATAGAAAATCCCTTCGTTCAGGTATTTCCCGGAATCAAACAATGCCATGAAAATATGGTGCCGGATTTCCTTTTTTCGCATCACTTCGGCGACCTCTTCAACTTTCGCCACTTCCTTGTCTTCGGTATGCAACACCCGCACTGTTTCGATGCCGCCAAGCATTTCAACAACAGTGCCGTCAATTTTTTCCTTCCCGCGCAAGAGCGCGACACGTATTCCTTTTTGCGAGGAAACCTGCCACACGATAAGAAAAAGGCCTGCGGGGATTACCAGAATCATCACAGAAGCCAACAATGGTTTCTGTGTCAGCGCTATTGCGATTGCGGCCAATGCGCTAAAGAAAACCGGAAAGAAATCGAGGAACCCGAGTTTGATAATCCTTATCACTCCCTGAATTGACCTGAAAATCCTTCCGTGCAGCGAGCCGATTTGTTGTTGGTTGATATTTGCAATATCTGTTTTCAGCAAATGCTCAATAACATGCACCGTCTGCTTTTTGTCCGTTTGCGTAGCAACGTTTTCAACAAAATATTTTCGCACGACGGTTAGAGCTTCGCGTACAAGGACTATGCCCATAATCAATGCAATAAATGGAATCGCGATACTGAAGTTAATGTGTTCTGTGCCAACAAGCGTATCCACCAAACGCCCCAAAATAACGGCGGGCAAGTTGGTGAGAATCCCGGTGAGAAGCATGAGAAAAGAAGCGAAAACCAGCGCGGCTTTCTCCGTCTTCTCTATAAGCCACAACGTGCGCCTAAACCCATGCAGTATCTCGGAAAATTCTTTACTCATGGTTATGCGCCGACTTCGTTTTCGAGATTGTGGATGCGGTCGTTCATAAAAGGCGATGTTAACTCATGCGGTAAAAACCATCCGCGCTTAAAACGAAACTCATTTTTTGTTCAAGAATTCAGGCACAAACCCATTTTTCTCTAAAACATAGGCGATTCCACGCAACAGATAGTTATTAGCAAAGCCAATGGTATATATTCTCCCCTTTTCCTTAAGTGGGATCAGCATCTTTTTGTCTTTGAGCTTCTTAAGTATTCTGGATCGTTGCACTGGAGATTCCTTTCCAATTATTAACTCCAGGCCTCCCGATTTGATACTCATATCTTTACTCTTAACTATCGCCGACAGAATCTCATATTCCCGCTTTGTAATATGTTCGCGCTCAAGGGCAAAAGAAAGAACTGGCAATAAAATAGTATTGACGATATAGCTTAAATCAAGAAGTCTATCAATTTTTTCTATCTCTGCGCGCAATCCCTCAAGTACGTATGAGCACCATTCGAGTGTTTTTTCTTCCTCACCAGAATCAGCCAACGCAAGCATTTCGTAGTATCGATTCCTGTCCATGCAAAATATGGCGGTGGGATTCAGAATCCTTCCGTTCCTTACTTGAAATCCTTGTTTAATAAGAAAAGCGTAGGTGAACATACGGATGATCCGACCGTTGCCATTATCAAAAGGATGAATCCATGCCATCCGATGGTGGGATAAAGCGATTGCGAGTAAATGGTATTGCGTATCAATTGACTGATTCACAAAATGGATTAACTCATCGAAATATTCCGGAACTTTTACATGATCCGGCGGAACGTGTAGAGAGCGCTGAATTGAAACGTTTATCGGACGCAGACTGCCAGGATGCCTCGAACCTTCCCCCTTGGGAGGTGGAGTCAGTCCATCGACAATAATTTTATGCATCTCTGAAAGTAGCGCCCGATTAAACACAGTTTTCTTATCGACATTCTTCTCGATAAACTCAATCGCTCGTTCAATATTAAAGATTTCCCGCAATCCTTCGTCTTTCGCTTTCTTAGAAGGGTTTTCGATGATCTTTTCTACAAATTCTGCGAGTGTGGTATTGTTCCCCTCAATGCGCGCCGAACCGAGACTTTCAAACATTTGGAAAATGTCCTTGAGTTGAAAAAATACGACTCGAGGAACTGGCCCTCCAAGTTTCTTAACACGCAATTTCTCAAGCTCGATAATAGTGTTAGCAAGCCTGCTACCCCACTTAGGGTCGTAAAGCTTAAGAGGTATATCTTTAAATTGGTTATTATTTTCAGAACTCATATAAGTTATTTATCATAATACACGATTCCGCCCTTTATACAAAAGAGTTTCATGGCTTATGGCGCATATATTATTTAACATCTATAAAACTTCATTTCCTACAGTAAGACTAAACTTCTGCGCGGCGCTCCTCCCCTGCACGACGACTTCGAGGAACCGCTTATCGCATAAGCCGGAGCTCCCCACGATAAGCGCCGATTCTCCCTCCGGCACATCTTTCAGCCGGTCATGGAACCGGAGCGCGCCAAGCTTTGTCGGCACAAAACCCCTCGCATCGGGATGCACATCCCCGGCGATGAGCGTCGTCTTGCAATTCCCAAAGTTGTCCACGTACCAGACGGCAACGGGTGCATCGGGGAACGAGGCAATGGGAACCGGCTCGCCAATGGTGAGCGTCGGGTGGTTCGAGAGGCAAAGCCCGATCCGTGGCAGGAAATCGAAACTCCGGAACTGGCTTTTCACGATATGCTCCGTCGTGTCCGGCGCAATGATTTCCTTCTCCGCCAAGAGCGCGGTCACCGATTCGGTGTCGAGCACGCGCACGTCCGGGCATAGCCCGAATTTTTTGACCAAACTCAATATGAGCCCGTCCACCGCCGCAACCACAAGCGCCTTCTTATGACGGAAGTAACCGAACGGCGTCCCGTTCTTCCATTTCTTCGCCGCGCCATTCCGCGGGGCAATGTTCACGAGAATCACCCCCTCCTCCCCGCCCAGGGCGTCAAGCGCGTCGATAATATTCCCCGCCGCCTCGAGCTCATGCCCGACGCCTATAAAGTGCGGCGCGGTGCCAAAGAGGTTATATGCGCGTATCTTCTGCCTCCCTGCCGCATTGTCGTCACGTGAGTCATTTATGATGGTTATGTTCATGGATTTGGTTATTGATTAGATTAGTTAAAAAGAAAAAGCCTTCGCTGAACGAAGGCTGGTACGATTTACGTTTAATTATTTCGACGAAATGGGTAAATCAGCCTCCGTGGGCGGGGGTCATCATTCGCATCATCATTGAGTTCCGCGCAATCATGCTATTGGCTTGAGTGTAGCGCAACCAAAATTAAAAGTAAATCTCACCTGCCACACTACAACATTCTCACATTCTCGAGAATGTGAGAATGTTGTGCGGAAGGTTTAGACTGCCATCTCCGGATTTTCCTTTTCGAGCACCTCGTACGCACATTGTCCGCCGCAATACTGCTCCACCAGTTCTTTTAACTCCTTCGCCGCCGCATCAACCTCCCCTCTTCCCACCGGCGGGAGCCCTTCAATCACGAGCACCGCGTTTTTCGTGGATTCGGTGAGTTTCGTCCGCGCGGCTTCACGCCAATTCCACCGGCGGCAGAGCGCACCGACCTCGTCCTTGTAAATCACCTCGCCCGCATGCGGCGTGCGCGGCTCCTTGTCGCCCAAAAGCAGCGCGGGCGGCTCATTCGCTCCTGCGAAGGTGAGCACCACGTCGCCCCTCATGGCATTGATATCCTCCCCACCCACGGGCAGCATGTGCTTCAGGGAAATAAAGTTGTAAACATCCACCAGATTGTTGATGTGCCGCAGGTTCCCGCCGCCCAGCACAAGCCGGTATAAGTTCTCCACCGATGACTCATGCTCCTTCGGTTTTGCGCCGAATGCCGCGTATGCCTTTCGCCACACGTCAATTTTCGGGTCTTGCGGCAGCGCTTCCGCCTGGTAACTCGCGCGAATTCGTTCCTCCTCGCCCCGCAACTTCCCCTCCACCTCCGCAAGCGCACCGCCGGCATTATTCACCTCTTTCGCCACGACCACGCCGATGTGTAGTCCTTGAAATTTCTCAAAAACTTTATTACCTATGGATAGTTTCATATAAAAGTTAGATGAGTTTACTTTAGTTAGATAAAGTCAACGAATATAATTCTTAATAATGCTACGCACGCGTTATAAAAATAGAGAGTGCCTTCCCAAAACTTTCCCCATTAAAATATATCTCTTCCACCACATGACTTATATACATCCCCAACCCTATGGAAAGAATTGTTGAATTCCCCATAAACAACCCGAGTAACACCGAAAACACAGCAGTCACGCTATGGTGAATCTGCCATCCGAAAATCATAAGCGGTCTGCCGGAGAAACCGTTGTACCAAAGAAAGAACAGGAACGTGGCGACTGCCGTAGTTACTATTATGGAGAGAACCTGCATTGGAGCGTGTGCTAGTTTACAGCTTTCCTTCCTTAACCAACTCCACGGCTGACTTTCCCTTCTGTACCTTCAAAACGGCTTCGGGCAAATCACGGAGCGCATCTTTGATTCTCTCTACTTGCTTAGGGGTAGTGTTCTTTGGAATATCGTTCACCGCAAAATATCCGAACTTATCCATCTCATTGCTTATCGCGATCTCCCCGCCAACTATTTTGCAAATGAAGGAGAACTGAACGGCATTATCTTCCGGCTTGCCGTACACTCCCGCGAACTTCACTACTTCGACATCCAGCCCGGTTTCTTCCTTCGCTTCCCTCTTCACGCAGTCCCACGGCGCTTCTCCCTGTTCCATCCCGCCGCCCGGCAGATTCCACAAATCATAATCCCGCCGATGGCAGAGCAAGACTTTTTTGTTTTCGTCGAGAATTATCCCGAACGCAGCGACTTCAAATTGAGCTCTCACGGTTCTATTCTTAAGGAGCCGTGCGAGCGAATACTTGCCGGAACCGAATGCCACGAGCGCAAGCGCGGAGGAGAAGAGCACGAATACATACTCATACCCGCCGTTCGCGAGACTGAAGCCGTTCGCCGCATGCACTTTCCAAAACGCCACAAACATGATGACCGCGAGAATTATTCCCGCGTACCGCACGAAAATCCCAAGAATCATCGCGATGCCCCCAAGAAACTCCGCGTACGCCACCACGTATGCAAGCCACGCAGGAAACCCCATTGACGCGAAACCAGTCACCACCATATTCATATCGCCGAGCTTCAGCCACCCGGCGTGCATGAATACCGCGCCCAGCGCAATACGGACAAAGAAAACTCCCAAATCGGGATTATGCAAACGATGCAACGCCCCGTGAACAGTGTTCATGTGGACCCAATAATTATTTTTTGCGCCCCCGTTATTTTACCATGCCCCCTTTTCTGCCGGAAACTTTCCCTCCGGACTTTCTCTGCGCGGGAATAAACGTTCCCTCAAACGCCCATTTCGTGCATTGCTTAACCTCCTGTTGTGTCATAATGCCCTCCGCGAGGAGAAATTCCTCTTCCTTCACCACGCTCGTGCGATACATCTCGGGTCCGTCGGTATTGATGGTTATGCGCACGCCGTTATCAAGGAACGTGCGGATAATCGCGCGCAATTCGTCCACGCTTTTCAAAATGTTGTTGCGCAGGTTTGAAGTGGGGCACAATTCGAGAATGATTCCCTGCTTCGCGATTTCTTTGAGGAGCTTCTTGTCGCGCGCCGCCGCAAGCCCGTGCCCGATGCGCTGGGGCCGGATTTTTTGCACCACGTATCTTAGCTCTTCAAGGTCACCGGTTTCCCCCGCGTGCACGGTAAGTCCCAATCCCGCTTTGCGTGCCCGCAAAAAAAGCGGCGCATGCGCCGCCATGGAAAACGTGCGGTGGTCGGGTCCCGCGACATCAACCCCCACGATGCCGTCGTCGTGATAGCGAATCGCCTTCTCGAGCGTAATCGCATTCTGGGCGGGAGTAAACGTCCGGTCGAGGCACACGATAAGCCCGGCGCTTACCTGGGGATACTCCACCATCGCGCGCCGCATCCCCCAGAGCGCGGCAAGAATGATGAAATCAAGGTCACGCTCCCCCGTGCGGTTCCGCTTCATCGGGCTGAACCGCAACTCCTGGAGCACCAGGTTGCACTTGCGATAGCCGCCGCCGATCACCGAATGCACCGCCTCCTCCATCGCTTCGGGAGACGACTGGATAAGTTCGGTGAGGTGATAGTACTTCTTGTCCATCTCCTCCACGCCCCTATTTTTTTCGCTCGAGGACATCGTAATCATCTCCTCGAAATCCCAGTAGTCCTTCACGGGGAGGCGTATCCCCTGCCGGTGCGCAATCGTCCACATGATGACGGGGTCCACCGCCGCACCAAGATGGGTGTGAAGCTCCGCACGCGGCGTCATGGTTCGTTGCGTCATAGGTCTTATATTGGGAGCAATTATAGACGATACGCGCGGGGCCGCAAGAACGTGCTCTGTGCAAATAATCGCCAGCCCTTCCCATCTAGCTTATCTGCTTTTTGTGCAAATCCGAAAACAAAGAAACGGTTCTGCTGAAGTCCTTTTCGGCGACTATGAAAATCAATTCGGTGTACGTTGAAACTATTTCGGCAATGTTAATGCGGGCACGGGCGATTACCGAGACAAGAGAAAACAAGGTATTGGGTATGGTGAAATGTTTCGGGTCGAATGAAATCCCGACGGCGGCAAGATTGTGCGCGACAAATTTCGGCTTTACGCCGAAATGTTTCAATACTTTGTTCGCCATGCCGGATGAGCACACCACGCTCAATTCGGTGGTGCTTACGGTCGTGGTGAAAAAGTCCTCGCGGGCGATGGATATTTTTTTATGAAAGGATTCAAGCTTGTCGATTGACATGTTCGCATTTTCATAGATTATTTCCGAAAGCGGGAGCTTGGTAGTGATGTTTGTTATGGCGACTTCTTGTATGAGCGGTTTTTCTTTTTTGAACTCCTTCCGGAGACGCGAAAGAGAAACCACCAAGCCGTTCACGGTTACTTGTTTTTTGGCGAGCGCCTCCACGGCGGGACGTATGCGGGACGCATAGCCGCTCATGTTCATATAGCCGTTGGTAAGCGCGATATAGGCCTCTATTTCCCCCATCACAATATCCCGCACAATCGGTTGTATTTTTATCATATTCGGTATTCTAACAAATATTACAAAAAGTGCAATCCTTGTTGTAAATGTTGAAAAACTTAACTTCTTAAAACGGAACTGCTAGGTTTGAGGCACGTTGCGAACACTCGCAACCGTAACCAGTCCCTTTAAAACAAATGAACACTCCAAGTATCGGGTCGGTCGGCCTCACGGTCGACGCCGGCAACAAGCGCGTAAAAGTCTTGCGCACGGAAGTCTTTACTTCGATAGAAGAGGCGAAAGCCGCTTTGATTGAAGGCGTCGCCGGAAGCTGCGACGCAAAAAGACTTCTCTCGGGGAAAACCGCGCGCTTCACCGCGCGGGTAATCGGAAGTAATCTGGGCACCATTACCCCATTCCCTCTCCCCGGCGGCATAGCCGTCCAAGAAGAAGCGCGCATTCGTACCGCTTCGGGTCTGGACGTGGTCTACGTGGGCGGCAACGCACGCGAACGACTGAACGCACAGGGCTTAGCCGAAGAACAACAGCTCTCGGCGGAAGCCACGCGCTGGCATCCGCAATCGGCGGCGGCCTTCACTCATCCGGAAGAGGCGACTTTCGAGCGGCTCACCTCCTCCGTATCAGACGCCGACGTGGCGGAACTGGTTGCAATGTACCACCTCTGCTTTACCTCATACCTCGTCCCCCTTGATGAGGCACTCGTACGGGGTGCGGCGGCGAATTCAATCTTCTTCGTTGCGCGCAACGGGGATGGCCGCATCATTGCTTCGGCAATCGGCGAATCCCTCCGGGTCGGGCCGCTCACGCTGCTTGAAGTTTCGGAAGAAGCTGCGCACCCGAAGTTGAGAATCAGGGGCGCAGCCTCCGGGTGCGCCAGGATGGTAATCGCCGAAGGGAGACAGTCCCTTGAACCTCCCGTAGTGGCATTCTGGGAGGCGAGAATGTGGCGGAACATTCTCGGCATGGGGCAGGCCGTTGGCCTAACCAAACTGGGCGGCGTTCTCCACCAGCACTGCACAATCGCTTCCCCCCCGGAGTTCACAAGTCTGTCGAACAAAGGCGAGTTTGGCAGTCTCGCGGTGTTTTATGCGCCGTAGTCAATGATTTGATGGAGTCGGCCGGGTACCAACTCGTGCCGACTCCACAATCAAAAACCATGAAATATAATTAAAACAATGACGATAGGCTCAATAAGAAAATATGCAAATTCGGTAAGAGAGGTCCTTGCGGGATATAAAGACATGGGCGCGGTCATTCCGGCGCATTTTTTGAAAACGTCTCCGTATATTTTTGATTTCAGCGGGAAGAATAAAAAGCTCACGGCGCTTGATTTGAATAACGCCGAAGAATTTATCGGCTACATAACCGCCACGCTCAAAAACAACCGATGCATTTTCGGCGTTGGAGGGTATGGCGAAAAGAGAATCATCTACCGTCGCAGCAATTTGTTCGAAAGCGACGCGGAGCCCCGTTCGATACACTTGGGAGTTGATGTGTGGATGCCCGCAAAAACCCCCGTGTATTCCCCGCTGCCGGGGGTGCTCCATAGTTTCAAAGACAATAATAATTTCGGCGACTACGGTCCGACGATTATTCTCCGGCATTCCCTGCGGGGAATCACGTTTTTCACTCTCTATGGACATTTGAGCAGGCTCTCACTAAAAAATCTCAAAGAGGGAATGAAAATAAAAAAAGGGCATCGGATAGCGGCTCTGGGAAACTATAACGAAAACGGCCAATGGCCGCCGCATCTGCATTTTCAATTGATTTCCGATTTGCTCGGCAAAAAAGGAGATTTCCCGGGGGTAGCGAGCGTGTCCGAAAAAAAATACTATTTAACCCTTTGCCCGGACCCCGATGTAATTCTAAGGGTCAATAAGGTATAGTGTCCGCATGTTTCGCAAACGCACACAACCCGCAAAAGCCCCCGCGCAGGGGCCGGTGGAGCCCCGTTTCCCCATGCGCATCAACAAATACCTTGCCTGGAAAAATTACGGTACGCGGCGCGAGGGAGATTCCCTCGTCCAAGAAGGGCGAGTCCTCCTGAACGGCAGACGCGCAGAGCTCGGGGACAAAGTGTATGAAAAGGATAACGTGGAAGTGCGCTTCCACCCGAAAAAGTACCGCTACGTCGCCTGGAACAAACCGCGCAGCACGTTCAGCTCTTCGATGGAAGAAGAGGGTGATGAGCAGTCCCCCATCCCGGGGCTCTTCCCGGTGGGGCAGCTCGACAAGTATTCGCGCGGGCTTGTGATTTTAACCGACGACGGCCGGATTACCGCGCGGCTTCTGAACACCTCCTATGCGGCGGAAAAGGAGTATGTCGTCACGACCAAAGAAACAATCTCGCCGAGCTTCAAGAAAAGAATGGAGCAGGGCGTGAATATCGAAGGATACATGACGCAGCCCTGCCGCGTGGAATTGCTTGAGGGGAACCGGTTTTCAATCGTGCTCACCGAAGACAAGAAGCATCAACTGCGGCGGATGTGCGCCGCGCTCGACCACACGACCGACACCATTGAGCGCCGCCGCATCGCAAACATTGAGCTCTCCGGCATTCCCTCGGGCGAGCACCGCGCAATCGAAGGAACAGAACTTGAAACTTTCCTCAAAGCGCTGGGGATGTAGGAAAATTTCTTTGTGCGGAAACTAGCGGGTCGCACTCGCCACCTCCGCATCAACCATCAGCACATATGAGGGCGTTGTAGCAAACGGTTTGTGCTTCACTCCTTTCGGAACCGTATACCCCTCGCCCTCTTGAAGCTCAATATTCCCCTTCTCTGTCCATATGGTAATCGCACCGCGATATACCAAAAGAATTCGTCGTACTCGTGCGAATGCTCGTGGTATTCGCCGTGGAACATTGCAATCCATAACACCTTGTCGTCGAAGGCGTCTAATGCCACGGGAGTCCACGGCTTCGTGATGGTTTTTATTACGGACTCGAGGTTGAATTTCATGTCGTAGTACTTATCTTCACTCTCACTTTCTACGTCATCATCATGGAATTCTCCACTACGGCAATTGGATTTCGACTCTCTTATCAAGGTGAACTCCGTTGGATTCTTCGGAGTCGTTCATCCAAGCCTTCAAAGGCTTAGCTTTGTAAATCCTGCGCGGCGAATCGCCTGTAAATTGAGCGGCATCGCGTGGCGGCTTACTCTTGCGCGAGTAAAGGAGGCCAATCGCGTGACGCATTTCCGCCTCATCCTTTACTTCTTCGGCGCGCGCCTGGATATACACTCCTTCGCCGGTTCCTTCGGGAACCGTGGAGTCGTAAATCACAAGAAAGACTTCCGGGTGCGCGGCTATGTTCTTCGTATGCTGCGTTGTTACGGGAGAAACCCAGTAGAACGTATAGTTTTTCTTGTCATACGCTGAATACACCGGACTGCTCCAAGGCTTACCGTCGGGCGTTACGCTCGCGATAGTGATATAGAGTATCTTCTCTATGATTTCCTTTGCTCGCTTCGTGAAGTCCATATCGTCAAATCAATTTAATTGGGCCGAAACTCATGTAAATATGATACCTTATTTCTCCGCCAGCTTCTCTACGAAAACCCGAATCATATTTCCAATATTCCCGGCTAGCCCGACACGTACAGGGTGAAAGTTGTGGCAATTGCTCCGTTTGAGTATACTGATGGACGGCAAAAACGCAGCAGTTCCTTGGCATATTGTTTCAAAGGTTGTCAAAGGCCGAAATTTACTTTTACTATGAAAAAAATCATTGTATGCCTCGCCATTCTCATACTGGGAATTGGCATGCGGAGCGGGGCGGTGCACGCAGAAACGGTTGCGTTGGGCGCGAAGCCATTGAGCGCCGCGGAAATCGCCGTGATACAGGCGAAAATAAACTCGCTCAAAGCGGCGGCGGTGGAGCTTCAGGAACAGATAGCCGCGAGGCAGAGCTTGCAACACGCGCTCGACCTTGCAGCTGCGCTTGTAGTTCAAGTGAGGGGCAAGCTTACGTATTCGAGCGTGACGCCCCGCGAGAAAGCGGTGATGCGAGTGAATCTTACGGGAATCTCCGGTCGCCTTCTTGTAATACGAGACTCCCTGAACACTCCTCCGTTAGAGAAGACGATTGCCGTTGCGCGTCCGTCGCCCAAAGCACCCATGCAACCGGTGGTGGCGGAGAAACCGAAAGAAGTGGAGCAACCGGAAAAGCCCGCGGTAGCCGCGGTAGTCCCGCCGAGTACGTCCGCCAAAGAGACCAAAGAAGCGGGGACGTCGGCGGAGAAGGAGGAACAAACCGCCTCGCTTGCGGAAAATTCCAAAGGCTGGTACCCGTTCGCCGCGGTGCTCGTCCTTGCCGGATTTGCCGCCTTCGTGTGGTGGCTCCGCAGAGAGAAGGAAGAAGTCCCCGTCCTGCCGCAGTCCTAACTCAAAATCCCCCGCGCAGGGGGATTTTGATTTCTAGGGAACGAATTGAATTGGACCGAGGCGATAGAGCTACATACGAGCATTATACCGACCTTCACGCCTTTGAGACAGACTCAAAATACGCCGTGAGGCGCGCCATGCCTTCCACGATATCCTGCTCCGCTCTTCCGAAGCAAATCCGTATATGCCCCTCTCCGCCCGGACCGAACGTACTCCCCGGAACCGTCGCAACCTTATTCCGCCGCAGAATGTCGAAGCAAAGAACTTCGCTCTCCCCTGCACTTTTCACTTTGGGAAAGAAGTAATAACTCCCCTCCGGCCACGTAAAGCTCATATGGTTTTTGAACGACTCAAGGCACTTGCCCATCAACGCGCGATGCCGCGCGTACTGCGGAAAAACGTCCGGCAGAATCCGGTCTTCGAACTTCAGCGCCGCGAGCGCCGCATACTGCGAAATCACCGGCGCGCAATTCACAACGTTGATTAAGTTTTTCCGGAAACGCGGGTCGTCCGCCAATTGATACGGCTTCTCCGGACCGTAGTAAAAGTTCCGGTAGACGTCGTCCGAGATGATGAGGAGATTCCGCCGGAGCGCCAGCTCCCCTATCGCTTCGAGTTCCGCGCGGGTGAACACCATCCCCGTGGGATTATGGGGATTGCAGAGAAGGATAGCGCGGGTGGCACCGGTGATTTTCCTCTCCAAACTTTGGAGATTCGGACGCCACCCCCGCGCCTCCTCCAGTTCCTCGCTCACGAGCTTTGCGCCGCAAAGCTCCACCGCGCGCGAGTATGCGCTGTAATAGGGCGAGAAGGTGATTACTTCATCCCCGCGCCCGAAAAGCGCGAGGCATATCACCGACAATGCCTCCATGGCGCCCGCGGTAATAAGCACTTCGCTCTCCGACGTAAGCCCCCACTTTAAGGCGACCAGTTCCCGCAACTCCGGAATACCCGCGGAGAGCGAGTACCGGTCAACCTTTCCCTTCGACAACGCCTCAATAGCCGCTTTCCTGATGAGCGCATGGGACTCGAGATACGGTATCCCCTGCGCTAATGACACAACTCCCCCCAATCCGATGCGCTTCGTTTTCTATCCTTTTTATTGCCGACAATGTGATGCCCATTCGACAAATTAAAAACACCCCGCTGTTCCGACTAAGTCAGGAACAAGGACGAGGGTGCTCGTGGTACCACCTTGCTTTCGCTCGGGCGTCTCCGCGCCGAACCTTGGGCTGACGGTTACCGCTCGGTAACGTGTATAAGCTTCCTCTTCGTAACGGCGAGGTTCCGGCACTGCTCATCGCAGGCAGCTCCTGAGTGGCTCGGGAACTCGCGTTCCCCTTATTGAAACGAATGATCTCTGCCCAATCAGAAATCTCGCTTGGAAAATAGGCATCTTTCTTGTGCCCTCTTAGAAGATTCTCGGTTCGATCCCCCGAATTTCCCCACAAGGAGGAGGCGTCCAACTCTTAATGCCTCCCAATCCCAATCCTCCCCCCACCTTCTTTCGCCACCATCTCCACTTCTCCGCCAAAGTTTATAGCCGTAGATTCAGCTCGCTATTTCAAAGATCTTTTTGACTAAACCTGTCCGTGCGTAAAATGCGCGAGTTATAGGTCGGCGTTCGCCGGTTCGAGGATTTATCCCACCAGTCCCTTTTGTTCTCGCTTGTATCCATTTTCCATCCTTACCAGTAAGCGCGCCGAAGCCGCGCTTAATAAGTTTTGCGCGGATAAAGTCGTAATCAGCTTCTATCTCCTTGATAAGGTCGTCATCCTTGGTAAAATCCAAACTTGTTACGCGAAGAAGTTTTGAACCTTTAGCGTTTTTGCCGTCCCATTGAACCGCGCAGAAGGCGATGGTTTTGAGCTTTGCCCAAACATGACTTTCAAAAAATGAATGAGCTAGATATGCCATAGTTGAAATTTCGGATAACTTTCTCGGTCGTGAAATTTTAAGTCCTTATCGTCTTGCCAGACGAGTTCCGTAAACTGCTCAAAGTCCTCGCTGTAGCCGAGACACATTACTTTCAGACGATTGAGAGGATTGAATCGTAAAATAACTTTTGCCAAAAATGGCGTAAGTGGAATTTCCATAGTTAAGTAAGGCGATAATATCCGCGCGATACAAAATCCAGATAGCTCTTATCACGCAAAACTTGTAATTGCTGGCGTATCTTATCCTTGATATGTTTGTTTTCTGGATGAAGTACACCCAATTCTTTTTCAAATGCATATACATCTTCGAGCATAAATTCACGCTTCCCAAGTTTTTCAATACATCGCATAACATCAAGTATCCAACCTTTCGCCGATATTTCTTTTTCTTCTCGCAAAAACAGTGTTTTTTGCCATTCTGCCAACACTTTTTCTTTTGGCTCGACCGCACCGTTTTTGATGTAAAAAACTTTACCCGTCTGCGGAATACTCTTGAGTAAAATGTTGCATCCAACCCAACCAGCACGGCGCGCTGTCGGCGAAAGCGGCTTTCTCTTTTCAATAATTTCTGGAACAAAAAAATGTTTGGGTATGACAAAGAAATTCAGAACCGATAGATTTTGTAAGTCGTAATTTAGTAAGAAAAAATTGGGGTTATTGCTCGCCTGTAATCGTTCGAGCATTGTTCGATATGCGCCATCAACAATTTTCGAGCCAACAGAGTCCTGTTTGCTCTTGAGTTCGTAATCTTCTCGACAATTTGAGCAAAGAAAATCTGCGACTGGCTGATTATTCGGGTATTTGTCTATATCCAAATGCCCGCAATTTGGGCAATAAACTGAATTATCAACCCAGTACTCGGTTAAAACACGAGCTCTTTGCGAAGCACTTTTGTAATTTGTCGCAATATTTTCGTCAAAAGTTAATTTCATAGTCCGTTGCTCTTGTCCCAATCTCCCTTATTGACGCTGACCATTCGTCCGGCATGGACGGTGATGCCTCCGTTGGAAAGATTGTAGGGAGGATCGGCAAAGACCATATCAACCGAGTTTTCTGGAAACTCGGCTAACACATCCAAGCAATTTGCTTGGTAGAGTTTGAACTTCTGCTTTTCATAGTATGCCTGCGTAAGGGCCGTTCGCGGCTCGTTTTCAACTCGAACGTCCAATGTAGGAGAAGTGAGGCGGGGCATAAATATATCCTACCACGAACCACAGTACGGAAGGATCGGCTATTGAATGTCGCTTGTTTTTTCTAATGCCTCACCATTCCAATCCTCGAACCGCCCTCCTTCACCACCACCTCCACTTCTCCGCCAATCGGGAAGGTGATTATGGGCGTCGTGTGCCCGAAGTCCACGTTCGCAGTGACGGGCAGGTGCGCAAGCTCTTTTTTTGTTTTCACAATTTGCGTGAGGAGTTCCCTCGTCATCGCCGTTTTTGGTTCGAATCTGCCGAAGACAATGCCGCGCACTTTTTCGAACCCGGGCTGATGGATGATGGCCTGTAAAAATCTATCAACTCCTGCCACGTGGGTTTCGTCGTCGTCTTCCAAAAATAAAATACTGTCGGCGATATCGGGCATAAACTCGGTGCCGTGCAAGAGATTGAACGTGCCCATGTTGCCGCCGATGATGGTTCCCTGCGCGCTCCCCTCGTTCAACACCCACCACCCCTCGTTCCGCATGAAGTTCCGGTGTTCCTGGTCGTTCGCCCAACGGTCGTCGCTCCATTGCTCCGAAGGCAACACTTCGAACGGCGCCTCGGACATCAGGCATTTCTTGAAGTATTCGAGCGTGTAGTCGAAGCCCTTCTTGGCGCCGAAAGAAAAGAAGTGCGGCCCCGAGTACGTTACGAGTCCCGTTTTCGCAAAAATGGCATTGCCGAGCGCGGTGATGTCCGAATACCCGCAAAGAATTTTGGGGTTCTTCCGTATCAAGTCGTAGTCCAAGTACCGCAAAAGCTGGTTCGAGTTGAAACCGCCGATGACCGTGATGATGAGTTGTATGCTCGTGTCGCGAAACGCGTCATGCAAATCCTCCACCCGGTGCGCGATGGACGAAGAACTGAACTCATCTATCTCCATCACGTATTTCCCAAAACTCAAATTCAAACCAAGCTCCTTGAACCGCGCCTTCGCCTGCGTCTGCAATTCTTCAGTCATCCAAGGCATCGCCAAACTCCGCGAGGGCGTGATGACCCGTACGCCGTCGCCGGGCTTGAGTTTTGCGGGGAAGATTTTGAGCATGGAAAAAATTACGGAAAGAGTTTCTTGTTGCGATGCAGGAAGTCGCCGGGGGTGAGGATGGGAAAACGAACGGAGTCCATCACCGACTTTCGCAAAAAATGTCTTGTGTTCCAGGTTATTACTGCCGCCGGTCGTGCGGCAATCGCCCCCGCTGCCCCATGCGGCGAGTTCAGTCCCGCAAGAATCGCGCTGGTATCAAGAAAGACTCTTGATTTTCTTGGCATACTTTTCCCGCCAAATTCCATTCCTAGTGGCCCGTAGGGCCTTCCCGATGGACGCCTGGGAGTACCGGGAGGCAGCCCGCTGCCGCTTTGGCAGCTGGAAGTATGTCTGGACTTTCATCCTTTGCACTTGCTGCTCAAGGTCAACGAGTTTCTTATAAATTGTCGCCGATGTCTCGCTCATACTGCTTATCGTAAAGGATTTTGAAGCGCAAAGTCAAACCCGCTTCTTGATGGTGAAGACTGGATCCCCTTAGGGTCGGCGCCTACGCGCCACGTTTGAGACCTACAATTTGGAGTCCAATACTGAAATAAGTTCGCGTACCTTGGCTTTGATAATGTCCCGCACCCGGCGGGCAAATTCCAAGTCTTGCTTAAAAGGGTCGGGAACGTCCCAAAATATTACCTTGGCGTCGTTGTGAAAATAATCGGGAATATTTGCCGAGGGTAACATGACTACCACTTTATCCGCCGCTCCAAATGCCTCCGGAGTGAGCATCTTTCTTTCGTAGTCCGCCACATCAATCCCAATCTCCTGCATAACCGCGACGATATTCGGGTCTTTGTCTTTTATTTTCTGCCCCACCTGTTCCTTCGTAACCTTGGTGCCCGCGGAAGAAGCAACGTGCTTCCCTCCGGCGAGGTTATTCACCATCGCCTCCGCCATTTGGCTTCGCGCCACATTGCCGCCGCAGATGAAGAGTATTTTCATATTTTTATGACGAATGCTTACTCTTCAAAACTTTTACCAATCTTACGCCTCCATACCCGATAAGCAAAGAGCCCACGAGCACATTTAATATCTGAATCAGCACTACGGGAACCGCTCCTTTTATTAAGGAAAAAACAATCACCGATGTGCCCATAAAGAGAAATGTCGCCAGTCCGGTTCCGAAACCGAAAATAAACAATTCTTTCTTCGTATAGTTGTATTCAAGGGCTTTTGCCGCAAATATGCCGGTAAAAAGAACAATGGTCAAAGGACTGGAGATGGTAAGAAGGAAGGTCGAGATAAAGCTTGAAAAAATACTCGCGGAATATAGGTCCGCCGCAGGCGAGACACTCTCACCTGTTATGCTGTTGATTATAAAAACGCCGAACAAAACCAGTACAATGGAACTGATGATTCCGAATACTTTTTTAACTTCCTTTTTCTCCAGTACCTTTCCGATGCCCAAGACCGCGAGTGTTATGTAGCAGTAGTCGGCGAGAGTGACTCCGATAGCGGCGACAAGGCCGTCGAGAATCGACCTCTGCAACGCAAGGTTGATGATGAAAAAGAAAACCGGACCGATTGCGAGTTGCAGCACCAGCCCCGTTGCCAGACCGTTTAGGAAGATGTTCATTGTACACGCTTTCTCCCGCACAAAGCGGAAGGGGCGAGATTCGCCCCGCACACTGCGGTGTATATTAAAAATAGATCGAACGGAATCCTGTTCTCGACGCGCTTCGCGCGGCTCGGAATAGGGACGGCGCTTCGCGCCGACCATATTTTTGGCGGTGTTTGTTGGACAAAGTTCGAAACTATTTCGAGCAAAATCCAAATGATTAAAACTACTAATGCGGACGAGGCAGGGCGAAACAATTTGTCTGGGGGAATGGATTCGCCCTGCCTCGGCTGATTTCCCGCCCGCAGGAGGGGTCTGGGGAGGAATGCGGGCGGGTTTCGGACTGGGGGTTTTCGGAAATTCGGCGGCTATTTCAATTCTAACTCATTCTTTAACAAAGGAACAATTTGCTTGCGCATAATAAGATTTGGTCGCTCCGCGACTACGCCAGCAAATTGTACTTTCAAAACTTTTTCCAAAAGTTTCGCGCCGTAACTTTATCGCCGAGTTTCTCTTGCAGATTATTAATTTCGGCAGAATCAGTTTTGAGCTTTGCCACTTGTGCTGGAATATCATCCTGACTAACGCCCATTATTGAAGCTCGAACCGTACTTTTTGAGCCACGCGGAGCGTGGCGAATCCTTGCAGAATCAGGATTTTGTGGGGGGAATGCAGAACAGACGGCGCTTCGCGCCGACCATATTTTTGGCGGAAATTTGAATTCCGAATTTTGGCGGTGTCTGTTTGAAAATATCCGAACGGAACTGGCTGGGCTCGGCGGGCGGAAGGGGGGTGTGGGGGGAATTCCGCCCGCCTCGCCTTGAACCGAAGCGGAAAGGACGATTTCAAGTTTTTCTTTGGCGGCAAATTCATTACTGACCAAGAGTATCAGGCACTGAAAAACCGCCTCATCAAAGAAAAGACGGCTCTTGAGAGCGAGCTAAAGACCCACGGCAAGACGATTGAGGAGTGGGTTGAGTTAAGCGAGCGGACTTTCAACTTCGCCCGTTACGCCCAAATGTGGTTCGCCAAAGGCGATATGGAAACACGGCGAGCTATCTTTGCCGCTTTAGGTTCGCACCTCATTATAAAAGACCAGAAACTCAATATAGAACTACATCCTTACTTCAAAATCATCTTTGAAAACCTTGAAGCAGTGGAAAAGGAGCTTATCAAAGTTAGAACCTCCGAAAGTGTAGTGAATAGAAGGCAAATCGCCGAAATTTTGGCGAAATGTCCTACTCTGCGGAGGGTGAGGGACTCGAACCCTCGAGGGATTGCTCCCGCACGCTTTCCAAGCGTGTGCCATAGCCGCTAGGCGAACCCTCCTTTGGACGCCGAAGCTTTTGCACAAAGCGAAGGCGGCCGTGTCTACTACCTACTTGTTCGCGATGATTGTACCCCCGAATTCTCTCCCCTTCAAATGGAGCGGCATACGAGGACCGAAAGTAGGGCAAAGAACAGGGACGCGTAAAGAAGGCATGCCGCGAGGGAAAGCAGCACTGGTGCGCCCAGATTCACGTAGAGCAGGAGCACGCCGATTCCCACGCACTGGAGAATCATCTTGATTTTCCCCGATGCTCTCGCGGGCACGACCGTGCCTCCGTATTGCAGGTACAGCGAAGCCACCAGCGTCACCTCTACCGCGACGATTGCCGCCGCGAGCCCGATGCCGAGATGCGCGGGCACAAGAAGAATCGCCACGCCTCCTATAAAGAGCTTATCCGCGAGAGGGTCGAACGCGATGCCCCACGACGTCACGCGATTGGTCATGCGCGCAATCGTCCCGTCGGCGGCGTCCGAGAACGCAGTGACAACGAACAACACCGTCCCTGCCGCATACCACTCAAAGAACAACAGGGCGAGCACCACCGGAGTCATAACAAAACGGAATACCGTAATCTGATTCGGCGTTATCGCGCGAGGAAAAAACCGGAGCATCGACGTAAACAACATGCGGTCTATAACCGTCGGGCGGGAAAGCCGCGCAACCCTTGCCGCGTCTTCCGCAACCACACGACGCATCACCTCTTTCGCACGCTGACGCATTTTCCGCCGTGTACGTACTTCCGCCATATACTACCTGATAACAGTGCCCTCAAATTCCTCCCCCTCCAACAATGAAGTGAGGTTTTTGAGGTCGGCACCCACCACGAACATCATGATTCCGTTCTTCGCACAAAACCTCGCGGCGACGGGGTCTACGGGCGCATGAAGTCCGGGAGACCATTTTTTCGGCATCTTTGCACAATACTCTTTCCACTGCATTTCCCGAATCGGCGCGGCATCTTTGTGCTCGTCGGGATTCTTGTCGTACACAAAAGGCGGTTTCCCGATATTAATCACTTCCTTTGCGCCGAAATCATGCGCAAGCGCGGTCGTTACAAAGTCCGTTGACCAGCCCGGACGCCATCCCGCTCCCACCGTTACCGGATGCGAGAGCTTTTTTACCTGCCCGCGCTTTTCAATAAGTTCAGGCGCGGCACGTTTCCCGAACACCGCGCGGATGAGGGTGGCGTTCAATCGTGTCGCGTAAATCCCAATCCAATCCCCGTCCGCATCCGTCACTTTTCCAAGCCCCTTCGCCGCGCGCTGGTAGACGCGGCAGACTCCCCCGCCGCCCACAATGAGAAGAAACTTTATTCCTTTTTTTGAACACCCCTCCACCAGGCGTTTGAATCCCTCCACAAACTTGGCATTCACGCCATCGGGACACACAACCGAGCCGCCGAGGGAAATGACAACCGTCTTACCGAAAGCGTGTTTCATGCGTGTAGCGATAAACTCTAAGTAAAACAAGGATAACCTCTCACTGAACTTGGCGCAATGCCCGCACCCGCTCCTCAATCGGCGGATGGGTCATAAAAAGCTTGTGCCACCACGGGGTTTTGCCCTTGAACGGGTTATCAATCCAAAGATGCGCGGTCGCCTCGTGCACAGAACTCATCGGCACCTTGTCGGCGCCTATCTTCTCGAGCGCATTCGCAAGCTCCCCCGGGCGCTGCGTGAGAAGCGCTCCTGAGGCATCCGCGAGCGCCTCGCGCTGCCGCGATACGGCGAACTGTATAAGCATCGCGCCCACCGGCGCCAAAATCGAGAGCGCCACGCCCGCAACCATGAGCCAGCCGCTCCGCGAATCGCGATTATCGTCCCCGCCGAACCAGAGCATGCGGAGAAACACGTCCGCAAGCATCGAAATGATGCCCGCGAGCACCACCGCCACGGTTGAGACGAGCATATCGCGATTGCTGATGTGCGAAAGCTCATGCGCGAGTACGCCTTCGAGTTCCGGCTTCGAAAGCTTCGTGAGCGCGCCAATGGTCACCGCAACCGCGGCATGCGCGGGGTCGCGCCCCGTCGCGAACGCGTTGATTTGGGGCTCCGGCGTAAGATAGAGCCGGGGCATGGGAAGCTGCGCCGCAGTCGCGAGCCGTTGCACCGTGTCCCAAAGTTCAGGATTGTCCTCGCGCTGAATCGGCTCCGCTTTCGCAAACGCGAGCGCGAGCTTATCCGAGAACCAATAGCTCGCCGCGCTCATCCCCACACTGAAAAGCACCGCGAATATGAAGATATCGCGGCTATTGAACACGTAGGAGAACACCCACCCCAACCCGAGCACCACAAGGAGGAAGACGGCAAGGAGAAGTGACGTGCGCCCGATATTGCGTTCTTTGTATTGGGTAAGATTCATGGAAAGAGAATTAAGAATCATGGATTATGCGGGGTCACCGCACACACCATAGAATAATCGTCGCGAATGGAATATAATAGTAGGAATATAAAAGTCGCAGGACATATAAATTATAGAAGAAACTCATGAAGAAAGCATGGTGGGTGGTCATCGCAGTCGTCGTAGTTGTGGTGCTCTACGGGGTCGGCGTGTATAACTCGCTCGTCGGCAAAAACGAGGGCATTGACGGGCAATGGGCGCAAGTCGAAACGCAATACCAGCGCCGGCTGGATTTGATTCCGAATCTCGTCGAGTCCGTAAAGGGCGCGATGAAGCAGGAGCAGACGATTTTCACCGCACTTGCGGATGCGCGGACGCGGTATGGGAACTCGGTGGGTACTGATGCTAAAGCGAAAGCGGCGAGCGAAGTGGAAAGCGCGTTTGGACGCCTCCTCGCCGTCATGGAAAACTACCCGCAACTGAAGTCCTCCGACACGGTGCAGACCTTGATGGCGCAGCTTGAAGGAACCGAGAACCGCGTGAGCGTGGAACGACAACGCTTCAACGACGCGGTGCGGAGCTTGAACGTTGCCACAAAAACATTTCCCTCAAGCCTTATTGCAAGCATGGCAGGATTCGCGGAACGGGAATACTTCGAGGCCGCCGACGGTGCGGAGAATGCGCCGAAGGTGAACCTCTAGCGGAAGAAAAGTAAATGGTAGGTGGTATGTAGTAGGTAGTAGATGGTAGATGGTAGGAGCGGTTTACTTTGACCTTGATGCGAAAAATTGTTTTTTGCTTGTTGCTATTGGCTAATGGCTATTGGCTAATGGCTGCTTTTCCCGCGCACGCGTACGCCAATCCCGGCGCGCCCGCGGGATTCGTGAACGACTTTGCGGGGATGCTCAATCCCCCTGAGCGTACGCTCCTTGAAGCAAAGCTCTCCTCGTTTGCAATCGACAGCAAACACGAGATCAGTGTCGTTACCATCCCCTCGCTCGGCAGCGATACGGTTGAAAACTTCGCTGAAAAACTCTTCAAAGACTGGGGCATCGGAAAAACCGGCGCGGACAACGGCGTCTTATTGCTTATCGCGCGCGACGACCGGAAATTTCGCATTGAGGTGGGGTATGGACTCGAAGGGGCGCTTACCGACGCACAAAGTTATTGGATTCTCCAAAATATCCTCACGCCCGCATTCAAAAACGGAGAATATGCCGCAGGGCTCGCGAACGCCGTCGACAAAATCATAGACGCGACGCGGGGCGAAGTTATCCCCTCCTCAGGGCGAGCGCAGAACGGAAACGGAGGAGGAGTCTCGGTTGATTGGTTTTGGATAGTATTCGCAATCCCGATGTGGCTCGCGAGCATCTTCGGACGCTCGAAGTCGTGGTGGCTGGGCGGCGTTGTCGGAGGCGTCGCGGGCGCGGTGCTCGGGTCCATCTTCGGATTCCTCTACTGGGGCGTTACAGCAATCGCCATCCTCACGCCGTTGGGGCTCCTCTTCGATTACATTGTCTCGCACAAGTATGCGGAAAGCGTCGCCACGCACCACCGTCCGCCATGGTGGATCGGCGGCGGAAGAGGCCCCCTGGGCGGAGGCGGATTCGGAGGGTTCGGCGGCGGACGCTCGGGAGGAGGAGGGGCGAGTGGAGGATGGTAGGGGGCTCGATGCCCATTGCGGAGGGACGCTGTCTGCAATGGGCTATTACAGCGCTCTCTCTCGTGCCGCCGCACTGCGAGAAGCCCTCCGCAATGGGCACTTTCGCCTTTCTGGCAGATAGGGGAAACTTCTTCTTTGCGGCGTCACGCTCCGAGAAACCCCACACGACATATGCCTTCGCCTTTTAGGCGAACGAAAGTTCCTCACGACCCGACACGGGGCAAGAGCCCCTGCGCATCATATATCTCCGCTGGTTCCGCAAACCCACGGAAAGTTACCGTGACGGAGGAATAAACTTGAAACTCTGCACAATACTGTTGAGCGCGACGGTAGCTTCTTTTATAAACATCTCATTCCCCCTTCCCTCCTCCAGCCGCGCCGCATCACGCGCGACATCGGAAGGGTATTCATAAAACTGGGCGGACTCCCGATAGCGGATAGCGGTTTCGAGCTGATAACACGTACCATTCCTTACCGTCCGGTAATCGTTCATCCTGGCTCTCTGCCCACCCATCGCGGAATCGGGATACTCCCGCGTGAAGAACACCACACCGCGTATCGTTTTCCGATCTGTGAGCGTCCGCCGGGTGTATGGGTCAACCTCATAACAATTCTCAACACTCTCTCGTGCTGAGTCCGCATACACCGTCGCGGAAACGTTTGAATCTTTTTGAAATATCTTCGCCACCGCAAGGCGCGTCGAGCTAAAATATCCCTCGCTACGGTTAAGTTCTTCGAGCGCAAACGAATCCGGGTAATTAAGTTCGAATCCATACCGCTCATTGCGATACGTGTTCACGCCCGCGGGAACATCTCCTTCCTTCGGCGTCGTGAACATCGCGTAGACAATCCACGCCACCGCAAGCACTGTCACGATGTTCACGAACGCTCCCGGCGAATCGGAAAAATTTCTCGCGCGCATACTCCTATTCTATAACTTTCTACAACTCTTTGCTTAACTTGTAGGAGTTGAGCTGCAAATTCCCGGGGCCCCCGATGGAAAGCACCTCCTTGATGGCCTTGACGGGGTTTTCCACTTTGAGCTCGTGCAAATGTTCCTTCACATACGCATACGCGTCGCGGAAAGGCATCCCCTTCTTTACAAGCCGGTTCGCTTCATGCACCGCGAAAAACTCGGGTGCGAGCGACTTCATAAGCGTCGCCTTGTTCGGCTTCACGCGCGACATCACGAGCGCCGCAATTTCCAAACTCCGCCGCGCGATGCCCAACCCCTTGATGAGCGGCTCCTTCGTGAGCTGCGTGTCGCGGTTGTAGCCGGAGATAAGATTTTTCGAGATGTCTTTGACCTGCGTCTGAAGCGCCACAATCACGTTCACGTTGCCCCGCAAGATTTCGAAAACGTCCGGATTCTTCTTCTGGGGCATGATGGACGAGCCGGTGGTGAACTCCGGCGGGAGGAAAAAGAGGGTGAACTCGGGAGTCGTGAACCAGATCATCTCATTCGAGAGCCGCCCCAGGGTCATCACAATCTTAGTCAGGACCGAGAGAATGTAGGACTCGGTGGGGCCGCGGCTGTTCACGCAATAAAGCGAGTTCACCTGGAGCCGCCGGAAACCGAGAAGCTTCGTCGTGAGTCTCCGGTCAAGCGGCATGTTCACGCCGAATCCCGCAGCCGCACCCAGCGGGTTCTGGTCGTTCAAGTCATATGCGGACTCCAAAAGCTTGTGGTCATTGATAAGTTCCTCCAGGTACGCCGCCGCCCAGTGCCCCACGCTCGAGGGCATCGCGCGGCGCGTGTGCGTGTACCCCGGCATCGGCAAAAATTCGTACTTCTTCGCCATCGCGAGGAACACTTTCTGCGTCTTCACAAGTTCGTGGCTGATTTGCTTCAGTTTCTTCCGCGTGTAGAGTCGCGTCGCAACCAAAACCTGGTCGTTCCGCGAGCGGCACGTGTGGATTTTCTTTCCTAGGACGCCGAGCTTCGCGGTCAAGAATCCCTCAATCGCGGTGTGGCAGTCCTCGTCCGAGGGCTGAATCACGAACTTCCCCTGCTTGTGGAGCTTCAAAATCTGCTTCAATCCGCGTGTAAGTTTCCGAAGCTCGGAAGCGGTCAATATCTTCGCTTTGTGAAGCGCCTTCGCATGGGCAAGCGATGCCTCGATATCAAAAGGCAGAAGCCGCGCGTCGAGAATGTAATCATTCCCTACCGTGTACTTCTCGACGAGCGGGTGGAGCTTCGTCAATTTGGATTGCCAGAGTTTAGCCATTGGATTAGCCACTAGAACTTAGCCACTAGAACTTAGGAAATCACTTCATCAAGAAAATCTTTCGGCCGCTGGTCGTCGCGATCTTCACCAACTCGTCAAAAACGTAGTAACGGCAGGTTTCCATAAGCATGCGAAGCTCTATCCACATATCGCCATCAACGAAAGGCAAATAGTAATCGGCAATGTTGTCCACTCCAAGGCCGACGGTTATTCCGGCTTCAAGCATCTCCGGGACATTGGCGATGGAGTTATGCACCGGGGCCTGATATTGGTCGAGCTGCCTCTGCGAGAGCATCGCCGACGGACAAACAACGACCGCAATCCCGGCATCCGCCATTCTTTTGTACAAATCCCGGCGGTATTCTTTGGGCTGGGCGGAGGTGGATACGGCATGTATGGCAACCACCCTCCCCTGATACCCATGCTTTACGGTCGCTTTTAAAAGTTTCTCCGTATCGCGCTCATTCGGATTATTCTCCTGGTCAATATGCGCCCACACCGGCTTATTCAAATTCTTCGCAATGCTGAACATAATGTCTATGTTCTCTTCATCCTTCGGGCGTTCTTTCGAAGGCAGGCCGCCCACCACGTCGCACTTCGCGGCAATTTCCTCAAAAAGCTTCCGCGCCGCGGGGTCCACAAGTCCTCCCAGGGGCTGCGGCATGGTAACCAGCGTAATCTTGTCCTTATACTCCTCTTTTACTTTGACCGCCGCATCAACCGCCTTGTGCCCCACCGCGTCATACGCATCCACGAAGGTCGCGGTGAACTTCACTCCCTGGCTCACCATAATATCGAGCCCCGTGCGGAGGCGCTCTTCAATTTGCTCCTGCGAAGAAGCCCGTTTTATGTCATCACTCATCCGCCACTTCACCTCCATATCCACCATGGACTGGTCGAGTCCTTCTTTCGTAATGTAGAACGCTTTGTCGAAATGCGCGTGGCAATTTACAAAGCCGCCTTCCGCCTTCACTGCGGCGAGTAGCTGCTCTTTAAGATCCCACGGTTGCCCGCTCATAAATTGGATGAATGATAGCACGGTACCCAAAGCAACTGCAACACGTCCGAAGTCATCCCCGCGCACGCGGGGATCCAGACCCTAGATTCCCGCTTTCGCGGGAATGACAACGCGCAATCAGCCGAAGAAGCCCCCGGTTTATCTCGCGCGCGAGGCCGGGACCGCGATAGATGAAACCGGTGTAGACTTGGAGCAGATCGGCCCCTGCGCCAAGCATCGCAAACGCGTCCTCCGCGGTGAAGATTCCTCCTCCGGCAATAATTGCAAACTCCGGCGCGCGTGCCCGGATGTGCCGGACAATTTCGAGCGCCTTTTGAAAAAGGGGCTTCCCGCTTAATCCTCCTGCTTCCGTTGCGTTTCCGCTCTGCGCGCCTTCGCGGGAAAGCGTCGTGTTCACCGCAATGATTCCCGCCACTCCCCGCGCGGCGCAGACCTTGAGCACCGCGTCGATTGCTTCAAAACTCAAGTCCGGCGCGATTTTCACGAGAATGGGCTTCGGCGCTGTTTTTAAACCAGCCTGCAATGCCTCTCGTTCTTTCACAAGCTGTGCAAGAATCCGGTCGAGCTGCTCCGCCTCCTGGAGCGCGCGGAGTCCCGGCGTGTTCGGCGAACTTACGTTCACCGCAAAGTAGTCGCCATAGGGATAGAGTGCGCGGAAGGAATAGGCGTAGTCCTCCGCCGCTTCTTTGAGCGGCGTGATTTTGGATTTCCCGATACTCACGCCGAGCGGAATCGAAAGCTTCCCCTCTTTCTTGAGACGCGCCGCCACCGCATCCGCTCCCTCGTTGTTGAAACCCATGCGGTTGATGAGCGCTTTGTCTTCGGCGAGCCGAAACATGCGGGGACGCGGATTCCCCGGCTGCGCATGGCGCGTCACCGTCCCCAACTCGATAAACCCGAACCCCAGCGCTTCAAGCCCTTTGAGCGCCTCACCATCTTTGTCGAATCCGGCGGCAAGCCCCACGGGATTCGGGAAATCAACGCCGAACGCGCGATGCCCGAGGCGGCTGTCCCTCACTCCGTAGTACGCGGCGCAAAGGCGGCGGCAAAACAAGCATTTACCCAACATGCGAAGCGCCGCGAGCGCCCAGCCGTGCGCCACTTCCGGGTCGCGCCGCGAGAGGGCGAAGAGAAGCGGACGCACAATGCTTTCATAAAAACTCATCCTCGGTAACGGTTAATGCCATCGCGCAACTCCCGCGCGGCAGCCGCGGGGTCATCCGCAAAAATCACGCCGCGCGAGGAGTTTATAACCATCCCCTTCTTCGCGCTATTCACCCCCGCCCGCACGGCGGATTCAAGTTCCCCTCCCTGTGCGCCCACGCCGGGCACGAGAAACATCATCTCGCCCGTGAGCGCGCGAATCGTTTTCATCTCCTCGGAGTAGGTCGCCCCCACGACGAGCATGCAGTTCTGGTTCCCGTTCCACTCGTGGTACACCTTTTCCGCCACAATTTGCCACATCGGCTTATTCCCCACTTTCAAGTCCTGCAATTCCCCCGCGCCGGGGTTCGATGTGCGGCAGAGAATAATTGCGCCCTTGTCGGGACGGGCGAGAAACGGCTCAAGCGCCTCGCGGCCGAGATAGGGATGCAAGGTCATCGCATCAAACCCAAGCCGGTCCAAAATCGAAGCTACGTACCCGCGGTTCGTGTTCCCGATATCCGCCCGCTTCGCGTCGCAAATCGTAAAAATGTCGGGATGTGTTTCGCGGAGATACTCCATCGTACGCTTCAGCTCGCGGAGTCCCTGCTCCCCTCTTGCTTCGTAGAACGCAATGTTCGCCTTGAATGCGGCGGCGAACTCCTGCGTCGTATCGATAATCCACTTGTTGAACGCAAACTGCGGGAATTCTTCCTTCAAAAAACGCGCGGGGAGTTTCTCGAAGTCCGCATCCAACCCCACGCATGCGAGGGAATTCGCTTTGTCCGCGCGGGAATTATATTTGTCTATTATGCTCATGATAATTCGATATGTCGAATGTCGGAGTTTCGGAATATTGATATTTAGTGCTTGCTCGCAAGCCACTTTTCCCCATGCCCCACGGCGGCATTCACCGGAACCCCCTGCTTGCACAGCGGGCATTCTGAAGCATCGTACGTGGGCGTCGGAAGGTCTACAAGCGCCGAAAAGGGCACGCCCAGCGTTTTGGAATTTATGTCTTCAGGGACCCGATTTACCATCACCGCTGCGGCGACGATGATTCCCCCCGCCGCCCTCACCATATTTAATATCTTTTTCAGAGACCCGCCTGTCGCGACCGTATCCTCCACCACGAGAACTTTTTTCCCCCTAACCACGCGGTCGTACCCACGCGTGAACGCCAATCCCCCATCGGAGGTTTTCTCGGCGTATGCCGCTAATACTTCTTTCTGCTTGAACTCTGAAAGATGATAAGCAATCCATTGCGAAAGGATGACTCCACCAAGCACCGGCGATGCAACCACTTCAATGTCGGTCCCTCTATGCCGCAACGCAATTTCCTTGCAAATCTCGGACGTTTGCTGCGTATGGAGATAAAGCGCGTCTTTGTTCACATATACCGACATATGCCTTCCCGATGTTCCCACAAAGTGGTCGTCAGTGAGCACCGCGCCCACGCTTTTGAGCATCTCAAGGATTTCATTTGATGAACGCATGGCTAGATTATATGCGAACCCGCTCGTATACGAGGAAAGTATGGGGGATGGCATTCTTTTCATCAACCACTCCCTCCTCCCGGCGCACCTCCCGCCATTCCGCAAAGTTCATTTCGGGGAAAAATACGTCCCCTTTGACGTGTGCGTGGACGCGCGTGAGGTATACCCGGTCTGTGTACGGCAAAATCTGCCGGAACACTTCCCCGCCGCCCAGGAAAAATATCTCCCCCTCGCCCGCCGCCTGGATGGCTTCTTCAATCGACCCCGCCATCACGCACCCTTCGGCCTTGAACGCAGGGTCGCGCGTGAGCACGATGTTCTTCCGCTCCGGCAAGGGCTTGCCGATGGACTGGAATGTCCGCATACCCATCACCACGGAATGCCCCTTCGTCACGCGTTTGAAATAGGCGAAGTCCGCCGGAAGATGCCAGGGAATTTTGGGGCCGTTGCCGATGACGCCATTTTCCGAAACCGCGGCGATGACGGACATCATAGGGAGTGAGAGGTGATAAATAATAAGTAATAAGCGATAAGAAGCACTACACGGCGATAGGAGCAGAAATCGGCGGATGCGGGTCGTAGTTTTCGAGCGTGAAGTCCTCAAATTTGAAATCAAAGATGGACTTTACGTTCGGGTTGATTTCCATCGTAGGGAGCGGACGGGGTTCCCGCGCCAATTGCTCGTCCACCTGTGCGAGATGATTCAGATAAATGTGCACATCGCCGAACGTATGCACGAACTCTGCGGGTTTGAGTCCCGTCACTTGCGCCATCATCATCGTGAGCAAAGAGTATGACGCGATGTTGAACGGCACACCAAGGAACACATCCGCACTCCGTTGGTAGAGCTGGCACGAGAGAGTGCCGTTCACCACGATGAATTGGAAGAGCGTGTGGCACGGCGGCGGCGCATGATGATGATTTTTGATGAGCTCCTGAATCTCCCCCACATTCCAGCCGCTCACAATAATGCGGCGCGATGTCGGGTCGTTCTTTATTAAGTCGACCACGTTTTGTATCTGGTCAATCTCGCCGCCGGAGGGAGACTGCCACCGCCGCCATTGCTTGCCGTAGATCGGACCGAGCTCTCCCCACTCCTTCGCGAACGCATCGTCGGACTTCACCTGCGCCACGAACTCCGCGAGCTCCGTTTTCCACGCCTCCGAGTAGCGCGGATATTGCTCGACGAGATTGTTTTTCTCGAGGTAAATCTGGTACGCCCACTCATTCCAAATTTTTACGTCATTTTGCACCAGAAATTGGATGTTGGTGTCTCCGCGCAAAAGCCAGAGCAGCTCGTAAATCACCGAGCGCATATAGAGCTTCTTCGTCGTCATCGCCGGGAAGCCCTTCTGCAAATCAAAGCGCATCTGCCGCCCGAATGCGGATACCGTGCCGGTGCCGGTGCGATCTTCTTTCTTCGCGCCGTGCTCTTTTATGTCTTTGAGGAGGTCTAAATACTGACGCATGGGTTTAGGTCAGGATACCAGAAAACCCGCCGCAGGAGAAACCATACTACCTCGAAAAGGAGAGGGTTCTCAAAATCTGTTTCATTACCGCCGCGATGATGTAGTTTCGTTTCATACCGATAAATGGCATTGGTAAAACGACGTTACTGTCCACGCTTGAGGGGGAAACTTTACGCGTAAAATCTATTTTGTTATCAGGGAAATGTAGCAATGGACATTTGCGACTTTCCTCCGGTCATCTCATCCCATGCTTTTGGTAACGCACCTGCGTACTTTTTTACATAATCAATAAACCCTGGCGGCACGATTGAACCAAGCCCCGCTCTCGCGGGGCTTTGCCTAAGTCCTACTGGCTAAGTTCTAATGACTACCTTTAGTAATCCATCCCCCCTCCCATACCTCCCATGCCGCCGGGCATCCCGCTGCCTGCCGGTTCTTTCTTCTCCGGAATCGCCGCCATTGCGGCACCTACGGTGAGATAGTTTGCGGCAACGGATGTCGCATTCATGAATGCGGTGCGCGTCACTTTCAAGGGGTCAATGATGCCCGCCTCCTTCAGGTTCGCAATCTTGTTCGTGAGACCGTTGAAGCCGAGCCAGACCTCCGCATGTCCTTTCTTTTTCTCCGCGAGCTCGCGAAGCACGACTGCCGGCGTCTCGCCGCTGTTTGCAACAATCGCGGTCAAAGGCGCCTCAAGCGCGCGCTTCAGGATTGCGAGGGCACCCGCAAGCACGGGGGTTCCCGCCGCTTCCAATTCCCGCGCCGCACCCGACACCACGTTGAAAAGCGCGATGCCGCCGCCGGGAACAATTCCCTCCTCCATCGCCGCGCGGGTCGCCGCAACCGCATCCTCCACGCGCTGCTTCAGTTCCTTCTGCGCGGACTCGGTGGGAGCTCCCACTTTGATGACCGCCACACCTCCCGCAAGCTTACCCAGACGCTCCTGAAGTTTTTCCTTGTCGTAATCGGAATCGGTCTTCTTGACTTGCGCCTTGAGCTGGGAGACGCGCTCATCAATCTGTTTCTTCTCGCCTTTCCCACCCACAATCGTCGTGTTGTCCTTATTCGCCACCACGCGGTGCGCGTGCCCAAGGTCATCCACCGTCACATTGTCGAGTTTCTTCCCCACTTCCTCGGTGATAAACTGCGCGCCCGTCACGATTGCGATGTCCTGCATCATCTCCTTTTTCCGGTCGCCGAAACCCGGAGCTTTGACCGCAAGCACGGTGAAAATCCCGCGGAGCTTGTTCACAATGAGCGTCGCGAGCGCTTCGCCCTCCACCTCGTCCGCGATAATCACAAGCTCCTTCTTCCCGCTCGCCACGATTTTCTCGAGAAGCGCCAGAATGTCGTTGATGGCGGAAATTTTCTTGTCGGTCACCAAAATGTACGGGTCTTCAAGCACCGCCTCCTGCCGCTCGGCGTTCGTCATCATGTAGGGCGAAACAAATCCCTTGTCGAACTGCATCCCTTCCACGACTTCAAAAGAATTCCCGACGGTGTTCGAATCCTCGACGGTCACGACCCCCTCCTTCCCTATTTTCTCCATCACGGCCGCGATAAGCCCGCCGATTTCCGCATCCTTCGCGGAGAGAGTGGCCACCTCCTTCACTTTTTTCGTGTCGTTCAACACCTCGCGCTGGGACTCGAGCTTCGCCGCCACCGCCACGCTCGCTTTCTTCAACTCCTCCGCAAGCTGGATTACGTTGAACCCCTTCTCGCGGATGATTTTCTCTCCCTCGTCAATCATCGCGTGCGCCAAAACGACGGATGTCGTCGTCCCGTCGCCCACGTTGTCATTCGTCTTGTCCGCCGCCTGCTTAATAAACTCGGCGCCTAGATTTTCGTATTTGTCTTCCAATTCCACTTCCTTCGCCACGGTTACGCCGTCGAACGTCACTTGCGGCGCACCGTATCCTTTTTCGATGACCACCGCCCGCCCTCGCGGACCCAAGGTCATCCGCACCGCTTCCGCGAGCTTGTCGATGCCGCGCTTCAAGGCAACCCGCGCGTCTTCGTTGAATTTAATTGATTTTGCCATTGTACTTTAATAAACGATGCCAATATACGAATTGGTACTAGTGATACTAATAAAATCTTCGCTATTCGTATTATTAGTATGCATTAGTATATTTGCATCGCGGTTACTCGATGATTGCCAAAATATCATCCTCATCCCCCACCAAGTATTTCTTCCCTTCGAGCTCAATCTCGTCGGGACCATACTTTTTGAAGAGGACCACGTCACCGACCTTGACCCCCATAGGAACCCGCTCACCCTTCTCGTTCAACTTTCCCGGACCCACCGCAACCACCTTTCCCCGCACCGGCTTCTCCTTCTCCGCCGTTTCGGGAAGGACGATGCCCGACTTCGTCACCTTCTCCTCCTCTAGCCCCTCAAGAAACAAATGGTTAGATAATGGTTTGAACTGCATAAACTTATGACCTATGACCAATAACCTATGACTAAGAATTCGAAATCCCTGTCATAAGTCATCTGTCATTAGTTATTTGTTAATGACTGGCACTCCCGACTAAAGAGTGCTAACAGGAGTATTTTATTCGCAATGGGAAGAGTGTCAAGCCCAGTAAAATGCAAAACTCCGGCGATCGCTCGTCGGAGTTCTGATGATACAAAACTTTCTTGCCAAAGGGTCTAAGGATTAGTATCTGAATCCGAAGGACTAGAACCTAAAGATTCAAAACCAACTCGCGGAAGAGCACGACGTAGTAGCTCTCAGCCCAAACGTTAATCCAGATATCCCCATAGAAACGCCAGCCGACAACGCGCCTGAAAAAGGGCGGCACCCTGGGACCGAACGCGCTCAGCCAAACATGTTGTGATTTATCCAAGCACACTATCCAGCGATCCTTCGGAAGCTGGGCACCATAGCGGCTCGCAAGCACCGCACCACCCCAAGCTCCGGGCAATACACGTTTACACTCATCCGCGAATTTAATAAGCGAATGAAAATACTGCGAATGTTGCAGGCAATATACCTCCACCACGTACTTCCTCCCACGCACTACACTCGAATGCGGAAAACGCGCGTCGGTGATATACGATTTCCAACCATTCCTAACGAAGGCACCACGTGGACAGGCATCAAGCGTGAAGTTGGCGGGAATTTCCGCCTCAAACTCGTTCACAAACATGAGATGAGGGAATTGGATTGGTCGGTCAAAGAAAAATTGTGAGGGCGGATACGGGGTCGGGAGTGTCATAACGGTCTCCTTTCTGTTGGTTGTGCGTCTCATCCAAATTTAAGGACCTGACGCAGTTGTGTTCCTTGTCGCGCAGTATTTTCACTTCATCGCGATTTTAATATCAAAGAACATGGCGAAACTATGCCACTTTGTAGAGAAAAACGCAAGTTCGACATGAAACTCCTCCCACCTGCTACAATCCACAGTATGCGAATCGCTTTCAGCAACCACGCACTCCTCAAACTCCGCCAACGGAGCATCTCGCAAGAACTGGTGACTCAGACCGTGCACAACCCCGATTTTACCAAGCCCACGAGGCATCTTCGCGAAGAACGCTACAAGCGTTTCGGCAAAAACTATCTGAAAATAGTCGTTATCGAAGAACGTGGCACGCTCATCGTGATTACCGCGCACTGGTTGGCAAAAGGGGTAAAGAAGTGATACAGTACAAGCATGAAAATCACGTACGATAAAAAAGTGGATGCGCTCAACGTAACCCTCAAATCAGGCAAGGTGGCGAAAACCATCGAAATCGCGCCGGAGGTCTTTTTAGACGTGGATGCAAAGGGAAATCCGCTTTACCTTGAAATCATCGGCGCGAGCGAAACACTTGGGAAGAAAAACTTCTCGAAAATCACCATTGGAACGAAATCGTTCCGCCTGCCTATCGCGGCGTGAGTATTACCTCTGAATCTCTTCGTAGATATTGAGTATCCCCTTCACGGCATCCCCCGCCGAGATGTTGTTCTGCTTATAAAGCACGTCCGAGACATCCCCCACCGCCCAGATGCGGGAGTGCAACGTGCGCTGCGTTTTGTGGTCCACCACAATTTCGCCAAACTTGTTGAGCTCCACTAAATCTTTTACAAACTCCGAATTCGGCACCGCGCCGATTTCGACAAACACTCCTTCGACCGCAAGCTCTTTCGCTTCTCCGCTTTTCACATCCGTATACTTCAATCCTTTCACAAATGCATCGCCCGTAATCTCCCGCACCTGCACATTAGTGAGCATCGAAAACTTCTCGCTCTTTTGTATCCGCTCAAGCGTCACAGGGTCGCCTTTCGGCTGCTCCCCCCGCTCGAGAAGATAAATCTTCGCGGCGTACGGGAGCAAATCCCCCACCGCTTCAAGCCCGGAGTTTCCTCCACCCACCACCGCAACCGTTTTCCCTTTGAAAAGCGGGGCGTCGCACGTGGAGCAATATGCCACACCCTTCCCGTCGAATCTCTCTTCGCCCGGCACATTCAACTTCTTCCGGCGGCTCCCCGAAGCGATAAAAAGAAACTTCGCTTCGAGCGTTTTCCCATTTTTCGTATTCACCACAAACGAATCCCCTTTGTCGCTTACCGCAGTTACCGTGTCGCCATCTACAATCTCTATATCCTCCTGCGCGCGAAGGTGCTCCTCAAGCATTTTCCCCAAGTCAAACCCAGACACGGACTTCGTGCCCACCCAGTTCTGGACATCAGTCGAAACGAGCGACTGCCCGCCAAACGTGTCGGTGACGAGCACCGATTTTATTTTCTTTCGCGCGGCGTAAATCCCTGCGGCTACGCCGCCCGGACCGCCTCCCACAATCAGTAAATCAAACATGAGGGTATAGGGTATAGGGTATAGAAAACACTCAACGAGCGCAACGGCTACGCCCTAGACCCTAGCCCCTAAACCCTAGCCCCTACTGAATTTTTAACGCCTTCGCCAGCCCCGCCCGGTCGAATCCCACAAAAATCTCGCCATCCACGTCAATCACCGGAACACCCAGCTGGTGAGACTTCGCCACCATCTCCCCCCGCGCCTTCTCATCCTCCGCCACGTTGAATTCCTGGAATGTGACGCTGTTCTTCGTAAAAAATTCCTTCGCCATCTTGCAGTAAATGCAGGAGGGGGTGCTGTAAATGGTTACGTTCATGGGAGTAATCGCGAATAACGCGAATTTGGATTTAATAATGCGAATCTATTTATGGTGAGCTCGTCGAACCATTTGCGTTATTTGCCTATATTAGCATTATTAGCGATTACTCTTCAATGCCGCCTCAATCGCATCCGCGACGCGCGTATCATTCGGCGCAAGCCCGCGAATCTCCACGCCGTTCACGAACGTCGTGGGCGTCGCGTTCACCCCCGCTTCCCTTCCCTTCGCCGTTTCTTCCGTGACGGCCGCCGCATTCTTCCGGTCCTGAATGCATGCCGTAAATGCTTTTTCATCAAGCTTCAATTCTTTCGCCAGACGCACGAACAATGCTTCGTTCAAATTCCCATTGTGCTCCTTCCCGTCGGCAATTTCCGCGCGGTATAAGCTGTCATGATATGCCCAAAATTGCCCCTGGTCCCGCGCGCACTCCGCCGCTTCCCCCGCCGCAAGCGATTCGGGCCCCAAAAACTGGAAATTGCGGAATATAAGCTGCGCCTTCCCTGTCTTTACATACTTCTCGCGAATCGCCGGCTCAATATCGCTGAAGAACGTCCCGCAGAAAGGGCACTGGTAATCGCCATACTCAACCACCGTTACCGGCGCATCCTTGCTCCCAAGTATCGCATCGCCTTCCATCGCCTTAAGAAACGCTGCAGTAGCGGGAACACCTCCCGCCGCAGGACCGGGGGCAGGAACATTCTTCGCGCCCAGCACGTAGATGATGGAACCCGCGATCAAAATGCCCGCAACAAGAATGCTCGCGGGGAGGAGCAGGTCGCGCGACGGAACCGAAGCGGTGCCGGATTGTTCGTCCATGCGAGTATAGTAGCAATCGGAAGAAGCGGGGTCAACCCCGTGAGAAGGCGCATTCACAAAGGCCGTGCAGCCTCCGCGAGCGCATAGTCCCTCGGGAACAACTTCCGGCATATCGCAAAAATTGAATAGGTGATAAACGGCGCGGAAAAAACATCGATGGAGTAATGAATATGCGCGAGAAGCACCGCGATTCCGAACATCAAGGCTGAAGCAAGAAAAAACAGGCGCCATGGCCGTTCACGCCAGAACACGAGCGCGAGGAGAAAAGGAAGACCGGTGTGTCCCGAAAAAAAGAAGTTTCCCTGGAACGTGAAAAGGTCGTAGAGACGAACGCCGATACCGTCGTCAAGCGGAATCTGTTCCGGATACACGCCGATGTGCGTGAGGCTCACAAAAAAAGAGCGAAATATCACGAAAAGCGCGATGGCTTTAACGCCGAAGAGAAGGGACTGCGGACGCGCGGCAAGCAATACCACGACCGCCGCCCAGAACAGAAGCGCCCCCTGTACTACGAGAAAATCGATATCGAGCGGCGGGATATTATCCAAAAAAAGATCGCCCACGAAATTCGAAAGCGCGGCGCTTTTTGCCGAGTAACGCCCTGCCTGCACATGGAGCAAAAGACTCACGCCAAGCAAGAAGAGCCCAACATAGAGCGACCGCCGCCGGTCACTGTTCCAAAAGTCCCGATGGTGGGAAAGAAATTTCCGCATTACCCTCACATTCTACCAAATGCGCAATGCTAATATACTAATGCATGCTAATTATGCGAATAGGCAGTAATGCTCCAGATTCGTATTATTGGTATTATTAATAGGCATTTGTATATTGGTATCATCATTCAATGGACCTCGGCGGCTTCGACCTCACCACACAGTGGATTCTCTCGCACGGATACGTCTTCATGTTCTTCGGCATGCTGGTGTGGGGGCCTCCCGTCACCGCCGCAGGGGCATTCGGCGCGGCGCTCGGTTACTTTAACCTCTGGATAGTGTTCGCACTCTCGCTCATCACGAATCTCCTCGGAGACGTGATATTCTACGCAATCGGCTATTGGGGGCGGCAGGAGTTCGTCATAAACTACGGGAAATACATCAGCATCACGAAAGCGCGCCTCCGCATTTTTGAAAAAATCGCGGAGGAGCATATCGGGAAATCGATGACCATTGCGAAGCTTGTCCCGCTCCTCGCGCTCCCCGGGCTCGTGATGATGGGAATAACCCGAGTGCCCATGAAAATCTATGTCTGGTGGGCGGTTGTCATCGCCATCCCCAGTTCGCTCGTGTATCTCCTCCTTGGATATTATTTCGGCGCAGTATACGACACGGTTGAGCGGTATCTTCATTTCGGCGGCGCGGTCATCGCAGCACTCATCGTCATTTTCGCGGTGGGCGCGCACGTCTCCCGCCGCATTTCACAGCGGATGGAAGAAAAAGCGCGGGAGTAATCGCAAATACTATGCGCATTGCCGTTTTCTCGGATAATTTTTACCCCGAACTCTCGGGCATCAGCGACTCCATCATCACGACCGCCCGGGAACTCGCGGAACGGGGACACGCCATCCGTTTCTTCGCGCCCAAATACGCCCCGCGCGACTACCGCAAAGTGGGGCTGCCCCTTGAAGAACAAAATCTTCACGAACGGATTTCAGTAACGCGCTTCTCGTCTTTTCCGTACGGGGGACCAAGCGGACAAGCGCGGATTGTGATTCCCACGGGACTCCGCACATATCTGGTACGGCAATTCAAACCCGACATTATCCACGCCCATATGATTTTCGGCGTAGGGTTCGAGGGACTCATCGCGTCGCGAGTGCTGCAATGCCCGTTCATCGGCACCAACCACACTCCGCTCACCGAATTTATGAAATACAGCCCGGTGCGGAGCAAGTGGTTCACCTCTCTTCTCCTTTCTTATAACAGCTGGTACTACAACCGATGCGCCTTCGTATCATCCCCCGCATCGGAAATTTTTGAGGAAATGGGGCGCTACGGCTTCCATGCGCCGCACGCGGTGGTTTCAAATCCCATTGACTGCTCTCTTTTCCATCCTATGGATGGAGACCGGGCAACGCTCAAGCGGGAATTCGGGCTCTCACCGTTCACCATTCTTTATGCCGGGCGTCTTGCTCCGGAAAAACGCATCGATAACCTTCTCGATGCCTTCGCAGCATGCGCGAAGAATCTCCCCGGCGCCACGGTAGCTATCGTGGGAAAAGGACCATCGGAGGCAATGCTCCGTGCGCACGCCGAGAAGCTGGGCATCGGGGACAGGGTGCGGTTCCTCGGCTTCCTTAAAAATGCCGAGGTGCTCGCGCGCGCGTACCGCGCGAGCGAGGTATTCGCAATCATGAGCCCCGCGGAAACGCAAAGTATCGTCGCCATGCAGGCGCTTGCCTGCGGTATACCCGCCATCGGGTCACAGGCATGGGGAATCGGAGAATACCTGAATAAAGCCGGGCAGCTTACCGTGGAACCCGGAGATAAGGAAAAACTCGCCGAGCACCTCGTGACGCTCTTCCAAAACCCGCAGCTCCGCGCCGAACTCGGCGCAAAGGGAAGAGCGTTCGCGGAAACGATATCCACATCCGCAATCGCCGAAGAATGGGAACGAATTTACGAAGAGGTCCTGGCGCGGTACCATAAATAGCAAGCGGAAAGCGTGCCAAAAACTCTCAAAACAGCCCAGCAACCGAAGGCCGCGCCCATAGCGCTTAGTTTTGTTATTCCCGCGCATAACGAAGAGAAGCAAATCGGCGCATGCCTCGAATCCATACGCGAGGTACTCCAGTACGCCAAGGATTACCCGACAGAGATAATAGTCATCAACAACGCATCAACCGACCGCACGAAAGAAGCGGCGAAACGGGTGAAGGGCGTGCGCGTGGTGGACGAGCCCGTGAAAGGACTCACCCGCGCGCGGCAGCGGGGATTTGAAGAAGCGCGGGGCGAACTCATCGCATACCTTGATGCGGATACGCGGCTCCACTCCGAGTGGCTCGCCATTCTTGAATATGAATTCGCGAACCGCCGCGATATCGTGTGTTTAAGCGGGCCGTTCCGATACTACGACCTTCCCGAGGGGAAAAAACGCATGGCGGAGCTTTTCTGGAAGATGTTTGCTCCCCTCACCTACCGGCTCGTGGGGTACATGGTGCTCGGCGCGAACTTTGTGGTGCGGCGGGAAGCGCTCGTGCGCATCGGCGGTTTCGACACGGGAATCGAGTTTTACGGAGAGGACACCGACATCGCCCGCCGGCTGAGCAAGGTGGGGAAAGTCGTATTCCGGATGGACTTTTTCATTCTCGGGTCGGGGCGGCGGCTTCTTGAGGAAGGATTGGCGTCGACGTTCGTGCGCTACGCCGCAAACTTCATCTGGTGCGTCGTCGCGAAGAAACCCCTTACCAAAACCCACGCGGATATTCGGTGATACCTCACATGACTTTTTCCCCTCAACAAAAAACAAGCTGGGTCACGGGAGGATTCGCCCTCGCAGGAATCATCGCGGCGCACACAAAAATAAGCGACTGGACGGCTGCGGCGCCGCTCGTTGTTTTCTATACAACCATGCTCATCAACACTTACTTCTGCGTCCGCATATTCGCCGCGCTCGTTCCTCCTCATAACCGGACGCAGCAAACCTTTGACGCCTTGCTAGGAATTATTTACGTCGCCCTTGCCTTCACATTTCCCTCTCCTCTTTTCTTTATCTTCACCGCAACGCTGCTCTTCGCGGTTGCAACGCTTAAGTATGCCATGCTCGCCTACTCCATCGGGCATTCCTCATTCCTTCACAAAAAGATATCCATTGACGCCATGGGCACGCTCGCGTGCGTGCTTGCGCTCGGCGGTGTGCTCGCGGGCCGACCATTGCTCGCTACAAGCATCTGGGCCCTTGCGTTTGTTGTCACAAACATCTATCTTCTCGTGGTAAACCCGATGTATCCCCGCGCGCTTCCTCCCCAGCAACAAGAACAATGACCAGTCTTAAAATAATATTTTTGCTCGTAGGCGACCTCGCATCGCTCTATGTAAGCTTGATAGGCGCGCTCTTTATCCGCTACGGCGGCGGCTTTTCGCGCGAGCTCGTGGAACATCATCTTATTCCCTTTTCCCTTATCTTCGCCGTCTGGATTCTCCTTTTCTACACCGCAGGCCTTTACGACCTCCGCAAACTCCGGAACGGCCTCGAATTTTTCAAAACGCTCCTCCTCGCATTCACGGCGAACGCGCTTGTCACCATCATGCTGTTTTACCTCATCCCATTCTTCGGCATCGCGCCCAAGACAAACCTTTTCATCTTCCTCGGGCTTTTCGCAGTCCTTGAAGCATTGTGGCGCCGCATATGGAACAATCTCATGGCGGGAAAGGAAGCACCCAACAAGTTCATTCTTATCGGAGAAGGCAGAAACGCCGAGGAACTCCGCGAGCTTGTGACACACAACCCTCAGCTTGGGTATGAACTTAAAGAATGGGTACCGCATTCTTCGGCGCTCCTCCATGATGCGCCCGCCGGACTTCAGGCATTGTGCGCGGGGCATGCGGCAAACCTTGTGGTAGTGGACGATGAACTCAAGGAAACGCCCTCGTTCTCCAAAGAACTGTATCAACTCTTCAAAAACGGCATTGAAGTAAAGGGGCTGTCTTCGACATACGAGCTGCTGCTCAAGAAAGTCCCTCTGGAAAACATCAGAGAAAACTGGGTAATCGACAACATAAGCGGGCAGGCGCAATTCTACGACTCGCTCAAACGAAGCATGGAGATTGTCGCCGCGCTTCTCCTCGGTATCGTGCTGCTTCCCCTCGAGCTCCTCGTCGCGGTTCTCATACTTCTCACCTCCCCCACGGGTCCCGCAGTCTGCGCGCAAACGCGCACCGGCTTCCGCGGCAAGACCTACACCCACTACAAGTTCAGGACCATGCGCTCGTGCCACGAGAAAGAGCAAAATGGGCCGCAATGGAAAACCGTCCTCGAAGGGAAGGTCGCGGACCCCCGGCTCACCGCTTTCGGACGGCTCCTCGTACACACCCACCTCGACGAACTCCCGCAGCTCATCAATATTCTGAAGGGCGAGATGTCGTTCGTGGGTCCCCGCCCCGAACGCCCGCAATTCGTGGAAATGCTCCGGGAAAAACTCCCCTACTATGACGTGCGCCACATGGTAAAACCGGGGGTTACCGGATGGGCACAGGTAAATTACCGCTATGCGGCATCCGTGGCGGACACGAGCGAAAAATTGAGCTACGACCTTTACTACGTTAAAAACCGCTCGCTCATCCTCGACCTCGCCATTGTTCTGAAAACACTCAAAACGCTTTTTATAACACCGAGGTAAGCAAAGGGAGTACAATAAAGGGAATGCGAATCATCGTGACGGGAGGTGCCGGATTCATCGCGAGCCACATCGTTGATGCCTACATCGCAAAAGGGCATCACGTGGCCGTTATTGATAACCTCTCAACCGGTTTCCGACGCAATCTGAACCCGCGTGCACGCTTTTATAAAGCAGACATCTGCAATCAAAAGCTTCTTGAGCACATTTTCGAAAAAGAGAGACCCGAAATCATGAATCATCACGCGGCTATCGCAAGCGTCATCGCTTCCATAGCGAACCCCAATGCAACCTTCGAGGCAAACGTACTCGGCACGGTGAATCTTCTCCGCGCCTTCGGCGCGCACGGGAAGGGGAAAAACAGGAAAATCATCTTCGCCTCCACGGGGGGAGCGATCTACGGAACGCCGAGAAAACTCCCCGCACCGGAAGCAACACTTCCCATGCCGTCCTCGCCCTATGGACTCTCAAAACTCCTCGCGGAGGAAACGATAGCTTTTTACGCCCGCACCTCGCACTTCGCCCATACCATTCTCCGCTATGCAAACGTCTATGGCCCGCGCCAGAATCCAAAAGGAGAAGCGGGAGTGGTTTCCATATTTGCTGAATTGATGCGGCAAGGAAATCAGCCCAGAATTTTCGGCGACGGGAGCAAAACGCGGGACTACGTATATGTGGCGGACATTGCCCGTGCGAACGTCGCGGCACTCACGAAGGGAAACGGCGAAACGATAAATCTCGGTACGGGGATTATGACGAGCGATAAGGAAGTCTTCGGCGCGGTTGCCCAGGCCTTAAAGTTCCGCGGCACGCCCCAGTACGCTCCATTCCGGTCCGGCGAAGTCAATAAGATTTCGCTTGATGCGCGGCGCGCACGGCGCGTACTCAACTGGAAACCTAGAGTTTCTTTCGAAGAAGGAGTGCGTCGTACGGTGAGCTAGGGGCAATTGACACAAACTGTAGAAAAGTAGTATGTTAGGATTTGGCCGTATCGGCGCCAGCCCCCCTCAATTAGAATGCCGCTCACCGCGGTGTTTTTTGTTTCT
>CAZYEL010000005.1:0-18500 GCA_964646415.1 uncultured Candidatus Saccharibacteria bacterium
GGGGTACATGCTTCTCATGGTAACGAAGCTGTACCAACAGACTTAGATTACCCTGAATCCGCGCTCAATAAAAAGATAATCGATTATCACAAATTTCTTTTAGATAAATTTCAGGATATAGTTCAACATTTTACTACTTAACATGACAAGATCCCAAACATTGAAAATAATCGAGGAAGCAAATGTTATTGATGACCACCTTCTTGATATCATCGGGAATGAATTTAAGTTCGATCACGAAAAAGGACTAGCCGAATGGTTAAAAAATTCGGTAGACGCCTATATCACCTCCGATGTTCCAGATTCGAAGCAGTACGTCATTATTAGAATGAAGGACGGTAATAAGAATGATGCAGCTATGGAAATGGTCGATTTTGTTGGAATGGATCAATTGCATATTGATAAGGCATTTAAAAGATGGGGGGATCCGGAGGCTGCCAAGAGGGGCTTAAAGAAAAAGGTTTATGGAGGTCATGGCAATGGAGGGAAATTCTATATGCGTCAAATGTTTTCTACCTCTCACTTCGTGACTTATCGGGGCGGCTATTTGAATATTTTCGGTTTTAACGAAAAAAGAAAATATGGATTTGCCGATGGTTTCAAAGCGAAAAAAATGAAGCCAGCCGAAGCCATTAAATTAGCAGGAATATATGACATATTCTTTCCGAACGAAATAAAAAAAATGATTGTAAGTGGAGAAGTTGGATTTACGGTAGTCAGAGGGATCGGTCCCGAGAGCATGAAGAATAAAGTGAAATTCGGGAGATTGATGAGTAGACTTAAAAATCATCCTCAGGCAAGAAGAGTGCTTTCTAGAATAAATGTTTGGGTTTCTCACAACAATGACGATTACATCCTTTTAAAACCAGATGAGCTGAAGCCTCTTACGGGCTTCGAAACGCCGAGAATTTTCGAGATACCGAAAGAGTTGAAACATCTATCGGATGGAGAAGAAACAGTCATTTCTATGGTGAACAAAAAATACTCGCTTCCAGGAAGATTGATTGTTAAGACATCGGAAGAAGCATTGGCTCGAGGTAGTAAGTTGGGGGATCTAAATCGCGTAGACATTGTAGGTGAAATTGGCGTACTAGCATCTTATCAATTGCTCGAAATTGGAATAAGTGTTTTCCCTCAAGCGTCTTTTCTGTATGGGGAGTGCGAATGCCCGATTTTAGAAGACCCAGAAATGGATTGCGTGAAAAACGATAGGACAAAATTAGTTGAAAATCATAGAAGTAGAGCCCTCATCGAATGGATCGGATCTAAAATTGATGAGGTTGCTGGTGAAATAGTTGCCAAAGAGAGATCCGATCAAGAAGTTGATCAAAAGAAAATCTCGGCAGCGTTTAATGACTATTTGAATAAATGGAAGGATCGCTTTATGAATAAAATCATAGGCGACTTGGCACAGTCAGATGGCAATAATTTTGGGAACGGTGACGACGACAAAGAACTTAAGAGGAAAATATTAGAAGTACCAGAGGGTAGCTTTGCGTTTAGTTTTCCGGAAGCAGAGATCATTAAGGGAGAAGAGAAAAAAATAACCCTTAAAGCCTCTTCTCCAGAACCTATACCAATCGGAAGTATTATTATTCTGGAGAGTAACAGCGAAAAAATAACCGTGACCGACAAAGAATTAAAAATTAGAGTTGATACCATTAGGGTTACTCCAAGAGGCGAGAGTGTTGCTGTGTTAAATACTTATGTAGGTGGGGACGAGGTCGGCGCAGAAGGCAGGTTGACGGCGAGGGTTGGAAAATTTAAGGCGGAGATGGTTTTGAGGGTTGTTGACCAGAAATCTAGTGACAAATCTAAGAAACCGAAAACACCAAGGGTTTTATTGTCCGGTGTACATCCAGATCCTCTCGGTATTAGCCCGGGAGGCACAGTAACTTTAACAGAGAGAAATCCAGTTGTTTATCAAAGAGTTCAAGATGTAGCTGAAGGAATTTACTGGATTAACACTCAAAGCCCGCTGGCAAAAGCAATTCTAAGTAAATATGCTGACCATTCTGTCAGATGGAGGGATTATCTTTTCCAGAGGTACGTCGATATATTTGTAAAACAGATACTGCACGAACTCCAAAAGCGAGACCCAGAAGGTTTTAAGGCGGACGCAGTAGATAACGCCCTAGATACGAAAATAATGCAAATTCACTCAGCAGCTCTTAGCGATCTAGGAAAATTTTTCTTTGACGAAACTTTCGTCCCTCTAAACTCGGAAGAAAATAAATGACACTCCCGTCATTTGAAATTTTGAAAGCCGTGGCTAAGACATATGGCATTTCCATCGACGATTTGAAAGGAAGGAGGCGAACAAAAGATATGGCCGAGGCGAGACAATTAACTGCATATTTTCTGCGCAAAATCAACGATCTTTCTTACCCGGCCATAGGGAGAATATTAAGGAAAGATCATACAACCGTAATCCATTCGTACAATAAAATTTCACATGTTATTGAAATCAAGCCAGAATTCAAAGTATTTGTCGAGAGGATACTCGGTTCTTTTCAGAAAACCACTATCGTACCCGACTTAAACAAGTCTGAACCTCTCACCACTGACGAGATAAAGTATTTGAGTAACTCTCTTTCTGATACCGCCGCAAGGAAAAGAACATCGTATAGATTTACAACCTCAGAGGAGATTTTGAAAACGAATCTAGATACAGAAATAACAGAAAGGGAGGCTGATATCCTTTCAAAATACAGAATAGGCATGACGTTGGACGAAATCGCGTTAACAGTAAACGTTACTCGTGAACGAGTCCGACAGATAGTAATGCACTCTCTCATTAAAGAACTGGGACAAAAGGCCAAAAGCGGTTTTAAAATAGACGTTCAGGAATATATTGATTATCAGAAAGACTTACATATGAAATCACGCTATTTATCCGGAAATCGAAAGCAAGAACTGGAGAGTAAAATTAGGAACGGAGCGAATGTCTCGCAACTGTTAATGCTCTACAAAATCCCTAGAGAGAAGTTTCTAGAACTCTTTCCACAATATGAAGAAGGAATTGGATTGGAAATCGTGAAGAAAAAAAGGTGGAGCAGATTTTATTTAAAATGCAGAAATTGTGGAACTGCGGCAATACGTCATCACAGTCACGGTCTTTGTGTGGAATGCTATCCCAAGAGCGATTATTTTAGAGAAGTAGTTAGAGCTTCTAATGATAGGAATTATGAAAAAAGAAAAGAACATTATAGAAAATACTCAAAAATGTACCTTAAAAGACCAGAAGTAATAGCAAAAATGAAAAGGGCTTGGGATTTAAAGTACTATGGTGGCAATAGAGAAGTGGCCATAGGAAATAGCGGTTTTATGTGTATAAAATGTAGAGTGGGCAGGGAAGATGCCGTTAAAAAATATGGTAAAGATTTGTTTGTTCACCACATAGATAAAGATAAGAACAATAACGCCCTAAGTAACCTCGAAGCTTTGTGCTACGGCTGTTTTAAGAAAATACCAAAAACATAAGAGCTAAAGATGATTGATATGGCGAAAAACTTTAAGGCAAAACCAGAAATTCCAGAAAAACACCTCGATTTAAAAGATGGTAAATTTTGCGTCTATGAGATTTACCGTCGTCAGAAAAGGACTATTTATTATATCCAGGGAAGTCAGTCGAAATATTTATCTAAAATAATTCTTGAAGGATTCGAGGGTATTCCGCCTGGTTTATATCTATATAAGAGCGGGTACGGCTTTCAGAAAAAAGGAACTTTTCTGCTGTCAGCTTTAAAAAATAATTTGGCTCCAACCAGACAACTAGAGCTTACTATCACAAGCAAGCAAAGCAAAAAAATAAAAAAGGGGGCACTAAGAGTTTTTGTAACTTTGCCTCATTTGGACGTGAAGAATTTGCTAGTTCGTTTGGGTCGTATTAATGAAGACAGCAACAACGAACTACGTAGTGAGGTTGCATCGTTTTTAAGCACTAAATTTCCGAAACAAATAAGGATTTCCACGGAAGACTTCGACGATTATAGAGGTGGTGAGGTAGCCGCTCTTTTGCGCAGGAAGCAAGTTGCACAGAAACTAAACGAAGAGGATTTAGAATCTCTAAAAAACTTTTTTCCTAAAATATTCGCAGTTTCATTACAGGGCAAGAAAAGGGGGGTAAAAACGGAACGCAGTGCCCTTATTAGAAACACTAAAAAAGTCACTGACAGAATATTTTTGGACGAGGTAATTAGAGAATTTACCGCCAATCTTTCTAAAAAGAGCTTATCAGAGAATGATTGGCAGAAATTTCTTAGCGAGAAAGTATTTCGTTTTCTTGCAAATTACGTAACTATGATTGAGAAACAAAATGTCAGCGTAAGCGTTAGTTATCCCGATTTTGTTCTAGCGGATGTATATGGATTTGTTGATGTGTTCGAAATAAAGCGACACGACACCCTCCTTATGTCTCTCGACGAAGACCATGACAATTATTATTGGAGGCCGGACGTAGTAAAAGCTATTTCTCAGATTGAGAACTATATCGAAGAAATCGTCCGAAACGCTGATGATTACATACGCGCGGTTAAAAGAAAGAAAGGAGTTGATGTTCGTGTGGTGCGTCCCCGTGGGTACATCATCGCTGGCACAAGTAATCAGTTTAAAAACAAAAAAGAATCAAACGACTTTCGAAAACTCGGGTCATCATTAAAGAATATTAATTTCATTCTATATGATGAATTACTCGAGAATCTAAAGAATCTTCGGTCTAAACTTTAAAGATGAGCGTAAAGAAAAACCACTGAACATCTCAGTGGTTTTTCTTTCTTGAGTACGGCGCTCAGCCGGTATGCTATTTACGGGACGGAGAAGTCAGGGCGTTGCTGAGGCAAGGTGGTCTCGCCTCGATACCGCGCTGACTCGTGCTGCGGGACTAGGATTCGAACCTAGATGACATGATTCAGAGTCATGTATCCTACCATTAGATGATCCCGCAATTTTTCCTTACAAAATATATCGCAGGTTGCCCGATGTGGCAAATCCGGGGAGCTGAAAAGGCAAGGAAAAACAAGGCTTTTCCGGACAAGCCTTGATTTTTTGAGGGGAGTATGCTATGGTTTTGAAGTTATCAACCCCGTGGAAGCGGGGGTTTGTTATAATAAATAGACACGCAGAAAACCATAATGTTTACCAAACGGGCGCGTGCGCGAGGCGGGTTTGTGGTAATGGAGGTGATGCTTGCAGTCGGGGTTATCGCCGCACTTACGGGGTCTGTTGCGGCGCTTTGGGGTTCCCGCAAATCGCTCCCTCCGGTGCGCGACCTTCAGCGTATTTCCGATGCGGACGTGATTTTGAAGGCGATGAGCAGGAACGCGGCGGCGAACGGCGGAAAGTTCAAATGCGCCGAGGGTCCCGTGCCCGTTGTCCCCACCGCAATGGCGTCTAGGAAGGGGAATTACAATATCGCTCCGTGCCTCGTGCCGAGCCAGCTTCCCGCGTTACCCTTTGACCCCTCAATGCCCGGTGCGCATTGGACGTCGCTCACCGATTACTACACGGGATACACCGTGGTGCGTGATACGAAGACAAATCGGGTAACGATTGAAGCCCCTACGGCGGAACTTGAAGATGAAATTTCGGTGACGAGATAGGCAACGGACAGTAAGTAGCAAGCGACAGGGAACAAGTGACAAGGAAGACGCCCACATGCAGGGCGTTTTTATGTTTTTCGGGTTTCCCCTGCTCCCTGTTACTTGCCTCTTGTTACTTGTAACTGTTCGATTAACGCAATCTCAATCGGAATCGTGGCGAAGGGGCTGTAGCGCATCTCGCCGTAGCCGCGGATGAGCGCGCGGAGGAGAGGAACCGTCGTTTCGCTTTTCGCAAGCGGTGTGAGCGACTGGATTGACTGGAGCTCCACGTCGGTGAATTCAACGTGGTACGCCTTGATGAGCGCGGGGTTCAGGGCGAGCGTAAGCACTCTCCGTATATAGTGGACGAGGTCTTTTATGAAATCGTTCATGTTATGCCCCTCGTCGTGCCTGGCGCGGAGCGCCTCAAGCGCGCCGGGCAAATCTTTCTTGAGGAGAAGTTCCGCGAGCGCGTGCACCTTGCGGAGCCCGGCGCGGCCCGTGAGTTCTTCCACGGTGCGGGCGTCGATTTTTTCTCCCCAGCTTGCAGCCTGGTCGAGGAGGGACTCCGCATCGCGCGCGGAGCCCTCTCCTGCGGCGGCGATGATTTCAAGCGCGTCGTCGTCAATCGAAACTTTTTCCGCTTTTGCAATCCGGCGGAGCTTCTCCAGTATGTGCGTTTTCGAGAGCCGCTTGAAAAGAAAACGTTGCGTGCGGGAGGTGATGGTGGGCGGGAGCTTTTCGTATTCCGTGGTTGCAAGGATGATGACGGCGTGGCGCGGAGGTTCCTCAAGCGTTTTCAAAAGCGCATTCCACGCCGCAGGCGTGAGCATGTGCGCTTCGTCGATGATGTAAACCTTATGCGTGCCCTGCGAAGGGGCGGTTATGATGCTTTCCTTAAGGTTTCTGATTTCATCAATACCGCGGTTGGAGGCGGCATCGATTTCAATGACGTCGAAAGATCCCTGGGTATCCACCGAGGCGCACGCGATGCATACGTTACAAGGCTCGCCGGTTTTTGCGAATGCCGCCTCATTCCGACGCCGTTCGCAGTTCAATAGTTTCGCGATGAGCCGCGCGGTACTCGTTTTTCCCGTGCCGCGGGGGCCGTAGAAAAGGTATGCGTGGCCGAGGCGGTTTTCACGCGCCGCGTTTTTCAAAAGCGCGATGTTCGTTTCCTGCCCGATGATGTCGCCAAGCTGTTTCGGGCGGTACTTGCGGTAGAAAGCGAGTCCCATGCGATGAATCATAATTCGTAAAGCATGATTCGTAAATCGGGTGCGTGTGTGATGATTGCCCGTGCCTCACTTACGGGCTATAGTGAAGCGAAAGAAAGATATGGTCAACGGCACCTTGCTCGGGGCGGCGACAACCCTGTTCCTTGGGTCGCTTTTTTTATTTGGGCCGGCGTCATACCGTAGTACCGGAGACGGGAGCGTGGCGAGAGAGGAAGACATAGCCCAATCCGCCGACGCGCCTTTCCAAGCGCCGCTACTCTCGCCGCCTTCCTAACTTCGACCTTGGTGCCCGTTACGCGGCCGGAGATGGTAAATCTGCAGATCCGCGGTCTGGAGAATGCGGGACTCACAAAAATCAACCAATGACCGATAACCTATGACTGATAACCAATAACCGGCGACTGATGACTAATGATAAAATTCGCGTTATAAGTCATAAGTTATAGGTCGATTTCCCATGTATCAACTCGAACTCCAACAGTTCACCGGTCCCATTGGGAAACTTCTCCAGCTTATAGAGGAGAAACAGCTTGATGTGACCGAAGTGAGTCTTGCGAAGGTGACCGACGACTTTTTGCGCTATCTCGCAACGCAGGAGCATGTGGCACCCGCAGTTCTTGCGGAGTTCGTCGCCGTCGCGAGCCGCCTCTTGCTTATCAAGTCGAAGATATTGCTCCCCGACCTTACGCTTACGCTGGATGAAGAGGCGGAAATCCACGACCTTGAACAGCGTCTCGCGTTCTACAAACTATGGCGTCCCGCGGAAAAATGCATTGCCGCCGCGTTCGCGGGGGAGAAGAAACTGTGGAGCCGCCCGTATTTTCTCACAAGTGGGGTGGCGTTCTACCCGTCCTCGAACTTTACGCGCGAGGGGCTCACGGGTGCGATAGAGGGAGTGGTGAAGAGTTTGCAAACGCTTACGCGCGAAACGGAAACGCTTGAAGCCCGCATTATTGCGATTGAAGAGAAAATTACCGAAGTTCTCGCGCGCCTCACGCAGGCGGGCAGTATGAGTTTCCATACGGCGACGCAGGGAAACCGGGTGGGGGAGGTGGTGGCGCTGTTTCTTGCGGTTTTGCACCTCGCCCGCGAGGGGCGGGTGCATCTCGCACAACAGGGGAATTTCTCTGATATAATTGTTTCGCATAGAGCGATAAGCGACAAGTAATAAGCGATACCTACTATACTATGGAGAATCAAGAGAAGCTGGCGCACCGTCGCGACGCTGGAGCGCGCTCTGGCGACGCAGAGGCGCGTTTGGAGGCGCTCCTTTTCACGCATGGGGAGCCGATGCGCGCGGCGAAGGTGAAGAAAGTGATGGGAATTGAGAATGAGGATGAGTATCAGGGATTGGTAAAGGCGCTCGGGGAGTCGCTTGCATCGGAGGCGCGCGGGCTTACCCTGCTTTCCACTCCGGAAGAAATTCAGCTTGTGACAAAACCGCAATTCGGAGGCCTCCTGCTTTCTTTTATGAAGGAGGAGCTTACCGAGGAACTTACGCCGGCGACTCTTGAGGCGCTTTCACTTGTCGCCTACGGCGGGCCTATTTCCCGCGCACGGTTGGATTTCCTGCGCGGAGTGAACTCTTCGTTTACGCTCCGCACGCTCCGGCTTCGCGGGCTTGTGGAGCGGAGTCCCGACCCTGCGGCGCCTCATTCGATAGCGTATGACCTTACCGCCGATTCCCTGCGGCATCTTGGCGTAGGAAAGCGCGAAGACCTGCCGCGGTACGCGGAGTTCCGTGCATATATGGAATCGGTCGCGGCGCAGGGGTTCAAGGAGGTTGAGCCCGCCGCACCCCCCACGCCATGATCCTAAGCGAAGCGGTACGCATCATTATTATCACCACCATCGCCTTCGGCGCGGCGCTTCTCATGACGCCGTTTTGGGTCGGCGTTTTGAAGCGGGCGGGATTCGCGAAGCAAATCCGCACCGGAAAAGACACGCCGGTGTTTAACGAGCTGCATATGCGGAAGGCGGGAACTCCCACGGGCGGCGGCGTGATTATCTGGTCCACGGTTTTGGGACTCGCAGTGCTCTTTGGAATTCTCGCGGCGCTTTTTGACGGGCCATGGAAATATTTGAGCTTTCTGAACCGCGCGGAAACGTACTTGCCGCTTGCGGCGCTCGCCATCGCGGCGGTCTTGGGGCTTGTGGATGACTGGTGCGGCGTGCTCGGCATCGGGGGCGCCTCAGGCGGGGGACTCAAAGTACGCCACAAAATTATTATCTATGCGGTTATCGCGGCGGTCGGCGCGTGGTGGTTTTATTTCCGGCTCGATTGGGACGTGCTTGCGGTGCCGTTTCTGGGGAGTTTCCGCATCGGGTGGTGGTACATTCCCATTTTCATGTTCATCATTATCGCTTCGGCGTTCTCCGCGAACGAAACGGACGGCTTGGATGGCCTTTTTGGCGGCGTGGCGCTCTTCACTTTCGTGGCGCTCACGGCGGTCGCGTTTACGCTCGGGCGATTCGACCTCGCGGCGTTCGGGGGCGCTGTCATTGGGGCGCTTCTCGCGTTTTTATGGTTCAACATTTATCCGGCAAGGTTTTTCATGGGGGATACGGGCTCGATGTCGCTGGGCATTGTCATCGGCATCGTGGCGATGCTCACGAACACGACGCTCCTTTTGCCGTTCTTTGCGGCCATACTCGTGATCGAATCGCTCTCGGTCATAATCCAACTTGCCTCGAAAAAATTCCGCGGCAAGAAAGTGTTCCGCTCGACGCCGATTCACCACCATTTTGAAGCATTGGGGTGGCCCGAGTCGCAAATCACGATGCGGTTTTGGATTGTTTCCATTATTTTCGTGGCACTCGGCCTCGCGCTTTTCTTTCTCTCAAAATTCATCATTGCGTAGCGCGGGAGGCGAAGTGAAGCCTTCCGGCGGCGGTTATGTTCTTGTGCACAAGAGGTATTGCGGAGTGGCTGGAGTGGTAGTATTATAGATAATTATGAAAATCCTCCGTTTTGTCGCGGTTGGCGTCGCCGCAATAATGTTTTGTTCGGCGCTGGTGTTTCCGGGAGTCGTCGGGGCGCAGTCGGATTTGGGGGCACAGATTCAGCAATTACTGCAGATTGTGCAAAGCTTGCAGGCGCAGGTTGCCGCACAAAGCGGAGGCGGCGGCGGGGGAGGACTTGGCACTGTTGTTTCCGGCGCAGAAGTTATCACGCAAACAAGCAGTTGTTTCAAGTTCAATAAAAATTTACGCGTTGGGGATTACGGTGCGGATGTCGCTACTCTCGCGTCCGATCTCTATGAGAAAGGATTTTTGAGTGATTTTAATCGGCAGGCCGCCGCAGTCGAGTTCGATGAAAAGATTGCCGCCGCCGTAGTCGAGTTTCAGGAAAAGTATGCGGCTGAAATTTTGAAACCGTACGGACTTAAGAAAGGAACAGGTTATGTCGGTCCTTCAACGCGGGCAAAATTGAATAAACTTTTTGCTTGTCAAAGTATGCCGGCGCCGCGTTCGGCTACCGTGATTGATCAGCCAACTTATGCGGTTTCTTCTCCGAGCACTATGACTCGCGGCGGAATGTATGAATTCTCCGCGAATGTTACAGATGCCGCTCCGAATTCCCCGGTTCTCTTATATTTGCAGAGGCCGGATGGGAGCATGAAGTATAACGGCACGCAGGTTGGCTCGACTGACTCGCGCGGTTTGTTCTTGTATTCTTCGAATCAGAAAGTTACGTCTGAAGGCAAGAATGGCCGTTGGGTTTCATGGGTGTCTGTAGGAGGGGTATCTTCCAATTTGCAATATCACGATGTTCTTGGTGAGTCGGGTGCTATAACACCCACGACTCCTCCGGTTATTTCTCTAAGTTCTCCTCAAGAAGGGACATTCTTGGTCGGGCAGTCTTATCATGTCATTTGGCGGACATCCGGCGCATCTACAGAAGAAAGGAACGTCTTGATCCGTCTGCGGAGCGAATCGAGCGGTCAGGAATACAATGTGGGAGATTTGTTTGCAAATTCCGGATCCGCAACAGTTACAATTGATTCGAGCATACCGACAGGAAATTATAAGCTAGAGGTTAAAGTTGGAACTGAAGGCGGGAGCTATATATCTCGGAGCGCCGGAGTATTTCAAGTTATTCCAACGCCTTCTATACCAACGACACCGGCTACCTACGCCCTTTCCATTAATACAATTACGCCTTCATCGGGCATGGCGAACGACACGGTTGCAATATATGGAACAGGTATGAATGATTCGATGACTGTTCAAGTTGGGACTCTGCGCACTGCTCCTACGACAGTGTCTCGGGATGGCACGCTTCTTACGTTCTACATTCCTTCAGTGGATCCGGGCGTGCATGAAGTGAAAGTTTTATCAGGCGAAACTCAAAGCAATGCATTGAACATTTCCGTTGCCGCAGGCACATCTACTCAAAAGATAGAAACTCGGCCGGTGTCGTCCGACAGGACTAATGCTATACAAAATCTCTATCGGACGCTTCTCTATCGCGAAGCCGATATCGCGGGCTTGAATTACTGGTTCGTTTCTTCGCTTTCGATTGATGAGATCAAGTGGCGGTTCATGAATAGCGCGGAATACAGGAGAACCGATCCGATAGCTAAATTGATCAAAAAATTACTGAACCGCGAGCCATCTTCTTCGGAAGTAAACCGATGGTATCACACGGCGTATTCGATTGATCAGATGCAAGAGAAGATAAAAGAATCGGATGAATACATAAAATTGCAAGGTGGAATTAGCGGCGGTGGCGGCGGGAGCGGCGTAAAAGCTCTTGTTTGCGGAACGCTTGGCGATGCGAATGGTGATAGTGTGATTTCACAAGCAGACAGTAATTTGATTCGATCGATCGTATTAGGCAATCAGGTCGCCAATTCCTCTGAACGCGCTGCCGCCGACGTGAACGGAGACGGCAATGTGTCCACTTTAGACATCGCTTTTATTACCGCTTATTTGAACGGCGCGAGGACGACATTTCCTGGGTGCGCGACATCAACAACGACTTATCCCGGTTTCTATATGTCGCTCGATAAAACCAAATATTCTTTGGGTGATACGGTTAGATTAAATATGAGCAGGGGTGATGGACGTTCAGATCCATTTTTGGTTGATTTGTATTCTGACTCCTCAAGCAACCCCTTAAACAATGAAAGGATCTTGTTGCAAGCCAATATTCCTGTGAGCAGAAACACAGTTGTAAATATTGATCTTTCGCAAAATTTTTTCAGCAGGCATGGGGAAGGAGATTACTTGTTGCTTATCTGTTATGCCGGCCAAGCATGCAGGGGAGGAGTAAATACCAATTCGAAATTGCTGACTATCAGCTCTATCAGATCTACGGTTTCCACTCCATCCCCAATCATTGTTACTTCGCCTAGCGCGGGGCAGTTCTTGAAAGTTGGCAGTACGGTAAATATCCGATGGGAGAATTATTCCGGTTCCGATCCTTTGACTATCGCTCTGCGGTCAGAAACTCCCGGAGGCGACGTATCAATAGAAAGATTATCTAGCGTTCCTTCGACTTCGAGGAGCTACAATTGGATAGTCGGTTACGCAAATGCGAACAACCGTTATCAGATTGAAATATATCCTGAAACGGGAAGGGAATTAGTTGGAAGAAGTTCCGGGTACTTTACCATTGATGCGCAGTCCACTATGGGGAGTCCCATTTCGCTTTCGAAAGTTGAAATTGATCCTATTGATGGCAAAAATCTCAAGGTTACGTACTCCAAGACCTTCGACACATGTGGACACTTGAAGACGACAGATAACGCGCTTGTGCACACGAATAACTTTTTCTGTGAGTCGGGCTCTAATATAACCGTAACTCAACCCTTGTCGAGTTTCACAAACGTGAAACAAGGTACGCGACTTAAGCTTTGCCACGGCAATAATGGGAATCTATGCAGTGATGTAGTAGGAGTTATTCAGGGTGATCCGCCTTCTTCATACATTATCACCGCGTCAGCCGCGACTGGAGATTTAAGGGTGAATCGTGGCGCGGCGGTTGTGAGGATTGGATCGTATAAGCTTACTGCCGCACAGAATGAAAGCGTTACTGTTTCTAACATCACGGTGCAGATGAGTTCGGGAGGATCCGCATTCGGGCAACTTTCTTCCGACTTCCAGAATCTCCGGGTGAAAGTCGGCGACGCTCAGTTTGGCGGGACACAAGCAACGCTGGCGTACACCGGTTCATACTCTTTTGCAGGCACGCCGTTTACGGTGCCTGCGGGCGGCGCTGTGTATGTTGACGTCTATGCTGACGTTCGTTCGAACGCGGCATTGCTCACTCACACTCCGCTTACTCAATTTAGCGGATGTTCTGCGGTGGGAAATATTTCGCTTCAAGCATCGAACTGCGGCGTTGCACGCGGACAAAATGTGGTTGTGACGGGGCCTTCTATTCAGCCCTCCATTACCGTCCTTTCGCCGAATGGAGGGGAAAAGAAAGCCGCCGGTATGACTTTAGATGTTTCGTGGTTATCGAGAAATGTATCTTCTTATGCCGGCTTGAATATCGAATTGCAGAAAGGGGGAAACGTGGTTAAGGTCTTTCCAGGTTATGCGAATAATGGAAAAAATACGATATTTATTCCAGAAGATATGACTCCTGGTTCGGACTACAAAGTGGGTATTGCATATGGATCAGTCAGAGATTCTAGCGATAGCTATTTTACCATTGCGTCTCCAACTGAAGCCGGTTACGATGCTTGCCGGCTCGATAAACTCGATGGTTCGAATATCACCAGAAATGCCATCACTTCTCAAAGCGCGTGCTTAGTTTCACTCTGTGATATATACGGCTCGGCTAACTTGTCCAATGGGCTTGAATCTAAATGCGTGTTTCAAGGTAATGAAATTAAGAGATATACATCGTCTAGCGGAACAGATGTTTCTTCCATCCGGCCGTCTATAACTCTCACGAGCCCGAACGGCGGCGAGCGTTTCAATTACGGAGATAGATTGAGCGTGAAATGGGACTACAGTGGCTTTGGAAAAGGTGTTTCGTATGTGGACGTTTATATGGTCCCGCAGGACGGAAGGTCCGAACTTCTGGTCGCGACGAATTATGTCGTAACCGATAATAGCAATGTGGAGTTCATCGTTCAGAAAGAAGTGACTTTAGCAGGCGGAGAGGTCAGGCAGACTCAATTTTTGCCAGGGAATTATAAAGTTCGTGTTGTTTGCCAACGGGCTAATCCAGCTCCAAATAACCAATGTAACGACACAAGCGATGGAGCTTTTACGATTGTCTCGCCAACGGTTACGCCTTCCGCTGCTGTTTCTAACAGAACTCCGGTATTGTCAAGCGTCAGCGGGCCGTCGTCACTCTTCGCGGGGCGAGGCGGCGTGTGGAGCATTACCGGATACGATCCAGATGGGATGCGCATAACATACGCTATAACATGGGGCGACAATACGACCTCTGATTTAGTTGGAGATACTTCTGTGAGGGGCGGGGCGATTCGCAAATCATTCTCGCATGCGTATAGGAGCGCCGGCACATACACCATCCAATTTGGGATAGAAGATGCGAATGGAGAGGCGTCTTCCATTCAAACAAGAACCGTTACAGTTTCCGAGGCGCAAACCAGCGAGAATAAGCCCCCGGCCTTTAAGGGTGATATTAAAGGAGAGGCATCGCTTGTCGCGGGCAGGATGGGTTCATGGATGCTTTCTGCTTTTGATCCTGACGGCAGAAACTTAACGTTCAGCGCAAATTACGGAGATGGTTCGCCTGTCGCATCAGTCAGTCAAGTTACGTCGGTGGATAACGTATCAACTGAAGGAATTTTCTCGCACGCGTTTAGGTCTTCCGGTGTTTACACCATAACTTTCACTGTTACTGATTCATCGGGAGCGTCGGCGGTGCAATCTTTGAGAGTTATTGTTGGAGCGCCAGTTGAGGTTCAATCATTATCTTCGGATGCCAGCTCCGGCAACCAAGTAAACTCGTATCCGGGAAATCAGGTGAACTCGTACCAAAACAAGGCGCCGGCTGTAAAAAGAGTGTCTGGTCAGGAATCGCTTAATGTTGGACAGTCTGGAACATGGGTAGTATCGGCTTTTGATCCGGATGGCACGGTTATTACTTTTTCCGCTGACTATGGGGATCAAAGTCCCAGCGAAGCGGTAAAATCAGTAGCAACTTCGGTGAGTACATCGATAGAGGGTACGTTTACGCACAGTTTTGCGGCGGAAGGGACGTACACGATAACGTTTAAGGTCAAAGATGTGAATGGAGAAACCGCAGAATATTTTTATCGTGTGAAGGTGGAAGCTCCTGCGACAAGCCAAGCCGCAACTTTCGAAGGAATGGCAAACATGCTTCAGTCTATGCAGGAATTGTTGGAGAAACTGCAAAATCAGTAGAGGTTTCTGGTTATAAGTTGACATAGACCAACTACTAGAAGCCAATCTCGCATCTAAAACCTAAAACCTGCGACTATTGTTTTCCTGTGCATATCCCTGTGTTGATGGGGGGGATTTTGCGTTATAATAAAGTCACTATGAAAAACCCAAAGGTTTTTGCGGTTGGAGCTGTCGCGTTAATGTTTTGTTCGGCGCTGGTGTTTCCGGGAGTTGTCGGGGCGCAGAATGTTAGGGCTCCGTCCGACGACCAAATCGTTTCGGATTTGCAGTCGCAGATTGAGGCTCTTCTCGCAGAGATAAATCGCATGCAGTCTGAATTAGCCGGATTGGAGGGGACGCCGACTGCAACGACTGGTGGAGACTCGGCATCTTCTGGCGGAGGAGGCGGAGGCGCCGGTAGTTGCGTAACCCTCGCGTCCGACCTTAAATACGGAGATCTCGGGCCGGAAGTTTCGAAGCTTATTTCCATGCTTGTAGCTGGCGGATATGGAAAACTTACCGCGAGCGATATAACTTTGGGGGTTTTCGGTTCAAAAACCATAGCGGCGGTAAAACAATTTCAGGCAAAGTATGCAAAAGAAATACTTACTCCTTATGGAATCAAGAGTGCTACAGGCCAAGTTGGAGTATCAACCCGGGCTAAATTAAATCAGCTCTACGGGTGTTCTGCTCCAAGTGGTGGTGGCGGAGGACAGGGCGGGGGCGTGGCGGGGCTTTCTGTGATTCCGGACAAGAATGCAGTGAAATCAAGAGATTTTCTGGGTCTTAATTATAGAGGGGTCCCCAGCAGTACCATCCGGCAGATGCTCTATATTACTTGTCCCGCGGGCGTAACTGCGGGTTTCTCATGGGCCAATGACAGTTCTATTTGCAATAAGTGGGTAGATATTTCGCTAAGGGCAACTTCCTCATCTGTTTTTCTAGTTAATAACACTCCTACTGCGCAGAAGATCGTCCCGAATTTCTCCATATCGACAGCCGACGATTCTGCTTATTTCCGCACCGTATCGGCGGATGTTACCGTGCTTCCGGCCGCGACAGGCACGGTTAGTTCCTCCATCGCTGTGATCAAGAGCGGGGATGTTGGCAGTGTCATGCCTGGAACAATGCGGACTCGAATCGCGACTTATGCCGTTACTGCTCCGAGCAATGAAGACGCAATGATTTCCGTCGTCACCATTCAGATGGGGGCGAGGGGAGCTGATTTCCAGAATCTGAGAGTATATTGGGGCGGCGCTGATCAGTGGGGTGTAACACAGCCAGTCCTCAGTTCTTATGGGACGTATAAATTTGCTGGCACTCCTTACCGTATCGGGGCTAGAGCTACGGCTTATCTAAACATTTATGCTGATGTGCTCTCCGGCACACGGCCAGGTGCGATTTCTCAAGCGACTAGGTTCGAAGGGTGCTTGGCGGTGAGCGCATCACTTGCGTCGCTTACATGCAATTCTGTGTATGGGCAGGATGTTGTGATAAGCGGTCAATCTATATTAGATGTTGTCGCTTCGCAACTTGGGTCAAGTGTGGGGCGGAATATGCAGTTGTTCGATGATTTGGGCATTATTACTTTAAAGCCCAGTCAAGGCAATGCGGCGCTTGAAGTATTGACGGTGAGCTTCTCTGGTAACGCTAAAAATAAATCCTTGCTAGATAGCGCCGATCTTGTTACTCAAAGCGGCAATTCTATCATGAGAGAATTCAGCCGCGTTGTTTCAAGCACGTCGGCCGGCTGTACGGACTCGATGTGCACCAAAACGTGGATTCTAGAAAACGCGAATGGCGATGGCTGGCCGATTTTCGGCGGCGGCGCCACTCTCAAGTTGCGGGTGAATAGCGAGCTTGCGAACGGTTGCGGCGCGGGATGTTCCTCGACCCTATCAGCCGTTATTAGAAGCCCAATAGATCTGACGTATGCTAACGGGCTTGGCTCGTCGGCGAGCCGCGGGCTTGTGCTTCCGGAAAGTAAGTTCCCGATCGTGATTAATTCTGTCGCGTTCGCGCCGGGTACGGGAAGGGTGCCTCCCACCGTGCTCTCTATCACCGTCCTCTCGCCGAACGGAGGGGAAACTCTCATTAGAGAATCAGGTTATGTAATTAGGTTCAGTTCTGTACCCGCACAAGGCAGAATTGAGCTTTTGCGCAATGGGTCTGTTATTTCCGTGCTGGCAAGTAACTACTATTTGGGAAGTGGCGGAGCACAGTGGGGAAATAATTCTACGCTCACACCAGGAAACGATTACAAAATTCGCATCACTCGTCTCGATAACGGAGATGTTGATGAATCTAATCTTCCTTTCAGCATTATCGCCCAACCCTCTGGGGGTGTTACGGTGTTTTCTCCTAACGGCGGGGAAGCATGGGCAATTAGTAGCCAGCAAGCTATCGGATGGTTGATAAATCCTGCTATTCCTTCCAAATATATCGGGAGCTTCAATCTTTCCCTCGTTGACCCCACAACAAGACAGGTGAAATACTCGCTAGCACCTGATGGGGTCCCAGGGGATCAAGGGAGCTTCACTTTCATTGTTAGTAGTAATATCGTCCCAGGTTCTTACAAAGCGGAGGTTCGGATGATGGCTCCTACTGAAGTTGCTGGTGGCCCTGAAGTTGTTGCCTCCGATGTGAGTGACGCGCCGTTCACTATCACTGCGCCGGCATCAATAACACGATCCACGCCCTCCAATAATTCCTCCATCACCGTCCTCTCGCCGAACGGAGGAGTGTTGCAAGTCGGACAGACTTACGCGGTTTCGTGGAAAGGTGCCTCGAACAGCGGTTACTCGGTGTATCTCTCTGGCAGTGGACGTCAAAAGCTTGTTGGTTCCGCAAATGTAACCGGTTCGGTGGATAGTGTTACTTCCATAAACTACACGCCGACCAGCGATGACATATCTCCTGCGGGTTTTGGTTGGGTAGTCCTTGTCTGTCCTACCGGGGAAGCGGCAAGCGTTGCATTTGGCAAGTGCGGTAGTTCTGCACCGTTCACCATCACCGCACCGGCGTCAACTGGAGGCGGGAGTGGCGGTGCGGGATTGCGCTCCATTGAGTTCACCGCGAATCCGAAAGTAGTTGCATCGGGTGATCCTTCTACGCTTACGTTAACCTTCCCGCAGTGGGCATTTTCCTGCAGTGCGCCGTGGAACTCATCCATTCAGTCTTCGGGGAGTTACAACACGGGGGCGCTCACCGCAACCAAGACTTATACGGTGAGTTGCAAAGATGCTTCCGGAAATTCTGAAAGCGCTGAGGCGACTGTGTATGTGGGGCAGGATTCGCGCGCACCAGTTCCTTCCTATGTTCCGCCTTCGTACGGCACGACCAACAC
>CAZYEL010000005.1:18600-67053 GCA_964646415.1 uncultured Candidatus Saccharibacteria bacterium
TTCCCAGACGTATGTTCCGCCTTCGTACGGCACGACCAACACTTCCCAGACGTATGTTCCGCCTTCGTACGGCACGACCAACACTTCCCAGACGTATTTGTGCGGAGGAACGGTTTACGGGACGTGTCTCGTGGAAGGACAGGTTTGCCAATACAGTTCTGTGAGGAACAGTTACTCGTGCGTGAGTGGTACTCCGAACTCTAACTCTACGTATAACAGCAGTCAGGCTTCCCAGCTTGGGTCTGTCCTTGAGTCAATGCGTTCGCTTCTCCAACTGTTCCAAGTTCCTGGTCAATAGGCGTGCGGAGTTGGCCCGGTTCCGTACAGGCGCATGGGGAGGTACGCACCTTCCTTTTCGGCACGCGCCGGACGGAGGGTGTTTATCCCGTTAGAAATAATATCCCGCCGCTTGCAGCGCGGCTTGCCGCCCACGTCAAATCCCCGCAGGGATACGAATGCCCCGCGGGAATTTCTAACGGGATTTATATTGAGGAAGCAGCCTCGGTGTTTTTCCCCGGGAAGAGGAGCCTCCCTCCGATATACAGGGATGCAAAAAGATATGAGGCGGTGAGCGGAGAAAGCGGGGTGGGAATCACCATAAGGAACACCGAGAGGAGTATGATGGTGAAACTTGGCAAGAAGAGCGTGAGGAGGGGCAATATCCATAGGAAGTACCACGGCAGCACCCACGGTGTTCCAAAGATGAGAATCGCGAGGAGCGGGAAGGTATAGGCGAGAAGCGGTTTGCTGCGGAAGAGAAACCACGCCATCACGAAAATCCCTATCATAAGACCCATGGTACGGACGGCGGGCAATTCAAGACCCAGCGTGGTCGCGATTGCCATGGTGGGAAAGAGCGAGGCATCCGTGGTGCCGGGCAGGATGGCGTCGCCTGCGGCGGCGATGCTTGCGGCGATGCCGCCGAACGGGGCGTAGAGAAGCGCGGCAAGCCCGCCTGCGCCAAGCAGTACTCCTCCAAACTGCGCGCATTTCCTGAGCCACGGCATATTACTGCGGAAGAGGAGGTAAAAAAGAGGTATGGGAAGAAGGAAAAAGGGCACGTACTTTACGAATCCTCCGAGGAGGAGGATGAGCGCGCTTGCCGCGTACTTTTCCCGCTTGAAGAAGAGGTAGCTGAAGAGGATGGAAGGAACGACCAAAAAATCGTTGTGCGCGTCCATGAGGAGCAGTTGGAGCATGGCGGGGTTCCATGCGAGGAGAAGCATAACGGTGTTTCTCTCCCCATCGTTCATGCGGTGGAGCGCCATGATGCGCCAGAGCGCGTATCCCGAGAGGAGGAGGGAAGCGAGGGCGGCGAGTTTTACCAGGAAGACCGAGGCGGCAAAGGATTGTCCCACATATACCGCTCCCGTGATGAGATAGGTCCACAGGGGTCCGTACATCATAGGGAGGTGCGTCCAAGTGAGGTAGGGTGCGAACCACGGGTCGCCCCGGAGCATGTCGGGAGTGGTGAAGTAAGGATTCAAGTGGTGCACCACCGAACCTTTCGCGAGCAGCATATTCCAGTAGACGTCCTGCGATTTCGTGGGATGCGTCACGACTGCAATCGCGGCGAACACAAAAAAGAAAGCGATGACGAGCTTGAGGAAAAGCCGGTGAGGAATTTGCCCGGTTCTTTTAAGCAGAATTCCATACCAGAGCAAAAACGACGCGAAGATTGAGGGAAAAAGAAAGTGTGCGAGGTACCCTGCCCACTCGATTTTTTCCGGCGAGAGTGCGCCGCCGGCTTCCTGAAAATCCATGGGATTCAGGAGGAATCTTTGTGCAAGGAGCGCAGCCGCGAGCGCAACGCCGGTTCCCACAAGCAGGAACAGTTGCCGCCGCGTTTTGCTTCCCTCGCTTGCCTCGTGCATTGGACTATTGTAGCACCACGTTACTTGAGGAATCGCATGCGCCAGGGGGTCAGCAATCCTTCGAGAATCATCATGCCGCCGAACTTCGAAACCCCTCCTTGCCTTTCACTGAAAATAATAGGGACTTCTGCTGCGGCAGCGCCATACTTGCACGCAAGGAATTTCATCTCGATTTGAAACGCATATCCATTGCTCATTATTCCTTTTTCCACAATCCGTTCCAAAATCTCCCGGTGATATGCCACGAACCCGGAAGTCAAATCGGCGATGGGGATTCCGGTGGCCATGCGTGCGTAGATATTGGCACATTTACTCAATAACCGCCTCCGCATGCTCCAGTTTTCCGTTTTTCCGCCTTTTACATACCGGGATCCCACGACAAGGTCATTTCCTTGCTCCATTACTGCGGAGAGTCGTGCGAGGTCGTCCGGATTGTGCGAAAAATCGGCATCCATGGTGATAATGCGTGTGATGTGCGGGTCGTTCAGGATTGCCTTGAAGGCGGTAATGTACGCCGAAGCCATGCCGAGTTTCCCCGGCCGGGAGATGAGAGTGATTCCCTCGTAAGCGTGCGCGAGAGTTTCCACTATTTCCGCAGTGCCGTCGGGTGAATTGTCGTCAACCACCGTAATGCGGGTTTTTGGGTGTGATTTTTTTATCGCCCTGATAAGCCGTTCTATGCTTCCTTTTTCGTTGTACGTCGGTATTGCGATGACGCTTTCTTCTTTCATGTTCAGGCAAGTGCATAGTATACGCACAGTATAACCAATATGTGAGGAATGCCCATGTGTTGAGCCTTTTTCATGTTCGCGGTATGCTTTTGCCATACATACGCCGATGTTGCAGTCCAAACTTTTCACCAAGACCAGCCGCAACGCGCCCAAGGACGAGGAAGCGTTGAACGCACAGCTTCTCGTGCGCGGCGGGTTTGTGCAGAAACTTATGGCGGGGGTGTACTCATTCCTTCCGCTTGGACTTCGGGTAATTCGGAGGATTGAGACAATTGTGCGTGAAGAAATGGTGGCGATTGGTGGAGAAGAACTTGCGTTGCCGGTGTTGCACCCGAAGGCAAATTGGTTCGAGACCGGCCGATGGGAAACGTACGACACGCTGTTCCGCTTCACAAGCCGTTATTCGAAGAATGAGTATGTGCTTGGCCCCACGCATGAGGAGGTGATCGCGCCGCTTGCAAAACAATTTATTTTTTCCTATCAGGACCTGCCGAAGTACGTGTTTCAGATTCAGACAAAGCTCCGTGATGAGAAACGGGCGAAGTCGGGCCTTCTCCGCGGGCGCGAATTTTTGATGAAGGACCTTTACTCGTTTCACCGCGACGACGCCGGCCTTGATGGGTATTACGAGAAAGCAAAAGGAGCGTATGCGCGGGTGTTCGAGCGCGTGGGGCTTGGCGCGGACACCGTGCTTACGTTCGCCTCGGGCGGCAGTTTCTCGAAGTATTCGCACGAGTTTCAGACGCTCATCCCCGCGGGAGAAGACACCATTTATCTTTGCGAGAAATGCCGCGTGGCGGTAAATAAGGAAATTATTGCCGAGCAGCCGACATGTCCTTCGTGCCGTGCGAAGGACCTGCAGGAGTGCACCGGCGCCGAAGTGGGAAATATTTTTAAACTTAAAACGAAGTATTCCACGCCATTCGGGCTTCAATATAAAGACGAGAAAGGGGCGATGCATGATGTGCTCATGGGTTGTTATGGTATTGGTATTTCGCGGCTCATGGGGGTGGTGGTGGAGCGGTTCCATGACGAGAAAGGAATCATCTGGCCGGAGTCTATCGCTCCCTTCGCGGCGCATCTTATCGAGTTGAATGGCGCGTCCGCGTCGGGAGTCTACGATGCTTTACAGAAGAGAGGCGTAGACATACTCTATGACGAGACTGCGCGCTCGGCGGGCGAGAAGCTCACGGACGCCGATTTGCTGGGAATCCCTCTGCGTGCGGTGGTGAGCCCCAAGACGAAGGGAAAAGTAGAGCTCAAAGCGCGCAATGCGGACACCGTGGAGTTGGTTGATGAGAAAGAGTTTGTCGCGCGCATGAGTGCGTTATAGGTTATAAGTCATTTGCTATTCGCCATGAAAATGTTCGACTATATGTTCAGCGACGCGGGAATCGATTTGGGAACTTCCAGTACTCTGGTGTATTTGGGGCGCAAGGGTCTTATGGTGAACGAGCCGTCCGTCGTCTCGGTGAATACAAAGACGAACCAAATTCTCGCGGTGGGGGAGGAGGCGAAGAAGATGATGGGGAGGACCCCCGCGCACATCAGCGTTATCCGACCGCTTGTGGGCGGCGTGGTTTCGGATTTTGAGATGACGCAGGAGATGCTGCGGCAGTTTTTGCGGCGGGCGAGCAGGGCGCCTCTCCTCGGGTTTCGTCATGGTGTAATCGCTATTCCCAATGGCGTGACCGAGGTGGAGCGGAAATCGGTGGAAGACGCGGCAACGAACGCCGGGTGCAGCAAGGTGTACCTTGTTGAAGCGCCTGTGGCTGCGGCCTTGGGCGCGCGGCTTCCGATTCTCTCGCCTACCGCGAGTCTTATCGTGGATATTGGCGGGGGAACCACCGATGTCGCAGTTATTTCCATGGGGGGGATTGTGGTGGCGAAGACGCTCCGGGTAGCGGGTGATAAATTGAATGAGGACATTATCCGTTTTGTGCGCGATGAATTCCGGCTTGCCATCGGTGAGCAGACCGCCGAATACCTGAAAATTGCGGCAGGGTCCGCGCTCCCCGTTGAGGGGCGCATTGAGGTGGCAATCCGGGGACGGGATTACACGACCGGACTCCCGCGCGAGGTGAGCGTAAAGAACGCTAATGTCCGGCAGGCAACCCAAAAGTCGCTTCGTACGATTGTGGATGCCATTCGAGAAGTGATTGAACTTACGCCGCCGGAGCTTGTGGGTGACATGCTCGCGCAAGGGATATATCTCTGCGGGGGAGGGGCATTGCTCCGCGGTTTGAACGAGCTTGTGGAGCGGGAAACGGCGGTGAAAACCGCGGTTGCGGAAGAACCTCTTACCTGCGTGGTGAGGGGGCTGGGGCAAATCGTGGACGATTTTGAGGGATTCCGGACCTTGCTCGATAATCCCCTGAAGCCGCTGGAAATTAAATTGTAGGAACATGGAACAAGGAACACGGAACAAGAAAATTGCTTTGTCCCTTGTCGCTTGTCCCTTGTCGCTATTGTGATGTCCGAAAAGTATCTCATCGGTTTCCTGGTGGTAATTGCAGTATTGCTTGCGGCGCTGCAGCCCGGTTTCGGTTTCTGGGCACGTGAGGGAATACAAGGAGGAACCGCCGTCCCTGCGGATGAGCTGCGTTCGGAAAACGCCGCGCTCAAGGCGCAGCTCGCACGTCATGAGATTGCGCAGTATCAACTTCCCGATTTTCTCGGGAAGACGACCCTTGTGGAAGTGCACTCCCGGTATCCGTTCGGCTTGAAAAACGAGCTTCTTGTGAATGCCGGGGAGAAGGACGGAGTGCGTGTGGGACAGCCCGCGCTTTTTCATGGAATGTTTGTGGGAGTTGTCATGAAAGTATTCGACCATGCGGCGATCATTGAAACGATTTTCGATGTGCGCGCAAAGTATGCGGTGCGCGTGGGGAAAAAAAGTTTCGATGCATTGCTTGAGGGAGGGAGTGAGCCTCGTCTCACGCTTATCGCGAATAGCGCCGAGATTGAGTCGGGAGCGACAATTTACAGTGCCGCCCCGTCGGTGCCTTACGGGCTTGCGGTTGGCACGGTGAAAGAAGGACGTGCGGGACGGAGCGGGTTGTTCCAGGAGTCGACCATTGCCATACCGTATAGCATTGGGGAAATCAGGGTTCTGGAAATAATGACGGAGCACGTTCCTCCGTCTCTTTGACGCATACTAGAGCATGTTTCGAAACCCCATATCCTGCATCCTCGCCGATAGTTTCGGCTGCAAACCGTTTTTCCCTCCTCGTAATAGCCCATGCTATTCCTTGTCGCGAGAAAACGGTTTTCGCTCGGACCTCTCGACAAGGTGCGACGAAAGAGGGTTTCGAAACATGCTCTAACCATGAACCGCACAATGTTTGCCGCAGTGCTTCTTTGCGTGATTGCGTTCCTGCTGCAAATACAGTTTGGGGGGAACGGGTTCGGTTTTGAAAACGCAGTCCTCGTCACTCTTATTGCGCTCGCGTGCGTGCGTGATGTGCTGCAGATCGTGTTTCTCGGCATCATTGCCGCATGGTTTTTAAACTGGCAACCGGGTGTGAGTGCGGAAGTCGTGCTTCTTGTGGCGATTCCCGTTGCGGTGAGTTTACTGAAGGGCATATTCCCCGGTTTGTTCCTGGTGAGTTATTGGGCAGCTGTCGTTCTTGGCGTAGGGTTGTGGTATGTGGCGGCGGATTTTCGCTTGATAGTGGAGACTCCTTCCGCGTTGATGAATGAAATTGCGTTGGGTTGTATATGGGCTGCCGCATGTATCGTGCCAATACGTATTCTTGCCCGCGATTCACGCTAGTTCATGCAAGCATTGTTGAGAGCAATTCTCCGCAGCATGTCCCGCGGCAGAATTTCAAGACGTTTGGTGAACTTTGCTTGAAATTTCACTGCGGGGCATAATGGGTTGTATGAGATGGTTTCCAAGAAAGGATGGCAACGAGGGCGCCCCTGCTTTTGAGGAGGCAGTTGCGGAAGATTGGGCTGAAGGAGCCGAAACGGTGGAAGTACCGCTTGGCAGTCATCCCCTGATTTATGTGTGGTTTCTTGTATTACTACTGGCCATCGGTTTCGCGGGGCGGGTAGTTTTCTTGAGCATCGGAAAAGGGACGGTGTATGCTGCGCGCGCCAGGGCGAACCTGGAACAGGTAAAAAAGACCATTCCCCTCCGCGGGATTATCACGGACCGATTTGGCACGGTGCTCGCGGAAAACAAGATTGTGCCCTATGTGTTTCTGGAAACAGGGAAGTTTTTGAAGCACGAGGAACTGCAGGAACCGACACTCCAGGCGTTGCGCCAGGTTGCGGACATTGCGCCCGATGAAGTATGGGGTTGGATTCGCGATGCGGACCCCGACCGTCTCGGCGAGAGAATTCCTATTCCCATAGAGGTGAGCGACAGGATACTGGTGATGCTGAAAGGATTGAATCTTTCCACGGTCGTTGTCGAGGACGGCGTTGAGCGGGTGTATAAAAAAGGGAAAGCGTTTTCGCAGGTGCTGGGGTATGTGGGGTTTCCCGGTGCGGCGGATTTGCAGGCGAATCCGTTGATAAGCGCGGATGAGATGGTCGGGAAAGACGGCGTTGAGCGTTCCTATAACAGTTTGCTGCGGGGGGATGCGGGAATCACCGTGGTGCGGCGGGACGCGCTGGGGAATGTGCTCGATACATCCGAACGGCAAGCGCCCTCCCGCGGCGAGACTTTGCGTCTTACGATTGATGCGGACCTCCAGACTTATTTTTACGAGCGTCTTGGGGCGGGATTGCGTTCGCTGGGGCGTAAAGTGGGAGTGGGTATTGCGATGAACCCGAAGACCGGAGAGGTGCTTGCGCTTGTGCAGGAGCCTTCCTATGACAACGGCATTCTCTCGAAGACCGGGCATACGAGCGAGAAAAAGGCAATTTTGACTTCACCCGAGAAGCCCCTTTTCAACAGGGCGATTTCCGGGGCATATAGTCCCGGTTCCACGATAAAACCGCTTGTGGGAATCGCGGCGCTGAAGGAGGGGGTGATTGACCCCGAGCGTAAGATTTTTTCCCCGGGGTATCTGGATATTCCAAACCCCTTTGACCCCTCGAAACCCACTCGCTACAAAGACTGGCGGGCTCATGGAAATGTGGATTTGGCGGCGGCAATCGCCGTTTCGAGCGACGTCTATTTCTACGAGGTCGGCGGCGGAGCACCGGGTGGTCCGAAAGGATTGGGGATCGAGCGCTTGCGGGGATGGTGGGAGAAATTCAATCTCGGCACGCTCACCGGCATTGATCTTCCCGGCGAAGTTGAGGGGTTTCTCCCTTCAGTCGAATGGAAAGAGAAGCGCGAGAAGCGGCCGTGGCTTTTGGGAGACACCTACAACGTTTCGATCGGGCAGGGCGACTTGCTCATAACGCCGATGCAGCTTCTTTTATATCTGAACGCCGTCGCTACGGGGGGAAAGCTCTTGCGTCCTGTGATTGCGGAGGAAGCGCCGCATCCGGTGGTAGTGAAGGATTTTTCCGACCTTGCACCCGAAATTGCGGAAGTGGTGAAAGGCATGCGTCAGGCGGTCACCGCACCGAACGCGACGATTTATGCTTTGCATGATTTGCCGTTCACGCTTGCAGCGAAAACCGGAAGCGCCCAGGTATACAACAACCGCAAGGTAAACGCCTTCTTTGTGGGCTATGCGCCCGTCGAGGACCCGCAGCTTATTGTGCTTGTTCTTGTGGAAGATGCCAAAGAGGGGGCTTTGAACGCCATCCCCGTGGGCGGGGATGTGCTCAAGTGGTACTATGAGCGTAGGATAGTAGGTAGTAAGTAGTATGTGGTAGGTAGTAGGGGTGCGAATGCTTAAAGGTTAAACCTTAAGAATTCCCCAAGGTTCAACCTTGAAGAATCCAATGAATTCCGAAACCAAGGTTTGTCAAAACTGCAACAATAATTTCACAATCGAATCGGCTGATCGTGAGTTTTACAAGAAAGTGCAGGTGCCTCCGCCCACGTTTTGCCCGGAGTGCAGGTTCACGCGCCGCTTGATTTTAAGAAATGAGCGCGGCCTTTATAAGAGAAAATGCGATCTTTGCGGGGAGGAGAAGATAGTATCGTTTCCATTCCAAAGCCCGTTTAAAGTTTATTGCAAAGAATGTTGGTGGAGCGACAAGTGGGATGCGGGAATATATGGCCGCGAGTATGATTTTTCTAAACCGTTTTTCGAACAGTTTTTTGATTTGGTTAAAGCGGTTCCTCGTCCGGGGATCGTTCATCAAGGGATGATTGTAGATAGCCCATATACCAACCGAGCGAGCAATCTCAAGAATTGCTATTTGCTTTATGCGAGTAACTTTGACGAGAATTGTTCTTACGGCGCGTGGTTCAACGATTCGAAAGATTCGATGGACGGTCTGGCGGTTCAAAAATCGGAGCAATGCTATGAGTGCATAGATTGCGTTGAGTGCAGCCGGTTATTATATTCGCAGGAATGTATCGCGTGCAGTAACTCGTATTTTTTGCTGAATTGCCGCAATTGCGAGAGCTGTTTCGGATGCGTCAATCTGCGGAATAAAAGCTACTGCATATACAACAAGCAGTATTCGAAAGAGGATTACAAACGGGTGCTCGCGCAGTTTAATCTAGGCAGTCGGATGATGCGGGACGCCCTCGCCTTACAATTCGGAGCGCAAAAAGGAAAATATATTTTTCCGTCTTTGATTTCGCGGCACAGTCAGAACGTTTCCGGTAATTGGATCGAAGAATCCAAAAATGTATTCAGGGGGTTTTCCTGCCGGAAGGTGGAAGATGCGAGATATTCTTCCATGCTTGTCGAATCGAAAGACGTGATGGATTACTCGTTCTGGGGCCGCGCGACCGAGCTTATTTATGAATCTGTGAATATAGGGTATCAATCTTCGAATATCCGTTTCAGCACAGAAATTTGGGATAATGCCGCAGACATAACTTATTCTTTTAATTGCCACAGTTCCCATGATCTTTTTGGGTGTGTCGGATTAAGGAAAAAGGATTATTGCATTTTAAACAAGCAGTATTCAAAAGAAGACTTTGAGGCAATCTCCAAAAAAATAATCGAACAGATGAAGACGATGCCGTATATCGATGGCAAGGGCAGGAAATATTCGTACGGAGAGTTTTTCCCCGCGGACTTGCATCTTTTTGCGTACAATGAGACGACCGCGCATGAATATTTTCCGCTGACAAAAGAAGATGCTCTGCGGCAGGGATATGCATGGAAGGATGGAGAGGGCCGCAATTATAAAATAACGCTTCCGGCGGATCAAATTCCTGACGGTATAAAAGAGGTGTCCGGTGACATTCTGAAAGAGATTGTGGGGTGTGCGCACGCCGGAAATTGCAATCACCAGTGCACTACCGCGTTTCGCGTCACTTCGGAGGAGCTTCAATTTTATAAGACTTTCGGAATACCTATCCCGCAGTTTTGTCCGAATTGTCGGTATTATGAACGCGTGAGCAAAAGGAACCCCTTGAAATTATGGGCAAGAAAATGCGAGTGCGGCGGGGATCGCGCTATGCGGGGCGCTTATAAAAATAACTCCGCGCATTCCCACGGAACAGATCCTTGTGCTGTGGTGTTTGAGACAAGCTACGCCCCCGACCGACCGGAAATCGTGTATTGCGAGAACTGCTACAATGCCGAGGTCGCATAAACCCACCAAGGTTAAACCTTGGGAACCCCTAAAGGTTTAACCTTAACGAATCCATGAATTCCGAAACAAGAAAATGTAAAAGTTGCAGCTCAGAATTTGTTATCGAACCAGATGACTTCGCGTTCTACGAAGCCGTCCACGTCCCGCCGCCGACGTGGTGCCCGCAATGCCGACTTGTGCGGCGACTTTCGTGGCAGGGGTACCGGATGCTTTATAAACGGAAGTGTGACTTTACGGGGGAAATGATGCTCACTACGCATCACCCTGATGCCCCACACAAAATGTATCGGCAGGATGTGTGGTGGTCGGATAAATGGGACCCCAAGAGCTACGGACGCGATTATGATTTTTCGAAGTCGTTCTTTGAACAATTCCGGGAGCTTTTCAAAGTAGTGCCGCTCCCGAACTTATATACGGTATATTCAGCGATGACGAACAGCGACTACTGCAATGCTGCCTCCGGTCTCAAAAATTGCTACTTGTGTTTTCGCATCACTAGTGGTGAAGACAGCGCTTATTTGAACAAGGTCGTGGACGCAAAAAACTCACTCGATTCTTCTTTTATAAATCAAGTGGAACTTTGTTATGGCTCGGTTCGCCTCAATAAATGTTATGGGGTTTTCTTCTCGCAGGATTGTGACAATTGCCACAACGTCTGGTTCTCGAAGGACCTCACGGGATGCTCGGATTGCATCGGATGTATCAATCTCCGAAGCAAGCAGTACTGCATTTTCAATGAACAACATACGAAAGAAGAGTATGAAAAGTTTCGAGGCGAGCTTGATATTGGTTCGCCGGAGCATCTTGCGGAGTTCAGAGCGAAGGCGGAAGTGTTCTTTGCAAAGCATCCGCGGAGGAATTTCCATGGGCTGAAAAACACCGATGTTTCCGGCGATTACATTTTTAATTCCAAAAATGTCAAAGACTCATATATGCTCGGGAATGGAGAAAATCTTCGATATTGTTATCTCTTGAAAAATGGGCCTGCGCGGAATTCCTACGATTGGTCTATTTTCGGTGATAATGGCGAATGGATTTACGATTCCGTATGGGTGGGGCTTACCGCATCACACAATAAATTTTCTGCTTGGAACTACGGTTCCCGCGATATTGAGTACTGCTTTGGGTGTATGAATTCGGGAAATCTCTTCGGGTGCGTGGGTTTGCGAGGCGGAACGGAGTATTGCGTGTTGAACAAGCAACACACGAAGAGCGAGTATGCGGAGCTTGTGACGCGCATCAAAAAGCAGATGCTTGAGGTTCCATATCGCGACCGGCTCGGGCGCGAATATCGTTATGGAGAAATGTTGCCGGCGGAGATGAGCCCTTGGCTTTATAACGAGTCCACGGCCCATGAATGGTTCCCGAAAAAGAAAGAAGAGGCGCTCGCCGAGGGTTTCTTGTGGCGCGACCCGGATGTGCGGGAATACCGCGAGGCGACCGTGCAGCTTCCCGAACATATAAAGGACATTCCCGACAGTATTACGAAGGAAATCCTGAAATGCGGCGCATGCGGAAAAAACTACCAGATTATTCCGATGGAGCTCCAGTTTCTCCGCCGTTTCGGCTTGCCTGTGCCGCGCGAGTGCCCGCTTTGCCGTGACCGGGCGCGGATACAACAGCTTAATCCGATGGATATCTATAACCGTACTTGCGCAAAGTGTGGCAAGGCTATCCAAACTTCGTATGCCCCTAACCGACTCGAAATTATATACTGTGAACAATGCTATCAGAAAGAAGTTATATAACGACCGATGTTGATTGAAACAAGAAGTTGCCAGAATTGTAAAAACCAGTTTGTCATCGAGCCGGAAGATTTTGATTTTTACAAAAAGATGTGTGTGCCGCCGCCGACATTCTGTCCCGACTGCCGGGCTCAACGGCGGATGCTGTGGCGCAACGAACGTACCTACTACAAGAGGCCTTGTAACGCACCCGGGCACAGTGAGGGCGTCATCAGTATCATTGCACCCGAATCGCCCTTCGTCATTTTCGATCAACAATATTGGTGGAGTGATAGTTGGGATCCGCTTGATGCTGGTCGCGACCTCGATTTTTCAAAACCGTTTTTTAAACAGTATCGCGAGCTTTTGGAACGAGTGCCAATCATAGCGCTTTCGAACACAAACTCGGTGAATAGCGATTACTGCAGTTCTGCAGCATGGAACAAAGATTGCTATCTAATTAGCGGCGGAGGGTGGGATGAGCGAGTATCTTATGCAAATCGCGCCGTCAAGGTGAAGGATTCGCTTGATGTCTACATCGTCGATAACAGCGAACTTTGTTACGACTGCTCATACTGCACAAAGTGTTACCGACTTCTCATGAGCCGTAACTGTGAGGCATGCAGCGAATCCGCTTTCCTTTACAATTGCCGAAATTGTTCAAGCTGTTTTGGCTGTGCGAATTTGCGAAGTAAGCAGTATTGCTTCTTCAATGAACAACTGACGAAAGAAGAGTACGAAAGGCGCGTACGCAGTGCCGACATTGGTAGTTTCCGTGCTTTGCAGGGCGTTGCACGACGGTTTCACAATTGCGTGTATTTGAAAGCTATCCACAAGTACGCGGATATTATGAATTGTACCAACGCGACTGGCGACCATATTCGTAACGCGCGGAACTGTCGCGACTGTTTTGATATTGGCGGTGACGACACTGAACACTGCCGTTTTGTGAACTGGAGCGGTTTCAAGACGAAGGACCTCTACGATACTGGCCCGGGTGCCGGATGGAACTCCGAAATGCTTTACGAGGGGCTTGACCTAAACGACTCATCCCGGCTTGTTGGTTGTGTGACGAACTATAACTGTCAGGATATGTGGTACTGCGTTAATTGCCACAATTCGAGCGACTGCTTTGGTTGTTACGGGCTTCGCAGTAAACAGCACTGTATTCTGAATAAGCAGTATTCGGAGGAGGAGTATAAGGCGCTACTCTCGAGTGCCAAAGAGCATATGGAAAAGATGCCTTACATTGATGCACAAGGGAGGAGGTATGGTCTCGGCGAGTTTTTCCCACCGGAGATACAGCCATTCGCGTACAACGAAACAATAGCGCAAGAGTACTTTCCACTGACAAAAGAAGTGGCAACAAGGCAGGGGCATCGGTGGCGCGAGCAAGACGCCCGTCACTATACGGTTACGCTGCATGCAAGAGACGTTCCAGACCATATCAAAGACGTTTCCGATGATATTCTAAGAGAAATCATAGAGTGTGAACATGCCGGGGCATGTTTGGAACAATGCACGACAGCGTTCAAAATCATCCCTGGAGAATTGCAGCTCTATCGGCGACTAGGCATTCCATTACCCCATCTTTGTCCAAACTGTCGGCACTACCAACGCCTTGCACAGCGCAACTCTTTGAAACTTTGGCACCGTCAATGCATGTGTAATAAAAGCCATCGAGAACACTCCGGGCAGTGCCTAAACGAGTTTGAGACGAGTTATGCACCGGAGCGTCCGGAAATCGTTTATTGCGAGCAGTGTTACCAACAGGAAATTTCATAACCGATGCCAATATACCAATGGATACTCCTGCCTACCGGCAGGCAGGAATTATGCGAATAAGGAAAACATTAGTATTATTAGCATGAATTCTCCGCCAGGCGGATCCGCCTTCGGAGGAGTATATTAGCATCGCGTACTACTCATGAGTGAATTAAGACAAGACCTTGTTTCCGGTGACTGGATTATCACAGCGCCCGGGCGCGCCCGGCGTTTGCACGATATGTTGCCCCCGAAGCGTCGGCGTTTGCCGACCTCAAAATCGAAGTGCCCTTTTGAAGATTTGCGGGCGTCGGGGAATTGGCCGCCGCGATTCCAATATCCGGCGAAAGGCCCGTGGAAAATAGCGGTGATACGGAACAAATACCCCGCGCTCCGCCGCGATGAGCGTTGCGCGATGGAAATGCGTCAAGGCCCTTATGCCTATATGGAAGGAATTGGGCATCACGATGTGGTTATTACCAAAGACCACGCGAAGGACTTTGCGTCTCTTTCTTCTGCGGAGGCAGTCACGCTGCTTCGCATGGTTCAGCAGATGCATCGCCGATTCAGGGACGACGGATGTTCCCGTTACGTTTCCACATTCGCGAATTGGGGACCCTCGGCAGGTGCGTCGTTGTATCACCCCCACTATCAACTGCTCGCGTTGCCTATTGTTCCCCCCGACGTAGCGCATTCTCTCGAAGGATCAAGAGTCCATTTCGCGAAGCACCGCTCATGTGTTCACTGCGATATGTTGAGATTCGAGCGGGAAGCGGGCACCCGCATTATTGAAGCGACGCCGCAGGCAATCGCGGCGGCGCCGTTCGTTTCCCGCCAGCCTTTTGAGGTGAGAATATATCCGAAGCGGCATGCATCCCGTTTTGAAGATGCGCCCTTGCGTGACATCCGGGAAGTTGCGGGATTGCTGCAGTTGGCCCTCCGCCGCATCAAGAAATTCCTGAATGACCCCGATTACAATTTCTTTATCCACACGGCGCCGCTTCATAAGGGGCGTGAATTTGAGCACTATCACTGGCACGTCGAGGTATTTCCGAAGATTTCCATCCTCGCCGGTTTTGAACTGGGTACGGGCGTGGATATCAACGTGGTGGCCCCCGAGGAAGCAGCAGCGGTACTCAAAGGGAAAGGCAAAGTTGCAGGCACCGATGTATAGACTGTTGCTACAGCATAAAGTTCCCGTTGCGCTGCTCGGTGCGTCCGTCGTTCTTCCGATAGCGGGGATGGTGTGGGCATATTTTGCGCTGCGCGGTATCAACCAGCCGCTTATCGTCCACTTTACGGAACACACTGGTATTACCGAAGTTGGCACCCTTTCTTACGTTCTCTTTCTCGGAGCATTTTGGGCATTTGCGTCCTTCGTAAATATTGCGATAGGGATTCCGTTACTTAAAAGAGATGCTTTTTTAGGGTATTTCCTTACCGGAGCGAGTTTTTGCTTGAGCATCTTGATTTTTATATGGTTTGCGGCTATCATACATGTCAACTAAACAATAGTGCTAAGTGAGAAGTGATAAGTGAAAAGCCACTTACCACTTACCACTTACCACTTACTCACTATGTCTAAATTCGCAATTATCGAAACCGGAGGCAAGCAATACAAAGTTGCCGCCGGGGACAAAGTAAAGGTAGAGAAGCTTGACGCGGAAGCGGGGAGCGCTTTTTCCTTTGATAAGGTGCTTCTCACCGCAGAGGGAGAAAAAGTGACGCTCGGCGCGCCGTATATCTCCGGCGTGAAGGTGGAGGGAAAGGTGCTCCGCCAGGCGCGCGACCGCAAGAAAATCATCTTTAAGTATCACGCGAAGACGCGGCAGAAAAAGAAGAAGGGCCATCGGCAGCCGTTTACGGAAGTCGAAATAGTGAAAGTCTAGCCACAAAAGAAACCGGCGGCCTCGCTTGTGCGAAGTCGCCGTGATGTTGCGCCTCCGGGCGGATGTTACAGCGCCGTAAAGACTTTCTTGAATCCCTGACGCTTCAATCTTGGTATGATGTCATCGTTGAGATCCTTGAGTGCAGAGCTGATCGCTTTCCCGTAGTTTTCTGAATCAGGATCGTTTCCCGCCTCAAAGACCTCCTCTCCGTCAATCTCGCGCGTACAGTAAATGTGCGGAGTGCAGATGCCTTTCTTCAGGTCGAAGGCAATCAAGGTGACTTCGCAATCGTCAACGTTCCCATCCTCGCTTTTATCCGCGAAGACCGGAAGGCAAATTACATGCCCAACCATCGGGAGGGTGGGAATAGAGATATTAGTTTTGAAGAACCCCGTGACGCTTCTGGAGCATGACGGACTATCGGCGGAAGGGAATCTCGCCTCGTATGTAAGGGACAGTATAGCTTTCATAATAACTTTCCTTTCTTTCATTTTGAATACCTTTCAAAGAACAAAAACAACCGCCACACGCGGTTGATTTGTTCTTTAGACATCTCTCCCCGTGAAGGGCAGGTTCGCACGTTACCTACAAGGCACGTTGCGGGCGGAGCATTGGGCCAGTCCCTTAGCATCTCCGCGCTCTTGATGTGTATTCGGTTGTACGGAAATAATAACAAACCCTAAAACGAGTGTCAACTTATTTTCTCTTTACTTCCCACACGCGGCCAAAGCGAGTCCATCTTTTCAAAATTTCTGCTTTCGGAAGCCGCATGAAGTAGCGGTTCCCTTCAAAAAGCTTTGTGTACTCAATGCCCGCTGCTTTATGTGTATCGCAAATATAAAAATTATCAGTATCGTATCCGTAGACGAACATTATATGGTCAAGCAGTCCGCCGAAGCCCAGCGCAATATCGATTCCGACGGTATCCCCCGAGTCCACAATTTTCTCGACGTTGTCTATTGCTGCTGCGCCATTCTTCCCGTTGGGCGTGAGAATCGCCCGCGCAAATTGATTGAAGCTGTTAATTTCCCTTCCATTAATTGAAAGTGTGAGATTTTTTGAGGCGAGTAATTTTGGAATATGAATAAATTGGGCTTGTGTCCACGCGAGCCAGGATGGGACAGATAAGCCAAAAATTCCTTTCCGTTCGATTTCTTGGGGATTATTCTTTTGCGGGCTGAATTCCGATGGATAAAAGTAATGTAGCGCATAGTATAAGAAATCCCGGCCGCAGCGGTTCTTTATATATTCACCGTTCTTTTCCTCTCGTTCGACAAAGCCGAATTCTTCGATGTTTACAGGGAGAGTTTTCATACGGGTTAAAATAGCATAATCAGTGGCATGCTTTTTGCTTCAGTATCCCTTGTTTGCAATGAGAAGCTCCAAAACTTCCCTTGGGAAGAGTGGTGGGCGTTCCGCAAGCGCCTGGTGGTAAAAGACTGTTGAGGGGGTGATGCCTGGGAGGGTGTTTACTTCGATGATAAAGAGGTTGCCGGTGGAGAGATGTGCGAACGCATCGAGACGGGAATATCCCCGGATGCCCAGATGTGCTGCGACCGTTTCAATCCGTTCTTTGACGCGCCGAAGGACGCGCGGCGCCATGAGTATCTCCGGCGGCGGGGTGATATTCACGCCCGTCCCCCCCTGGAATTTTTCTTCGACGGAGAGAACTTCTCCTTCCGCGACGGTGATGCTGGGATTGAGCGCGTGTAGTTCTCCGGCTTTTTCGACTACCCCGACCGTTATCTCGAGCCATCCTGTTTTTCTGTGGTGCTTGAGCGTGTGATGCACCACTTTCAGCGTATCGGTTTCAACGAAACGTTCAAAGAGAAGCTCTGCGGGCGTTTCCGGTGGCATCTCGATTATTTCCGGTTGATGCGCGAAAGTGTTTTTTGATGCGCGCGGCGCATGCGCCGCGAGGAGGCGGATATATTTTCCGAGGTCATTTAAAGAGTAAAGATGCACGACGCCGGTGGAGCATCCGTCGGCGCGGGGTTTTATGACAATAGTGCGCGTCCCCAGTTCTTTCCTGGTCTTTTTCCAGAACTTTTGGACACCGGTGACATCCATGCGCAAAAGAAATTCGGTTTTTACGGTGGTGCCGGGAATTGCACGGACGCCTTTGATGCCCATTGTGTCGACGGCGATGGACGTTGCGCGTTTATCCATGCACAACCGCGATGCTTTCCCATCCGGTCCATTGTAGCGTACGCCGCATTTCTCAAAAAGCGCTTGGAGCGTGCCGTCTTCTCCCACGCCCCCGTGGAGCGCATTAAAAACGAATGAAGCACCTTTGAGAAATTCCCGAAGCGTCATTTTCTCGGGTACGAAGAACTCCTCTTGGTTTTTTTCTTCCTGGAGTCCCAGGCGGAGCCGTGCGCGCGCTTCAAATGCATCAAGGCGCTCTTTTGCCCTGGGGTATTGGGTGCAGTTCGCCGTGATTTCTTCGACGGTGTGATTCAGCGCGAGGTGGTACGGCAGCCGCCACACGCCGCCTTTCGTATCAAGAAGGTAGGGGATGGGTCTATAGCGCGAGGAGCCGCGGAGTTTGAGCCACACGTTCGTGCCGCTCATGAGCGATACTTGGCGTTCCGACGTGTTTCCGCCGAAGAGCACGCGCACTTCTTTGCGTTTCGCGGGTGCCTCTGTCTTTTTCCCGGGGAAGGCAATGCGGTTGCGCGCGCATGCATTCCGGAGAATATGCTGGAGTACGTCCGCATGTGTCATACCGATGCGCGCGGCTTGCTGAAAAAGAAAACTGTTTTGTTCCATGCCGCTTACCGTGTTGAAATCCGAAAACCATATGTTTCCGTCGGGGAGGACCCACCCGTCGAACCGCCCGAAGTCCCGTACATTGAAGAGTGCGAAGAGTTGCTCGGCTTGGGCTTGTATTCTCTCAATTACGTGATTATCGAATCGCGGGGGACAGTGCCAGATGACCTGCCGCGTGGGGAGATATTTCCTCCGGAAATCGAAGATTTGGTGCTGGGTATAGTCGGTTTCGATCTCGGTGGGAGGAAGCGCCACGGGCGTGCCGAAGCGGTTTTGGAGGATGATAGTAGTGAACTCCGTGCCCTCCGCGAAGGGTTCGATGACTACCCGGGTTGCCATCCGTTTCGAGAAGATGAGGCGCACCTTCTCGAGTGCTTCCTTGGGTGTCGCGACCGAGAACACGCCGATGCTTGAACCTCCGCGCGCGGGCTTCACCACCGCACGCCGTACGCGGTGTGCCTCAAAAAATTGCTTGATGATTGCGCGGTGGTCGCGGTGATAAATTTTGAGCACTGCGGAAGGCAATGCGAAAAAACCGTGCGCGCGTATGAACTCATTCGCGTCGAACTTGTCGAATGCGCGTTCGCATGTGCGGGAGTCGGACCCGACAAAAGGGATGCGGTGATGCTCAAGAAAGCGTTGTATGCCTCCGTCTTCCCCGAAGTGGCCGTGCATTACGGGGAAGACGATATCGGCGCGCTTGAGGAAGCGTGCGAGCGATGCGGGCGAGAGCGGTGTCCCGGCTTGCCGGAGTTTGAAATCAAAGTCGGATGGAGTGTTGCTGTAAAGTTGCGCTTTTGAGATAGCATAGGCATTTTTTTGCGAATCCAGATACACGGGGATCACTTCAATCTCGCGCGAGGAGAGGTGATCAAGCACCGACCGCGCGGAGTTTAAAGAAATGCCCCGCTCAAGAGATGGCCCTCCGCAGATAATGGCGACTTTCATTTGCGAAAATATAATATGATTATTATACTTGAAATACAAAGGAAAAAAAGCCACCAATCGCCCTGACTGGTGGATATATTAAAAATCTTGCAATTTTTCCCAATCTAGCGGATATAGAAAATACGGGCGTTTTCCGGGATATTGTGACTTTCGGATGGCAGAATATACCGAATATTCTTCAGTTTTTGCGTTTCGGGCAGGAACGAATCCGTAATAAACATGACGGTTTGCGCGGGCATCGGTATTCCACGCACGTCCACTCCACTCGCTTCGACAATGACGTATTTGGGAGCTTCTTTCGGCAGTTCGTTGATGGCGCGCCCGATGGCGACGTAGTCGGCGGCGAAAGCTCCTTGAACGTTAGGGCTATTCGCCCAACGGGTGAAATAGGTGCTATACGCTTCAACCATGACAATGACTATGACGATGACTGCAGCGGCGTGAAGGAAGAATTGAGGCGTCTTTTTCTTAACCATGTTATAGAGTGCAACGCCGCCCACGGCGGCAAGGATAATGACCGGCGGAATCATGAGAATCGCGCGCAAAGCATGCGGGAGTCCTTCGTTTGAGATTACCACCGGGAGCGCGGCGAGAAGGAGCCAAGAGAAAAGGATGAAAAATGAGAATGACGATGAGGGTTTCCTGAGAATAGTACGAATGCCGAGTACAAGTCCTGCGAGAAAGAAAATTCCCACCGGCCAGAAGAGTTCCGGGCGCCCGGCGAAGTTATGCCGCCAATTCCCGTCTCCTTCAAAGTTGAACATTCCCGCGGTTTTCAAAATATTCGAGCCGAGGTCGTGGAGAGGAGTCGGCGAGGAGAACACGGAAACTTGGGCGGTGCGGCCGAGGAAGTCCGCGGGGTGGTTGAGATAATAAAGTCCGAGGGGAAGGGCGACGATGAAAGAAGCAAGAATAAAGAAGCAGGAGGCACGCAAAATTTGCTTGCGGCTTTCGGGAGCAGACTGCCAGCACCAGAGAATGATGATAAGAATGAGGACGGGGGAGACGCGGTAAGCGATGTAGGTATGGAAACCGGCACCGAATAGTACTCCGGCGAATATGGAATATGCCTGCCCGCCGATTTGTAGGCGGGGAATATGGAATTTGGAGCCGGCTCGGAATGCGCGGAGAAGAAAATAAATTGCCCAGACAAGGAAAAACGGCGCCATGATTGCGCGGAAGCCGATGCGGGAAAAGATAATGTGCCACACGCTTGTGGCAAGGAGTAACGAAGACAGGAGTCCGATTTGAGTTGAAAAAAGTTCCCGTGCGAGAAAAAAGACTCCCAGCACCGTAAGCAGTCCGAACAGCGCACTTGGAAGCCGGAGCACCCATGGCTCGGTCGCGCCAAAGGAATCAAGGAATGCGGCTTGGATATTTATGAAAAATCCTTCGCGTCCGTTATTTTCGGGGTAATACGTTTTAAACTCTCCGGTCCGGAGCGCCTCAAGCGCGTTATTGCCATTCATCGCTTCGTCGGGATAAAGGCCGGGCGGAGTAGAGGCGAGATGATAGAAGCGCAGGAAACCGGCAAGGAGAAGGATGAGGATAAGGACAAGCTTCGCGTTGCGGGACATGGATTTATTCTACATCCTGTTCCACTGGAATCCTACTAGGAACAATTCTATAGAATTGTTCCTCCCGCACAGGCAATATTTACTTGGATTTCGGACTTGAGAATTTATGGCTCGGAGAGTAAAATCCAGATAATGATTGTGCGCCAAAAACTCGTAGAGCCGCTTCAAGATTCTTTTGTAAAAGTGGTGGTGGACATTGAGCGGGAGATTCTTTCGGCAACGTGCGAATACCATGTGGACTGCGCGGAGGAGCTTTCAGAGGACGGTTCGAAAGCCGAAAGCCTCTGGGGCGCGAATGTGAATTTCGGCGATAAGAGTATTGCGTTCGTGTCCCTCATTAACATTAAACCGGCGCTCGGGAATAGAGCCATGGAAATCAAACTTCCCGATATTCGCAAAAAAGTAGAGGAGGTGGTTAGAAAGTTTTTATTCTAATGGCTACACGGGAACGCTGGGCGCGATTTGATAAGCATATGCAGCTTCTCAACATTATTGCGGAGCTTGAACGCGCGCGCGTGTGGCAGGAGCAGGGCAATGCCGCATTATATTCTTCTGCATTGGAGCGCGCGCTGGAACTCGTTGATTTTTCGCTTGATGAGCCGAAGTGGGGAAGGAATAAATTACAGCTCCTCATCCTTCGAGAAGAAGTGGCGAAGTTCTATTGCGGAGAAAGGAAGGAAAGCGTCGCGGAGCTGTGCCGAATTTTGTAAAGGTTGAACCTTAAAGAGTCCCTAAAGGTTCAACCTTGAGCGAGTGTATGAATTCCGAAACCAAAACCTGCCAGAGTTGTAAAGCGCAATTTACGGTTGCGCCGGATGACTTCGCGTTCTATGAAAAACTGAAAGTCCCGCCGCCCACATGGTGTCCGGAATGCCGGATGGTGCGGCGGTTAGTGTGGAGAAATGAGCGTTGTCTATACAAACGGAAGTGCGACCTATGTAGCGTCGCCGTTTTTTCCGCATTCGCACCCCGAGCCCCTTATACGGTTTATTGTGTGGAGTGTTATGCATCGGACAAATGGGATGCCGCGCAGCATGCCCGACCCTACGATTGGAATAAAAGTTTCTTCGAGCAATGGCACGCTCTTTTTGCCGATGTTCCCCAGCGGAACTTGTACGTTACCAACTCTACCAATTCTCCCTATGGCGGAAACATGTTGCGCGATTCTACTCGTATCTATCTTTCCTATTCTCTCTTAAGCTCGGAAGACGTGTTTTACTCGAAAGATATTGATAAATCCCGCTCGGTTTTTGACAGCTTTGATTTGGTGGAGTCAGAGAATGTGTTCCAAGGGGTGCTTGGGTATAAGAACTATAACTGCGATTTTATCTATTTTTCTCGCAGCTGCATGGATTCTCGGTATCTCTATGATTGCGTGAATTGCCGCAATTGTTTTATGTGCACGAATCTTCGTAATAAGGAGTTTTGTATTAGAAATAAGCCATACGCGAAAGAGGAATATCAGAAAGAAATCAGCGGAATTGATTTTGGAAGTTACACAACCTCCTCTGCTCTCTACGGGGAGTTCTTAGAATTAACAAAGAATGCGCTTCATAAGTATGCGACCATTCTCAATTGCTCGCACTGCACGGGAAATGACCTTATCAACTCGAAAAATGCGCGCGCATGTTTCAGCAGTCATGACATTGAGAATGTGAAATTCGCATTCCGCATTTTGACGACGCGGGACTCTATGGACCTTACCTATCTCGGTTTGAATGCCGAACTTCTGTATGAGTGCCAGGGAACCGGGAGCGCGCACAGCTCATTTGTTCGATTCAACGTTCATGGATTCGACGGGCACAACCATGATTTGCAGTACACCGCGAATTGCGGTTTCTCATCACATCTTTTCGGATGTGTCGGAATTCGGAATAAGCAATATTGCATTTTAAACAGGCAATATTCAAAGGAAGAATATGAGGTGCTTGTGCCGAAGATTATCGCGCATATGGACGAGATGCCGTATGAATCGCGTGGAGTGAATAGCGAAGTGCGTATCGTGTATCGGTACGGGGAGTTTTTTCCCGTTGAGTTTTCGCCGTTTGCGTATAATGAAACGCTTGCGCAGGAGTGCTTTTCGCTTACGAAGGAAGAAGCGGATACACGAGGATACCAATGGAGGGAACCAGAAACGAAACACTACCGTATCACGAAACCCCCCGATGACATTCCCGGTCACATCAAAGATGCCGACGATTCAATATGCAGTGAAGTGATAGGATGTGCGCATGGGGGGTTGTGCAAACATCAGTGCGCGACTGCGTTTAAGGTTCTACGCGAGGAACTTCAGTATTACAAGAAGAGAAATATTCCCTTGCCGCGGCTGTGCCCAAACTGCAGGCATTATGAGCGGCTGGCACAGCGAAATCCGTTGAAGCTGTGGCATCGGCGTTGCATGTGCAGCGGGATGAATAGCGTAGAGCGTAGAGCGTATAGCAACACCGTCGCGCACTCCCACGGGAACAGTCCGTGCCCTAACGAATTCGAAACGCCGTACGCGCCGGAGCGGAAGGAAATCATATATTGTGAGTCGTGTTACAACTCGGAAATCGTGTAGTTAGAAAATAGCAAGTAGAAATATAGAAAATAGAATGAAACCAGAAGTAAGAAAATGCAAAGAATGCGCCGCTCAATTCCCGATTGAAGCGGACGATATTGAGCTTTACGAGAAGTTCAAGGTGCCCGCGCCGGTGCGGTGCCCGGACTGCCGTCAGCGCCGGAGGTATTCTTGGCGGAACGAGCGTGTGCTCTACCGCCGGAATTGCGACCTCTGCAGGAAAAGCACGGTAACGATTTATTCGCCGAACAAGCCCTTCAAGGTGTATTGCCCGCCTTGTTTTTGGTCGGATAAATGGACTGGGCTTGATTACGGGCGCGAGTTTGATTTCAATAAGCCCTTCTTCCCGCAATGGCGGGAGCTGCAGCTTGAAGTACCGCGCATTGCGCTTCTCACCAAGAACAGCGTGAATTCGGAGTATACGAACCACTCAAGCAATAACCGGAATTGCTATTTGAGTTTCAGTACATTCGAGTCCGAAAACATTATGCATTCGGCGAATGTGTGGAAGCAATCAAGGGATTGCGTTGATTGTTACCTCGCAAGCGTGGAGGGTGGCGCGGAATTGTGCTATGAGTGCGTGAATTCCGCGCGGATGTTTAACTGCCAATTCGGCGTGTTGCTTAAGGATTGCACGGATTGCTTTTATTCTTACGACCTTCGCAGCTGTTCAAACTGCTGTCTTTCGTGGAATCTCCGGAACAAGCAGTATCACATCTTGAATGTCGGGCACTCGAAGGAGGAGTATGAGAAGAGATTTGCCGAATTGAATCTTGGGTCTTTTGTGGGGCGCGAGGCTTTGTATGCTCAATTTAAAGAGCTGCTGGAGAAGCGGGCCCTCCACAAATTCGCGGTGATTGAAAAATGCGTGAACGTGTCGGGGAATATGCTTTTCAACTCGAAAAATACGCGCCATTCGTTCGACGTGGATAAAACGGAAGACACCAAATACGGGATTATCACGCCCGATGTGAAGAATTCTATGGATTCATATCATTATGGATTTGCCTGCGAGCTGATTTACGAGTCGCACGCGCTGATCCACGACTACGATGTGAAGTTTACGCACTTAAGTTACGACAACTCCCATTTGGAATACTGCGATTCGTGCCATAACTCCGAGAATCTTTTCGGTTGCGTGGGCATAAAGCAAGGGAAGTATGCAATTTTCAACAAACGGTACGAGGAGAGTGAATACGCGGCGCTCAAGAACCGCATTATCGCGCACATGAAAGAGACGGGGGAATACGGTGAATTTTTTCCGCCGGAGCTGTCGCCCTTCGGATACAACGAAACCCAGGGGCAGGTATATATGCCCCTCAAAAAGGAAGAAGCGGCGGCGAAGGGTTATAAATGGGAAGACCTTACGCCGGGCACGTTCGGCAAGGAAACATTGAAACCCGGAAGCATCCCCGACGACATCAAGGATATCCCTGATACTATTTTGAAAGAAGCGCTTGCATGCGTCTCGTGCACGCGAAATTATAACGTGGTACAAGCCGAACTCGATTTCTACCGGCGCGTGCAGGTCCCCATTCCCAGGGCTTGCCCCGAATGCCGCTATCGCCGGCGGCTTGAGCGGCGTTTGCCGCGGAAGCTTTGGCATAGGCGTTGCAACTGCAACGCGGCAAATAGCAAAGAGCAAATAGCCCATAGAAACACGGCTCCGCATTTCCACGGCGATGCACCGTGCCCCAATGAATTTGAGACGCCGTATGCGCCGGAGCGGAAGGAGGTCGTGTACTGCGAGCAGTGTTATCAGGCGGAAGTGGCATAGACACGACTGATGATTCATAGCCAATGACGGAAGTGAGAACGTGCCAAAACTGCAAACAGGAATTTACGATAGCTCCCGAGGACTTTGATTTTTATAAAAAAGTAAAGGTTCCGCCCCCGACGTTTTGTTGGAAGTGTAGATTTCAGAGGAGATTGACCTATAGGAACGAGCGGAATCCGTTTTGGGCGACGAGCGGTAAATCCGGGAAGCGGATACTCTCGATTTTTCCTCCCGAGGCGGGCGTTACGGTCTATGATGAAAAGGAGTGGCGGTCGGATGATTGGGACGGGATGGACTACGGCAGGGATTATGATTTCTCGAGGCCGTTTTTCGAGCAAATACATGAATTAGCAAAAACGGTGCCGCGTTTCGGGCCGCACACGGAGGACAACGTGAATTGCGAGTACCTCGTCAATACCGGCTGGAGCAAAAACTGTTATCTCGTGTGCAACACTTCGTATGCGGAGGATTGCGCGTATGGTAACGCCATGGACTATTGCAAGTCCTCGTTCGATTGTTCGCATGTGACGAAATGCGAACGGTGTTATGGATGTTTTTGGACCAGAGAGTCATATCAAACTCATTTTTCCACGCGCTCGATAAGCAATGCCTCAAGTTGGTGTCTCTTTGGTTGCAAAGGCATGACTGACTGTTTCGGGTGCGTGAATATGATGAACAAGAGCCACTATATCTTTAACCAGCCTTACTCCAGGGAAGAATACGAAGCGAAGATCGGGGCAATGAAGCTTAATACCTGGTCGGGACTCCAAAAAGCAAAGGCGGAGGCGTTTGCCTTCGCGGCAAAGTTTCCCGTGGCATATCTGAACGGAGTTCTGAATGACAACGTGACCGGGGAATATGTCAGTGAATCAAAGAATGTGCAGTATGGGTATCTGGTGAACGGCGGGAGAGATTTAAAATACGTGCAATACCTCCAAATTCCTGGCGCGGAGGATTCGCAGGACCTCACCATTTGGGGAGAAAAACACATATTGGGATATGAAAACGCGACCTCCGGCCTTGGAGTCTCAAATTGCCAGTTTTTGGAAGGATGCTGGGCGGAGGTTTTTGATTCTCAATATTGTATTGCATGCCGCAACATTTCAAACTGTTTCGGGTGCGTGGGGTTGAAGAAAAAACAATGCTGTATTTTCAATAAGCAATATTCGAAAGGCGAGTATGAGAAGCTGAAAGCAAAAATAATCGCGCACATGAACGCGATGCCGTTCGTGGATAAAGCGGGAAGAGTATATAAATATGGAGAATTTTTCCCTGCGGAGCATGCCCTTTGCGGGTACAACATCTCTCTGGCGAATGAACACTTTCCCTTGACCAAAGAGGAGGCATTGGCACAGGGGTATCTGTGGACAGATATGAAATACGGGGATCACAAAGTGACGGTCATGCCGGACAAAATCCCCGATGCCATTGAAGATGTGCCCGACACGTTCACGAAGGAAATTTTGGAATGCATGCAATGCAAAAAGGCATTCCGGGTAGTTCCCATGGAACTCGAATTCCTCAAAGCCGTAAAAATTCCGGTTCCGCGCACGTGTGGCGACTGCCGACACAGTGAAAGGATTTCCCGGCGAGCGAAGGCGTTTCTCTACCATCAAACATGTGAATGTGCGGGGGCAAAATCCTCAAACGGGGTCTACGCGAATTTCACGAAGCATATTCATGGTGATGTGCCTTGTCCGGAAGAGTTTGAAACAAGCCATGATAAAAGTCGCCCTGAAATTGTTTATTGCCTCAAGTGTTTTTGGGCGGAAGTGGGGTAAAATAAGAAAGTATGAACTTGGAAACTCGAACTTGCCAAAACTGCAAACAATCTTTCACAATCGAGCCAGAGGATTCCCAATTCTACGAGCGCGTGAACGTCCCGCCGCCGACATTTTGCCCTGATTGCCGACTCCAACGGCGGATGACGTTTCGGAACGAGCGCTCGCTCTACAAGCGCACATGCGACCTTTGTAAAAAGCCGTTTGTCTCGATGTATTCACCTGACAAGCCCTTCACGGTGTATTGCAAAGAGTGCTGGTATTCCGATAACTGGGACCCGCTTCAGTACGGGCAGGAATACGACTGGAAGAAACCTTTTTTCACGCAATTCCGGGAGTTGATGCATAAAGTGCCGCGCATTGGGATTATGCATATTCATACGAATATGAATGCCGACTTTGCAAATTATGTTGCAGACAGTAAAAACGTCTATCTCTCGCAATCGGTGATCGCGAAATCCGAAAACGTGTATTATTCCCGAAATATTGATACGGGAAAAGATGTATTCGATTGCATGTATGTAAAAGAATCAGAGCGTTGTTATGAAGATTTGGATTGTTTGCACATGTACCAAACGCAGTGGTGCGTTCGTTCGCGAGAGTGTCTTGGCTCCGCTTTTCTCTTTGATTGCGTAAGTTGTCAGGATTGTTTTATGAGCGCCAATCTTCGCAATAAGCGCTATGTGGTGCGCAATCAACAGCTTACGAAGGAAGAATATTCCGTGTTTATAGGGAAGTATAAAAAAGAGGGGTATGAAAGCAGTAAGAAATATCGCGGCGAGTTCCGGGAACTGATGCAACGTGCATTGCATAAATATGGAAATTTGCTCAAGTGCGTGGACTCAACTGGAGATAACCTGGACAATGTCAAAACAGTGAGAAATTCTTTCGATCTTTATGACGGAGAAAATCTTCGCTTTTGCCTTCGTAATGTAAAAAGCAAGGATTCGTATGATGTGGCTTTTGCAGTGAGTACTGAGTTGGCGTACGAAGGTATGGCGGCGGGATTTGGAAACTCCAGAGCTTTTTCCGTGGCTCATTGTGATGCGAACGAGAGAGTCTCATATTGTGATTGGTGTCAGAGCTCCGCCGACCTTTTTGGATGCGCGGGTCTTCGTAAGAAACAGCATTTTATTTTGAACAAGCAGTATTCGAAAGAGGAATATGAAAAATTGAAGGCGCGGATAATTGAGCATATGAACACGCTGCCATATGTCGATAAGACGGGAGGGGTGTATGCGTACGGCGAATTTTTCCCAGCCGAGCTTTCTCCGTTTGCTTATAATGAAACGCTTGCCGGAGAGTATTTTCCTTTATCGAAAGGTGAAACAGTGGCGCGGGGATATGTATGGCGCGAGTTGGATCCTTCGCCGCACAAACCCACCATTGTTGCAGGGGAACTTCCGGATGCAATTGCCGATGTTTCAGACGAAATACTCAAGGAAATTATCGAATGTACGGTGTGCAAACGCGTGTATCGAATACTCGCGCCCGAACTTGCGTTCTTGCGCCGCGAGGGGATTGTTTTGCCGCGCGAGTGCCAGGAATGTCGGCATAAAGACCGATTCGATTTGCGGAATCCCTTAAAGCTTTGGCATCGGCGTTGTTGTTGCAGTGGCTTGAAAGGTAAAAATGAAAATGAAAGTGAGAATGAGTATAAGAATACTGCGATGCATTTCCACGGGGCGGAGAAGTGTCTAAGTGAGTTCGAGACGAGCTACGCGCCCGAGCGGCCGGAGATGGTGTATTGTGAAAGTTGCTACCAATCAGAAGTTGTGTGAGAGTAACTTTCATCCCGAGTATGCCCGAGGGGCGAGCAGTGTTATCAGGCGGAAGTGGCATGAGCCGACCCATAACTAATGACCAATAACCTATAACGCATGATGGCAAAAAAGATACAAAATCTTTTCGGCGATAAGAAAAAAAAATCGACAAAGTATTACGCATGGAGCATTCCCGGCGGCGGGGAGGGTGTCGCCGAGGAGTGGGGTGAGGCGGAGAAGCGAGTTTCCGGGAAGCAGGGTGCGCGATTCAAGGGGTTTAAGACGAGAGAGGAAGCCGAGAAATGGCTTGCGCTCGGCGCGGACTATGGCGTAAAGCATGTGCAAAAGATCGAGCCGGGAATTTACTTTGACGCAGGCACGGGGCGGGGCGAAGGGGTTGAAATCAGCGTAACCAACGAGAAGGGGAAGAACCTTTTACATAAGGCGATCTCGAAGGTGGAGCTTACGCGGGGGAAGCATTTGCTTGGGAAGGAGGTTACAAACAATTACGGCGAGCTTCTTGCATGCAAATACGCTATCGAGATTGCTATGGCTGAAAATATTAAAAAAGTATTCGGGGATAGCAAGCTCGTGATTGAATTTTGGACCAGGTGGAGAATAAAAAAAGATGTGCCGGAAGAGACGTTCAAGTTAGCGCGAGAGGCGGCGGGATTACGAAAAGAATTTGAGGAGCAAGGAGGCGAGGTGATTCGCATATCAGGCGATGATAATCCCGCGGATTTAGGGTTTCATTAAATAAGGGGGTGATGGGTTCCAACGAAAAAGGACGGCCTTGCGGTCGTCCCTTTCCTTCGGCAGTTCGTAAGCCGGATTCTGTCTGCTCCGGTTTTCGCCGGAGGAGTGGTAATTTGTCTGGGCCTTTGATTGCTCGCAGGCTCTGGCGACTCAAACCAATGCTTGCGCATTGGAGTACGGTCTTGCATCCGGTAAGGATTTTGCCGTTTCACTTCCGCCTTGTTATCCCTATAGCGGAATTAAACCAATCTAGCTTGGGATGGGGTTTCCCCTCGGGTTTCCCCTCGGGACGTCACTGCTCGCACCTCTATGCTTTCGCACGGCGGTCGTTAGCCGCTACCTTTTTAACTGTTCGCCTTTCGGCGAACGTGTGAATGTCCGGACTTTCCTCTCCGACTGATAACATCGGAGCTACCACATGAACTGCCAATTTATTTCTACGCTAACTTTTGCTAAAAGTCAATTTATCGAAACTCCTCCGATGTGGATGCATTCTTTGGCTTCACGAGTTCATAGATACCCAACTTCCGGAAAATAAAAAGCATTCCTGCGCTCACCACCGTTGCTACCGCGGCGAACTCCGTGAGTCCCAACGCGGCAAGCATCCCTATTGCCGCCATTACCCACACTACCGCCGCAGTGGTGAGCCCGTGCACATGCTCGGTGGTTTTTATGATGATGCCGCCGCCGATGAAGCCGATGCCCACGACGATGTTTGCAATCACGCCGAATACGCCAGCATTGTTGGTGATAATCTCTTGGGCGGTTTCGGAATTGGTTGCGAGGAGATACGGGAGCGCAAGGCCTGCGATGGTGAAGAGCGCCGCTCCTCCCGAAACGAGCATTCCCGTCCGCACCCCCGCTTCCTTGCCCGCTGACTCCCGCTCAATTCCCATGACCGCGCCCAATACGAGCGCAACCGCGAATCGTGCAAGCATTTGAGAAAAATCGAGCATTCGAATATACTCTATTATAACAAATGCGTACTTTTTCGGGAGAAATTGCACAGCACGAAGGCAAGGAAATAACGCTCCTTGGCTGGGTGCATGCGCGTCGCGACCATGGGAAACTGGTGTTTATTGACCTCCGCGACCGGAGCGGCATTTCGCAGGTGGTGTTTCCTGCCGGAGGCGGGTCCGCCTCTGGCGGAGGTCCGTCCTTGGCGAATGCGAACGATCTGCGGCTTGAATATGTGGTGAAAATCACGGGCGAAGTGAAGAAGCGTCCGCCCGCGATGGTGAACGAAAAGACCCCGACGGGGCAGTATGAGGTGAGCGCAAAGACGCTCGAAATTTTGAGCGTTTCGGAAGCTCTTCCTATTCCGGTGGATTCCGACGGGTATGATGTGGACGAGGAGATTCGGATGAAATACCGCTATCTCGATTTGCGGCGGGAACGTATGCGGCGGAATCTTCGCGTGCGGCACGAGGTGGCGCGTTTTATCCGTACCTATCTGATTGAAAAAGGTTTCTGGGAAGTTGACACGCCGATTTTGACGAAGTCCACGCCGGAAGGCGCGCGCGACTTTTTGGTGCCGTCACGCCTCCAAAAGGGGAAGTTTTATGCCCTGCCGCAGTCTCCCCAGCAGTACAAGCAGATGCTTATGATTGCCGGCGTGGAGAAATATTTCCAGATTGCGCGATGTTTCCGCGACGAAGACCCGCGCGCGGACCGGGCGTACGGCGAGTTTACGCAGCTTGACATGGAAATGTCTTTCGTGACGCAGGAGGACATTTTGCAGATTGCCGAGGATTTGTTTACGAAGCTTTGCGCCGCGGTATTCCCGGAGAAAAAAATTATGCAGACGCCGTGGCCGCGCCTTACCCACAAAGAAGCCAAGGCAAAGTACGGCAACGACAAGCCTGACTTGCGGAAGGATAAAAATAACCCCGATGAACTCGCGTTCTGCTGGGTGATTGATTTCCCGCTCTTTACGGAGCAGACCAAGGAGGACTTTTTCCACGGCTCCGGCGCGGCGAAGTTTGCGCCGTCACACCATATGTTTACGGCGCCGCACCCCGATGATGTGCCGTTTTTGGATACTGATCCCATGAAGGTGCGGGGTTTACAGCATGACATGGTCCTGAACGGCTTTGAGGTGGGCGGCGGGAGCGTTCGTATCCACCAGGCGAAGATTCAGGAGAAAATATTTGACCTCATCGGCTTCAGTAAAGAGCAGAAGGAGCAGTTCGCCTATTTCCTCGACGCCTTTGCGTACGGCGCGCCGCCGCATGGGGGCATCGCGCCGGGGTTCGACCGATTCATTTACGCGACGCTCGGGGAGAAGAGCGTCCGCGAAGTGATACCCTTTCCCGCGAGCGCGGGCGGGGCTACTTCGGTCATGACCGCACCCTCGGAGGTTGAAAAGAAACAGTTGGATGAGCTTGGAATCGAGGTGAAAAAGCCAACGAGCAAAAAGTAGCATGAAGAATATTCACTTTCCGTTGTTCAAAACGAAAATCGAAAAGCTTCGGCATCGGTTCGATTTGAGCGACCCGAAGGAGCGGAAAAAGTATTTCCACGCAAAGGCGGGGAAAGAAATTGTAAAGCTGCGGAAGTACCTCAAGAAGAACACGTTTGTGGGGTATCTCCTCGGCAAAAAGAATTCGGGGAAGGGGACGTATTCGAAGCTTTTTATGGAGGCAATCGGCGAGGAGCATGTCCAGCATATTTCCGTGGGGGACGTGGTGCGGGATATGTTTGCGGCGCTTTCGTCGAAGAAGCGGAAAAAAGAGCTTGTGGATTTCCTCGATCGCAATTACCGCGGGTTCCATTCCATTGAGGAGACGGTGAAGCTCATTGCGAACAAAAATCAGTCGACGCTTATTCCCTCGGAGCTAATCCTCGCGCTTATCAAATTCGAAATCAGCAAGCGCCCGAAGAAAGCGCTTTTTATCGACGGATTCCCGCGCGCGCTCGACCAGATTACGCACTCGCTCTTTTTGAAAGAGATTATCGGTTACCGCGAGGACCCGGACTTTTTCATTTTCATTGAAGTGCCGGAGGCGGTTATTGATGAGCGTATGAAGTCGCGCGTGGTGTGTCCCATTTGCAAGACGCCGCGCGGACTGAAGCTTCTCACGACGAAGCGCGTGGGGTACGACGAAGACATGAAGCAGTTTTACCTTATCTGCGACACGCCGTCTTGTGCGGGCGAGCGGATGGTGGCGAAAGAGGGGGACGAGCTCGGTATCGAACCCATCCGGCAGCGACTCGAACTCGACGACCAGATTTTTCGCCGGCTCATGGCACTCCGCGGGATTCCCAGGATTTCTCTGCGCAATTCGATTCCGGTAACGCAGGCAAAAAAGTATGTGGATGACTACGAAATCACGCCTGCCTACGATTACCGGCGCGACCAGCACACCGGCAAGGTGATTACGAGCCAGAAGCCCTGGACGGTCAAGGACGATGACGGGGTGCGTTCTTACAGCTTGCTCCCGGCGGCAATCGTGGTTGCGCTTATCAAGCAGATTGTGGAGGTGCTGGGGTTGTAGAGGCGTAGTGGCGCAATAGAAGGGAGAATCTCCCTCTACTCTTCGAGATACCCTCCCGTTTGGTTTTTGTTCGGATATGTGCGGATTGATTCCTCAATCGTATCCATCGCATCCTCAAGCTTCCGGGCGACATTTTCGATGACGCGTCCGCGGTCAAGCGATCCCGTTTGGAAGTTGCCGAGAAGATTCCATGCCTCGTGGCCGATTTCAAATGAAATTGTGCTAAGGTACTTCGGCATTTCTTCGGGTGAAATGATTGCCATAGGAATAGGTTAAAGGTTTTAGCCTGCCTGCCGGTAGGCAGGGTTGTGGGTTGTAGATGCAAACACAAACCGACCTTTCAATAAAAATCCTCTACCCTAAAAGTGGTAGAGGTCATCAGTCCCGCATGAGCCGGGACGGTTATTGCGAACCTCATCGCCTGTCCTTATTATACAATTTCAAATACATTTCCACCGGTTCGCGGGTGGTTTGGGTGAGCGGTTCGGGGAGCTTGTCGATTGGAAACCAGCCGAATTCCTTGGTTTTGTCCGGTTCACAGTTTCGAGGTTTGCCTTTTGTGATGCGCGCGAGGTAGTGGAACGCCACCCAATGTTCTTTTTCTGCGGGGAGAATTTGGTTGGTAAATCCGAGGGATTCAAGGAGTTCGATTTCCACTCCGAATTCTTCTTTTACTTCGCGCCGCACGGCGTCCTCCACCGTTTCGCCGTACTCCACGGCGCCGCCGGGTTTGCACCACATGCCAATCTCGTTCCTGTTTTTGCGCTTGAGGAGAAGGGTCTCGCCGCAGTCGTTCACGATGAGCGCGCCGCACCCCACGCCGATGTAGTCTTTTCCAGGTTCCATGTTGTGTAAATCCTCCGCCTGTGGCACCTCCTTTAGGAAAGGAGGAATTTATTCCTTCGACTTCTCAATTTTTTTGAGCAACGCATCAAGGTCACCATCCAAAACCTTCTCAATATTATGTACTTTAGCACCAAACCTATGATCAGTTATTCTGTCGTCGGGGAAGTTATACGTGCGGATTTTCTCCGAGCGGTCGGCGGAGCCCACCTGCTCGCGCCGCATGTCGGTGACGGAACCGGTCGCTCTCTTTTGTTCCATATCGTAAAGCTTTGCGCGGAGCACCTCAAGCGCTTTCTCGCGGTTCGCATGCTGCGAGCGTTCCTCGCGGCAGGAGACGACGATGCCGGTGGGCTTGTGGAGAATCCGCACGGCGGTTTCCACCTTGTTCACGTTCTGCCCACCGGGGCCTCCCGCGCGGGAAAAGCTTACCTCAAGGTCGCCGAGGTTCACCGACACATCTTTTGCTTCCACAATCGGAAGAACCGCTACCGACGCGGTTGATGTATGCACGCGTCCCGCTTTTTCCGTCTTTGGGATGCGCTGGACGCGGTGGACGCCCGATTCTTGCTTCAACGTTTCATATACTCCTTCGCCTTTGATTTCCGCGACGAGCGATTTGAAACCGCTCAAGGATGTCTCGTTCTTGTCAAGAATGGCGAATCCCCAGCCCCGTTGGGCGGCATAGCGCTGATACATCCGCCCCAAATCTCCCGCGAAAATAGCGGCTTCATCGCCTCCCGCTCCCGCCCGTATTTCCATGATTATTTTTTGAGTGTCCATGTAATTATTGAAAGAGTTATTGATATTCCTCGCAGGGTTTTGCGACGCTATGCGGACCCGGTGCATTTCCGCCCTACTAAGATAATATCTCTACCATATATGATATACTGAATCAATGACGCAAGCATTGCTTCTTCTTGTGGTGGACGATGAGCCGTACTTCCGGGAAATATTTTCGAAGAAGCTTGTTTCTGCCGGTTTTCGCGTGGAAACCGCGGACAGCGGAGAAGCGGGAGTGAAGAAGGCAAAAGAGCTTCGCCCCAATTTGGTGCTTATGGACGTGAAAATGCTTGGCGTGGATGGTATTCACGCCATGATGAAAATAAAAGAAGATCCGCTTATGAAAGACACGAAAGTGGCGTTTCTTACGAATGCGGGAGAACGCACCGAGGAGAGCGGGTATGAAGGAGATCGCCAAGCCGCAAAGGGGATAGGCGCGGCGGGATATATCCAAAAAACGAACAATCTGGACGAAATCGTGAAGCAGATAAAGTCGCTTTTATAGGCAACTGGCCCTCCTCATGCCTTCTGCAAGAAAGAAGCCCGTGGTACTTGTGGTTGACGACGAAGCGCATTTTCTGGAGATTATGCGGTTAAAGCTCGCCGCCTCCGGTTTCAAGCCTGCGGTGTTTCAATGCGATACTGCGGCGCCCGCCGCCGAGCAATGTATGAAGCTTATGCCCGACCTTGTGCTTCTTGATATTTATCTTGCGGGAAAGCCGACTGGTCTTGATGCGGCGTACGCAATCAAGAAAAACCCCAAGACACAAGGAGTGAGGATCCTCTTTTGGAGTTCCTTTAACCGCGCGGCACTCGAGGGCTTTGGCAAATCTTACCGGGCGGATATTGCATTTGAAGAAGGCGATTTTCTCGACAAGACCGCGGATCTCCAGATGGTAACCACAAGAATCCGAGAAGCACTCACGCATGAGGTGTGAAGAATGCCTAATGGCGGATCATCCTATGCAAAAGAATTATCTTGCGTGGGACATCGTATACGAAGATTTTTGGCGAAAATCGGCGGGGCGCGAACGGTTGCAATTTCTTCTGAACTTCGCGGTGCTTGCGCCGTCAAGCCATAACAGCCAGCCGTGGCGGTTTCGGGTCGGCGACGCGCATATTGAGATACTGCCCGACCTTCGGCGGGCGCTCCCGGTGAGCGACCCCGATAACCGGCATCTTTTTATCGGGTTGGGATGCGCGCTCGAAAATATTCTCGTCGCTGCGGATTATTACGGTCTGGAAACGACGGTCGAATATATGCCGGAAAACGGAGTGGAAATTGCGGTTCGCGTACTTTTTGCCGGCGGGGGAGCAAAGAATACCGACGCGAGGCATCTTATTTTTTCGATTCCGCAGCGCCGGATGAACCGGAACCGATACCGCGAGCACCCTTCGCTCACGGCGTTTTTCGCATGGGCGAGCAGTTTTGCTTCCGAGGAGGTGTGCGTGGAAACGGTTGCTGACCAGGCGAAGAAAGAGCGCATCGCCGATATTCTTATGGAATCGCGAGTGCGTGCATTTTCGCATAAGCCTTTTCGCCATGAAATGGCGGGGTACAAAAGAAATAACCTCACGCATTCCGGGGTGGGCATTACGGGAAACACGATGGGATTCAGCACTCCATTCTCGCTCATTGCGCCGTTTCTAATCCGGCACATGAACGTGATGAAGGTGATTCGGAAAAGCGAAGAGCGATTACTCAAAAACGATACGCCGGTTTTTGTGATTGTGGGAACGCATGAGAATAATCCTCGCGCATGGATTCTTGCAGGCCGGGCGCTTGAACGACTCCTGCTTGAAACGGAGCGCCGGGGGCTGGCGGCGGCGATAAGCGCGGTTCCGCCGGACGTCGCACCCCTCCAAAAGGCGCTTGGAACAAAATGCCGCCCCCAAATGTTTCTTCGTTTGGGATACGCGGAAAAACTGCCGCCGCATTCGCCGCGGCTTCGGGCGGAGGAAGTAGTCGAATAATCCCATGTCTATAAAGAGAATCAAAACTAAAAAATTTCCGGAATACGACCGGCACGAGAGTGTGACGCGGATAGAGAATCGGGAGCTTGGGGTGGTGGGATTCATTGCCGTGCACCGGAGGAAAGGGGAAAATCCTTCACTTGGAGCTACCCGCCTCTGGAGCTATGGGGAGGAGTCCGAAGCGTTACGGGATGCGTTGCGGCTTTCGTGGCTTATGTCGTACAAATCGGCGTTCGCCGAGCTTCCGTACGGCGGGGCGAAAGCGGCGCTGGTTCTTCGGGGAGAGATGCCCGACCGGGAAGAGCTTTTCGCTTGGTACGCCGAAGCGGTAAACAGTCTTAAAGGGAAATTCGTCACGGGGTCGGACGTGGGGGTGAGTCCGCAGGACGTGGAGCGGATGCGCGCCGGAAGCCGGTTCATCATCGGGAACGGCGTTCCCGCGGAGCACTATACGGCCGTGGGGGTGGTAAAGAGCATCGAGGCGGCGCTTGAAGCGGTGTATGGTTCTCCCGCGATTCAGGGAAGAACATTTGCGGTGCAGGGGCTTGGGAAGACGGGTCTTGGACTTGTGCGGCTTTTGTATCCTCATGCGAAGAAGATAACCGTTTCAGATGTGAGCCCGGAGAAATTGCAGGATGCCCGGAAAGAGTTCCCGCAGCTCGTGTTTGAAGAGCCGTCCCGCATTCATCAGGCGGAGGCGGATGTGTTTTCCCCATGTGCATTGCATCACAGTGTGAACGCCCGCACGGTAAAGGAATTGCATTGCCGGGCGGTTGTGGGAAGCGCAAACAACCAGCTTGAAAGCGCACAGGTGGGCGAGGAACTCCATGCACGCGGGATTCTCTACGCTCCGGACTATGTGGCGAACAATGGGGGGCTTATCAGCGTTGCCGACCAATATGCGGGCGGCACTCACGATGACGCGCGAATTATGCGGCAGATAGAACATTCACAGGAAAAGCTCAAAGGGATACTTGTCGAGAGTAAAGCTACGGGAACTCCTCCGGTCACGCTCGCCGACCGGCACGCCGCTTCCATGCTTGCATGAGTACTGTGGAGAAATCCGGTTCCCGTTTCCCCGATGCGCCGCTTGGGCTTGGCGCGACGGAGACGCTCACGCTTTTGCGCCATATGGATGAGTATGGATGGATGCGGCGCGGCGAGAGGCGTACGCTCAAGTTCTTTCACGAGGCGGCGCAGCGGGTTCCCGCATACAAGGATTTTTTGGAGAAAAACGGAGTCAAACCCGAGCTTGTGAAAACGATCGGGGATTTCAAAAAGATCCCGCTTACCACCAAAGAAAACTATTTGCTGCAGTATCCTCTCGCGGAGCTTTCATGGGATGGGAACTTCACGCGCGGGAAGTGGATAATCTCGTCCACGTCGGGGTCTACGGGAGAACCTTTCTATTTCCCGAGAACCCGCTATCAGGACGAGCAGTTCACGCTTACCGCCGAGCTTTGTTTCCGGGAATTCTTCGGCATTGAAAGAAAATCCACGCTTTTTATAGATTGTTTTGCTTTGGGGGTTTGGATCGGGGGAATGTTCATGTATCAGGTGGTGCGCACGCTCATTGATTCCGGGCGGTATCGGCTTTCTCTCATCACTCCGGGCGCGGACAAAACCGAAGCGATTAAGGCGTTCAAAAACCTTGCGCCGCATTTCGACCAGGTAATCATCGGAGGATACGCTCCGCTCGTGAAGGATTTAATCGACGACGGAGTGCGGGCGGGCATCGAATGGCGCAAATACGATGTGAAATATTTTTTCGCCGCGGAGGGGTTCACCGAAGGATTTCGGGATTACATTGTAGCGCATGGGGGAGTAAAGCATCCTCTTGCGGGTACGCTCAATCACTATGGCACGGCGGATTTGGGCACTATGGCGCACGAAACTCCATTGAGCATTCTGGTGCGGCGTCTTGCGGTGAACGACGAGGCGCTTTTTGGGAAGATTTTCCCCGAAGCATACCGGGAGCCCACGCTCACGCAGTTTATTCCCGAGCTTTTTTATTTTGAGGAAGTGGAGGGTGTTCTTGCGTGCTCCGCGCTCGGAGGGTTGCCCTTGCTTCGGTATAATTTGAAAGACAGGGGCGGGGTGGCAACGCTTGAGGCGGTTGCGGCGCATTGCGCGGCGCGGGGAATGGATTTATTTGAGGAGGCGAGGCAGCGGGGAGTCGGGAACATGCTCTGGCAGCTGCCGTTCGTTTATCTTTACGAGCGGGATGACCTTGTGGCAAGTATCTACAGCGTGAATATCTATCCGCAAAGTATCCAGCGGGCGCTCCAGCGTCAGGAGTTTGAAGAGATGCTCACCGGGAAATTCACGTTATGGGTTGATTACGACGGCGCGCAGAATCAGGTTTTGAAGATTTATATCGAATTGAAAACGGGAGCACGCGTGGGCGAGGCGTTTGAGGGAAAGGTTCTTGCGGCAGTGCTCGAAGTGTTGCATAAGGAAAATTCGGAATGGCGTGACTTCTACGCCCAGGAGCATATTCGCGACAAGGTGACGCCACGGCTTGAGTTTTTGAATTATCAGGACCCGGCGCATTTTGCTCCCGGCCGAAAACAGAAATGGGTAAAAAAGAAAGCATGAAAAATAGCATGGAAGAAAAACCGGTGATTCTCCGCCAGGGAGTGAACTCCCTCGAAGATTTGGTGCGCCTTCGGGCGGAAAAAAGGGTATGGCGCGAGAAGGACATTTACAAAAATCAATGCGAAGAGCTTTTTGAGATTACTTATCCGGAGCGCATCGGCACCCCCGATTTCAAAGAAGCCCGGGCGGCGTTCGTGGAGACTCGCCTCGCGGAATGTAAAGTGCGCCTCGCGGGGAACTGGGTTTATTTCCCGTGGAGCGGGGTTTTGCTTCACACGGTTAAGGAGGAGGAATACGCGCGTTTGCGCACGAATCGGAACCGGAATCTCATCACCGAAGAGGAACAGCGGAAACTGGCGGATTCTTGCGTGGGACTTGTCGGACTTTCCGTCGGCAGCAATGTTGCCGCGGCGCTTGTGTACGGCGGCATCGCGAAGCGGCTTAAGCTCGCGGAGTTCGATGTGCTTGAGACGACGAACTTGAACCGCGTACGCGGGCGCCTGGAGCATATCGGCATGAAAAAATCGCAGATGGTCGCACAGCAGCTTTATGAGGTGGATCCATACCTCCAGCTTGTGCATTACGAAGAGAAAATGAGCGCCGGGAACCTACGGGAGTTTTTCCGTGATGAACCGCGGCCGCAGGTCGTGTTTGAAATCATGGACAGCTTCGAGGTGAAGCTCCAGCTTCGGGCGTTCGCGCGGGACTACGGCGTTCCGGTGATTATGGTGACCAATCTGGGAGACCGGGTGCTCATGGATATCGAGCGGTATGACATCGACAAAAATATCGAATACTTCAACGGCAGGGCGGGGAGTGTTCCCCGCGACATTTTGGAACGCCCCGACGTAAACGATGCGTTGAAGCACCAATATGCGGTTGCTCTCGCGGGCGTAGAGCATATCCCGCAGCGGGCGCTCGACTCTGTGGCGGAAATCGGAAAAACGCTTGTGGGGCGGCCGCAACTCGCGAGTACCGTGGCGCTTGCGGCGGGATTTGGGGCATATTGCACCCGGAAAATCATTCTTGGAGAACCGCTGCCCAGCCGTTCATGGCTTGTGGATCTTGAGAAGATATTCAGCGAGCCCAATGCGCTATGAATGAAATTACGGAAAAGAATCTCGCGAACGCGGTGGGAGTGCTTGTTACAATCAGGAGCATTGCGGTTGATGGGTACGAGATTAATTACGCAGTTGCGGGGTCGGGTCCCGCACTTCTTCTCCTGCACGGCGGGAACTTCGGGTGGGGGATGTGGTATCCAAACATCGCGGAGTTCGCAAAACGTTTTACCGTATATGCGATGGACTTGCCGGGCGCGGGGCGTTCTTCCCCGGTAGATTACAGGCATCTCAATCCCGAGAAAGATTTTACTCAGACTGCGCTGCACTTCATCCGTGCATTGGGACTTTCTTCGGTTTCGGTTATCGGGCACTCGATAGGCGCATGGGCAGCGCTCCGTCTTGCTTCTGGAGGCGGATCGGAAGTGAGGAAGCTTGTGCTGGCTGACCCCGTGGGATTTTCCACGCACGCGGGATTTCCGGAAAAGGTTTTGGGAATGTACCCCTTCGCGCTCTTTCTTGGAAACACGGTGCTCCGTCCGCGGCGGGGCAATAAGAACCTTGAACGGTTTCTTCGGAGCGCATTTTATAACGCCGCGCTTCCTTTAACTCCCGAGTTTGTTGATTATTTCTACGAAACGATGAAGCGGTCGCATGGAATACGGCTTATAAGCCGTCTGATCGCGTTGCGGAGGGATTTTTTCCTTCCGGACGCGCTTGCATATGTGCGGGAACGTGCCTTAATAATCTGGGGGGAGAACGATGCCACCCTTCCCTTTAAGAACACAGTATTGTTTCGCAATCCCGTTCCCGGCATCCGGGTGGAAGTTTTCCCGATGACCGGGCATGTTCCCTCGCTTGAGCAGAAAGAGCGTTTCAATACGATAGCGATGCAATTCCTTTCATGATTTTTTCCAACTCTTTTCTATGATTACCCTTCCGCTCCGCCTTACGATTCTCTTCATCGCCGTTACGGTGAACGTTTTTTTGCTCATCGCGGTGTACCGAAGCGATGCGAAGAGCGCGACCAACAGGAGCTACGCGGCGCTGAGTCTTGTGATGTCGATTTGGCTTCTCGCATCGTTTCTTTCCGTGAGTCCGGAGACGAATTTGCTCTGGGCGCGCCTCACGGTGTGCTTTGCGACGCTCATGAGCATGCTGTTCTTTGTGCTTGCCTACACGCTTCCGGCGCGAACTTTTACGCTTCGCCGAAGATGGAGCGTGCTTATGGGCGCAAGCACACTCGGCGTGATGGCGGTGACGCTCTCGCCGCTTGTGTTTGAGGGGATTCGCATGAAAGGCGGCAGTCCGGAGCTCATCGTCGGACCGGGCATCGCCTCGTTCGCGATTCTCACCTCGCTTTTTACTCTGGCGGCAATTGTGGCGCTGGTCGCAAAAGCCCGCCATGCGCAAGGCGTAGAGAGGAAACAGCTTCTCACGGTGCTGTGGGGGATTGTGAGCATGGTGGGCCTGCTTATTGGGACAGTCCTTGTTCCTGTCGCAGCGTTTCAGAACGATTTCTTTGTGGCATTCATTCCTCTGTACACGCTGTTTTTTCTGGGGATGACCGCATACGCTATTGTGCAATATCAGCTTTTTAACTTGAAGGTCATCGCCACCGAGGCGGTGACGACGGTGCTATGGGTGGTGCTTTTCTCCCGGATTGTGACTTCGGAGTCGACGGGAGAAATGGTGGCGGATGTGCTTGTCTTCGTTCTCGCGGTGGTCTTCGGGTTATTTCTCATTCAAAGCGTGCGGCAGGAGGTGCGGCAGCGCGAGGAACTTGAGCGGCTCGCGCACGAGCTTGAAGCCGCAAATGCAAAGCTCTCCGACCTCAACCGTTTCAAGACGCAGCTCCTTTCGCTTGCGTCGCATCAGATTAAGTCGCCGCTCGCGGCAATCAAGGGCTTCATTTCGCTGCTCCTTGAGGGGCTTTATGGTCCCGTGAGCGAAACGGTGAAGGAAACACTTGGGAAGATAAAGATTTCCACCGATAATCTTGTGGAGCTTATTAACTCATTGCTTGACTTGCGGAAAGTGGAAGAAGGGAAGATGGATTACCGGTTTGTGCGCACGGACTTTGGCGTATTGGTAAAGAACGTTTTTGAAGGACTTGCGCCGCTTACGAAAGTGAAAAAATTACAATTTGAATATGCAGGCCCCGCGCAGCCGCTTTTCGTAAATGCCGACGCGCAGAAGCTCTCGCAGGTGGTGCAGAACCTTATCGATAACGCAATCAAGTACACCCCATCCGGGTTTGTGAGGGTGATAGTCAAGAGCGAGGGCGATATGGCGGTATGCGAAGTTTCCGATTCGGGACTGGGGATGAAGCCCGAATTTATTCCGCGGATGTTCGATGAATTTGTCCGTGACGAGCGAGTGAAGAAAGAAATCAAAGGCACGGGGCTCGGGCTTTATATCGCACGGAAGATTGTAGAGGCGCACGGAGGAACTATCGGGGCCTCATCGCAGGGTGAAGGGAATGGGAGCCGGTTTTTTGTAAGACTGAAGCTGGCACAATAGAAAACCCGCCGGGTCCACAGGACAGGCGGGGGTGCAACTACACCGTCCCCTTTTTCGTACGTACTTTCTTTGCTTTGGGAGCTACCACTTTAGATCGCCGTGTCTTGAATTTTTCCACGCGTCCGGCGGTGTCGAGCAGTTTTTCCTCTCCGGTGAAGAACGGGTGGCACTTCGCGCAGACTTCCACCTGGATTTCCGGTTTGGTTGAGCCGAATACAAACGTGGCGCCGCAGGCGCAACGGGCTTTCGCTTCCTTATGGTACGCAGGGTGGATGTCGTTTTTCATGGAGTAGAGTATAGCGTATAGGGATAATGCTGGCAAATGCGTGCGCAGCGGGAGTTTGACCCCTCACATAACGAGGAGTTATGAATCCAGCCTGCTACTCCTCGTTATGTTAGGGATTGACGCGTGAGCGGGGCATCGTAGAATGTGGTGAACACGCTATCTTTATGAAAACAAGAATTGTAATCCTTGCTGCTGGAAACAGCACGCGCATGAACGGTATCCCCAAGGTGCTTTTAGATATCGGCGGCACCCCGATGCTTGTGCGTGTGGTAGATGCGGCGGTTGCGTCCGGCGTGGACCGCCATCCGGTCATCGTCGTGGGAGTCCACGGCGGCGCGATGCGGCAGGCTCTCGACAACCGGTGCGACTATGTGGTGCAAGAGCGTCAGCTCGGTACAGGGCACGCGGTTCAGTGTGCCGAGTCGGCGCTCCGCGGGTTTGCGGAAACGGTCATTGTGCTCTATGGCGATAATCCGCTTATTCAGCCCCGCACAATCCGGTTGCTCGCCGAGGTGCACGAGAGGAGCATGGCGGCAATTACGATGCTTACGACGACCGTACCGGACTTTGAGGATTGGCGGAGGCCCTTCTATGACTTTGGGCGGCTTGTACGGGATGCAGGCGGGAATGTGGTGAAGAGCGTTGAGAAAAAAGATGCGAGCCCTCAAGAGCTTGGGATCAAGGAACTCAATCCCTCGTGTTACTGCTTCACTGCGGCGTGGCTTTGGGAGCACCTTCCGAAGATTAAAAGTCATAATGCGCAAGGGGAGTATTATCTCACGGACCTCGTGCAGATTGCGATTGAGGAAGGGGCCAAGGTGGAAGCGATTCCCGTTGATGCGCACGAGGTGATTGGCGTGAACACTCCGGAGCAGCTCGAAATCGTGAGGAAGCTTTCGGAGATGCAGTAAATTCAACTGCATCACTCAAGGGAATTCCAGAGCGCGTCGAAGATGAGGAACTGGGTTTTGTATATCCCCGGGTCTTCGATGATGAGGCCGTGCGGCGCGCCGTTCTGGTTCACCGAAATCATCGCGACTTTCCCCGCGTAGAGGAGCGTGTAGGTCGGCGCGCCCTCTTCCTTCGTGAGCCATTTGCGCTCGTCCTTGCCGTGGATGTCGCCGCCAGGACCGATACCGATGGCGCGCATCGCGATTTTCCGTTTGATGCGTTCTTCGGTGAACGCGGGAAATGCGTCTTTGTGATAGAGATACGGGCGGATAGTGGAAGATGAGTATGCAGCATATTCACGCGCGGGAAGCGCTTCGGTCGCGTCGAGCACGTCCTCGAGAATGGTGCGGAGTCCCGCGTAGCCCCTGTAATACTTTACCGTGGGGCTGCTTCCCGCGGCGCGGGAGAGCGAGGAGAGTTCGGGAATAATTTCTTTGATGGCGGCTTCGGTTGTTGCGATATCTTGTTTTCTCCGGAGGAGAAGGTTCACGAGCGCCTTTGGTTCTTCGGCGACGAAGTGTTGGCGTTTCTCTTTATGGTAGTAGGAGACCAGTCCGCGGCTCTGGAGCGCCTTGAGCGCATCATGCGTGGTACCTCTGTTGATGCCCGCGTGCTCCGCGATTTTCCTGATTGCGGTGGGTCCGAGCGAGAGAAGCGAGAGATAGACTGCCGCTTCCTTAGGGTTTAACCCAAGCCCCAGAAGGGCGGATTGCATGGCTTCTGTGATATTGGATTTTGTCATCGGTTCCTTATTTAATATGTCAAATTGCCTTTTTTGTCAAATTAATGCTGACAATAAAAGCTTTTATGAAGTATTATAATGTTTTGTGTCATATATATTGTCAAAAAAATCGTTGACATAAATGGCGTTGGGAATATCCTCTTTGATAAGGTAGAAGGAATTATTGGTTTTTGTTCTGTCTGCCTCCAGTCAACTTAACAATTAAAAACCGGAAAGGAGACTTCCTATGAAATGGGAAGGACTTTTGGATAGTGACAGAGTTGTTATCCCCGCACATAACGAGGAAGCCTCCATCGGCCTCGTCGTGGGTTACCTCATGGAGCACGGGCTTCGTGGGGAACAATTGCTTATCGTGGACAGCAATTGCACTGATGGGACCGTGCAAGCCGCACTTAGTGCTGCACGGGCTTACCAATCTGATGGCGCGCTCCGGGTTGTCCAGCAGAGTGAAATGCTGAAACTTTACACGCACAAGTTTGTTGTACCGTGCGGGACAGTCGAACGTGAGGCTACGCTCAGGAATGCGGGAAAGGGAGCAGCGATGTACGCGGCAGTGCTTGCGCTCAAGCGCGAGGGTCACTCGCCAGAAAGTCGCGTTTTCTTCCTTGATGGGGATATTACAAACCCGGGCAAGGTTGATATGATTGGTTGTTTGCTCAGGGCATGGGAGCGGAAGCCGAACGCTCGCATTGCGAAGCTTGCGTCCGCAGGCCGTGATAACAATGGGATGCTTTCCTTCATCAACACGCTGCCACGTCCGTACAACCAGTTGAGTAACCTTGCGTGGCCGCTTTGTGGTCAGCAGTCACTTCGGTTGGGAGACTTGCAACGTATCCCGTTTCCCACGCAGTACAGCGTGGAGGTTGCGCTCCTCGCGGTGCTCGCCGAGCTGTACGGCGGTGAATGTTTCTCACAAGAACCAATTCCTGCGCCCCTTGTAGAAGAAGCACATCCGGATGACTTGCAGCGATATGTCCGGATGTTCACCAGCATTATGTTGTTCTTAAAGGCTGTGGTTACCTACGGTCCTTTGGACAACATGGGGCGATCTGAGATTGATGCGTGGAATCGCGGATCGTGGCGTACAGTCACAGACATTGGTGTGCCCCACGTTGCTTCGAATGGGAATGTTCGCGAAACGCTCGTAGTCGATGAACTATTGCCGCCAGTCAACAGTCTAGTCTGAACAAGTGAGGGTGGGAATGTATGCTTTACAAGCTGCTTCCCACCCAAACCCTTATCTAGTAAACTATATTTTATGAATAAGATAACCATTGGCATCATTGGCGCGGGGTATATCGGCAAAGAACATGCCCGTACCATCCGGCTCGTGCAGAATTTTTTCGGCAATTCGGTATCGCTCGTCGGCATTGCGGATAAAAATAAAAAGGCGGCGGAGGACGCCGCGCGCCATTTTCAGATTTCCTATGCGACGGATGATATAGATGCGGTCATAAACGACGCCCGTATCAATACTATTTTTGTGTGCCTCCCTACAGCGTTCCATATTGACGTTGTGCGTAAGGTTGCCGCAGCGGGGAAGAATATTTTTTGCGAGAAACCCTTCGCGGTTTCTCTGGAGAAAGCAAAGGAGGTGCATCAGCTGCTGGTGAAGAATAAGATTCGGCACCAGGTTGGTTTTGTGCTCCGGTACACTCCCGCATACCATGCTTTAAAGAAAATCATCGAGCAGCGCGCGGAAGAGTCTGACCTCCGCACAATTTTACTGCGCGACGACCAAGTATTTCCCATTAAAGGACTTTCCCATTTTACGGATTGGCGCAGCAACGTGGAGCTTGCCGGTGCGGGAGTGCTTGCGGAGCATGGCATTCACGACATTGATATTCTGGAATGGTTTTTTGGGAAGATGAAAAGAGTTTCGGCACGCATCAAAAATTATGCAGGGCACAAGGGGATTGAGGACTATATGGAGGTGCGTTTCGAAACAGAGAAGGGTGTAGCGGGCAACATGGTGCATCTCTGGCACGAAATTCAGGCACACCAATCCATACGTCATTTCGAGATATTTTTTCAAAAAGCGCTTATCGAAGCCGATACGTACGATATGCACCACATCAGCGTGCGCGATAGTGCCGCACTGCACATTTATGAGCGTCCTGACCTCTACGCAATGATAAAGAATGACCCTCTTTTTAAGGATATTTCACACCGGGAGGACGTGGTGTTTCTTGCAGACTACTATGCGTGCCAAGTGTATTGGTTCTTGAGGAATTTATTGGAAGGTGCCCCTCTTACGCCCACTATTGATGATGGACTGCGTGCATTCGTAATAGCCGATGCCTGTTACCGTAGCGCCGCGAAGGACAGTGAGTGGATTATGGTGTAACTAACGCGCCGCAATTATCTCCCGCACTTCCTTCTCCTTGCGGAGGATGTCTTGCGTGAGAGCGACAAGGCTCTTGGCACGGGCTTTATTGTGCTCTTTGCGGGAAGGATATTTCTTCGGATTCCATCCGAAGTAGCTGTCGAGGTGCACATCCTTCGCAAACCGTGAGGCGAGCCCGAGCGTGACCATGGCAAACGCCTGCACAAGGTACTCTTTCATCTCCGGCGAGAGGGGCTGCACGCTGCGGTAGCCCTCAATACTGTATTTGAACCGCGGGAGGGACATCGTATTGGGAAATGCTTCCTCCGAAATGGCGCACCAGCGAAGCGCATCGCCCATGTCTACGAGCGGCGTGTGTTGCATACAGGTATCGAGGTCTATCATGCAAACACCCTTGCCGTTCCTGAATACGACATTCGAGATTTTTGGGTCGGCGTGGATGACGGTTTGCGGGAGGTCGGTGGGAAGCATGAGCGAGGGGAATTTCTCATGGATGTAGCGGTAGCTCTCGCGCTGTTCTTTATTTGGCTCATCACGCAGAAGATTTTCGTACGCCGCGCAAAACGATTTGTAGATTTCCTGTGCGTTATGAAGGAACGGTTTGCTGGCGAGGAGCTTTGCGTCAAAATCTTTCATGGCGGCATGGAACGTCGCGAGCACTTTGCCTGCCTCGGCGGCGTATTCATCATGGGGCAAGTTTTCATAGATGTCGCCTTCGATGAATGTGGTGAGGCGCCACACTTTTCCCGGAGCTTCCTTGTGGAATAGGGCCCCGTCATTGGTGTGAATAATACGGGGAGCAATCACGCCCTTGTGCGCAAGGTGTGCTGTTACTCGCTCCATATCCCGAACCGTCGCTTCATCAAAAACTTTTCCCAACAATTGGAGGATATATTTCCCGCTTTCGGCCTTAACGCGGTAGGTGGTATTGATGTGCCCGGAAAGGATGGGGGATATGTTTTCTATTTGCCCGATGGAGTAATGGGCAAGCACTTCGCGAACACTCTTTTCGTCTATGCCGTTCATGGCAATATTCGCAGGAATTATACACAATTCCCATACCATTGACAGCTTTGCTGTTATCCTTATACTTTCCTTTGCGACAGGTTCGATGGGGTGCTCACGTTGTGCTTGGTTAATTAATGGTAGTGAGCTTTTCGAACTATGATACACGACCGACTTTTGAAAAGTACCTTGCCGTTTCGCGTTGCGGAGCCGCAAGGGATATATCGGAATCAAACCAATAAAAGTTTTTTAGTTGTTCCAATTACGTTTTAGCAATTTCGTAAAAATTGCAGTGCGA
>CAZYEL010000006.1:0-47495 GCA_964646415.1 uncultured Candidatus Saccharibacteria bacterium
AAATTCTACCAGCTGGTCACTGGTCGAAAAATTGCGCTAGGAACTTGAATCCGCCCAAAGCTAGTTCTAAATCCGGTCGCCCGTCAAAAAAACTAGCCTTGATTCATAAAGCTAAAAATCGGTGCGCGCCCTTGTGTACGCTGTTGGAACCAGAATAAGGCAGTATAAAGGGCGTGTTTTCGTGGCAAATCTGGAAAGGAAAGTTATTTACTAGCAGACACTAAAAACCGGCTTAAATCTTTTAGAGAATACTTCGCCTCCGCCACATCTTTATAAATATCCCTTTGGATAGTGGTAAATAACAAAGATTCTGCGGTCTTTAACTTGTCAGCTGGTACTTTGTCCTCGCTGGTAAAAATTTTAACGAAGCCGGCCATTTCCTCATTGTGCGATACAAAATTACTCCGAAAGGGTTGGATGATAAAACCATTCACCTCCCCTCCTTTATCTAAATAAAAAGTAATCTCTTTCGCAACTTTCGCAAGGCGATTATCCGAGGGAATCGGTTGTTTCGTCCAAAACAAAGAATCAGATTCATCATCATAAAATCTTTTCCAGTGTGCACGCTTTGCCACAAGGTGCAGCTTTTCTATAAATTGAGAATAGTATTTTTTCTTCATTTTTTCTTTAAGTATTCAATTTTCTCAATTCTGTCATTTATTACAAAAGGTTTAGGGGAAGATGTGAGATATGCAGATACGATTTTCTTCCGCTTCCCGAGATTCTTTCTTAAGATTATTTCCCAATACTCCCATTCCTCACCCCTTGTAGTTCTAACCCCTCCTTTAGTAATCTTACGATACTTTTTGCAATGAGCAATAACCTTACCAGAATACTCTTTAAGTGGGTAGGATGTTATGAAATCAGGGGAAATTAGTGCATCTTGTATACTTTCCCGCCCCTCTACCCCCTTGATGGCGTCGTGGCGCTCACAATGTGTCTCGTAGCTATCTTTGTGAAAGAGAACATTTCCGTCTTGGAAAGTCGCAAATATATATCCATCATCCGTCTCATACATATTAGTATACTACACTAAACAGCACCCCAGGGATAAATTGGCAGGTAGATACAAGCTACTTCAGCAATAAGCAATCACCAATCTCTAATCCATGCTCAAAAACTTGCCGATAAGTAAAGGTCCCAATAAAATTAATTTTTTTACCTTGCAACAAGGGTAACAGTCTTTCATTTTCTCCGCTTTTTGCTTGGGGACAGGTAAGCTTCTGCTCATTAACTCTTATATCTATCAAGAAACCATCGCCAACCCTACTAACTTCTTTTACTACACCCTCTCCACGCACCGAACTTCCAATATATTTAGTAAGAAAATCTTGTCGCTCCAGCACAGTATCAAGAGCTACCGCTTTAGAGAGAACATCTGAAATATTTATTGTACTAGTAGCGTTAAAAATCGGGTTGTCAATTATTTTGTTTGATGTTGTGTTTAGCACAACAAGTAACCCCCATCCGCCAAAAAGAGTACCAAAAATTGTCGCTATGGCAACTAAATATTTAAGCCAAAGAGGGACATCTTTAATATCACTCTGAATATTTCTGATTATCTCTTTTGCTTCCATATTTGCGCGGGCGGCCGGATTTGAACCGGTGATCTTCCCCGTGACAGGGGGACGCTTTACCAGGCTAAGCTACGCCCGCAGACAAAGAGAAATATAAACAAAAAGAGGCTGAAAGTAAAACGCTATCTGATGAGTTTCAAAAACTCCTTCTCGGCGAGGATTGCCACTCCCAATTTCTTCGCCTTTTCATACTTTGAACCCGGCTCGGCGCCCGCGACCACATAACCGGTCAGCTTGCTCACCGACTCCGATACCTCACCACCTAACGCGCGGATTTTCTCTTTCGCCCCTTCGCGCGACATAGATACAAGCGTACCGGTGAGCACAAAAGTCTTGCCGGATAACCGATGACTTATAACCGATGACTTATAACCTTCAATCTGTACTCCCGCCTTGTCGAGCCGTTCGATAAGCTTCATGTTCCTCGGTTCGCGAAACCACTCGTGGATGCTCGCCGCCACTTTTGGTCCCACGTCCGGAATTGTTTCGAGCATTTCCGCCGACGTGTCACGCATCACCGCGAGCACGTCCGAAGGTCGCGCAACTCGCCTTCCCGCTGCGACATACTCCGCAAGCGCCCGCGCTGTTTCTTCTCCGACATGAAGGATGCCTATCGCAAACAAAACCCGTGGGAGTGCCACGCGTTTTTTCGCCGCGACCTCATCAATGATATTCTCCGCCGACTTTTCGCCAAATCGTTCGAGTACTTCGATGTCGCCTTTCTTGAGTGTGAATATGTCCGCCGCGTCCGCAATCAAACCCTCATCCAAAAACCGATCGATAATTTTAGGGCCCAATCCTTCGATATTGAATCCACCGCGAGAAACGAAGTGATGCAGTCCCTCGCGATGCTTCGCGCCGCAGACAGGGCTCGAGCAACGGTAGAGCGCGCCCTCACGCACCACGGGCGAACCGTCCACGGGGCACTTGCCGGGGATCTTGAATTCCCTCTCCTTCCCCGTGCGCAACTCTTTAAGCACCTTCACCACTTGAGGTATCACATCGCCCGCACGGCTCACCACCACCGTGTCGCCGATTTTGAGCCCTAAACGCCCCACCTCATCCGCGTTGTGAAGCGTTGCATGGGTAATAGTCACCCCGCTCACCTCCACCGGGCGCATCACCGCAACCGGCGTAAGCACACCCGTGCGCCCCACCTGCACCCTAATACTTTCCACCACCGTCGTCGCCTCACGTGGCGAGAACTTATAGGCAACCGCGGCGCGGGGCGCTTTCCCTATAATCCCCGCATCGCGGTAAATCGCGTTATCATCCACCGTGACCACGATACCGTCGATCTCATACGGCAATTTCTCCCGCATCTTTTTCACCGCCGCGTGGAATGCGAAGACTTCGCCAAGCGTCCGCACCGCCTTGCCGTGAGGATTTGTCTTAATACCAAACTCGCGGAGCGCCCGATATTCCGCACTATGGGAAGGATAATCTGCTAAATACCTGCTCTCTTCTTTGTTTCTTCCCACAATGCCGTACGCGAAAAAATCGAGCTTCCGGCTCGCGCTAATACTCGGATCAAGCTGGCGAATGGCGCCTGCGGCGACGTTCCGCGGGTTCGCATAAAGCTTCTCCCCCGCCCGTTCCTGCTCCTTATTCATGCGTGCGAATTCCTTCTTCGTCAAAAACACCTCGCCGCGCACAAAAAGCTCCCGCGGAGCACTTCCACTCCGTGGTGAGCCCGTCGCACCATCGAGCCGGAGCGGTATCGCGTCAATGGTTTTTATATTTTGAGTGACGTCCTCGCCCGTGAACCCGTCGCCGCGCGTCGAGCCCTGCACAAACACTCCATCCCGATAGATGAGTTCCACCGCCAAACCGTCCATTTTGATGTCGCAGTAGAAAGGCGCCTGCACGGGCCGCCCCAGGTAATTTTCGAGTCGCTCGTACCATGCGCGCACATCATCTTCGGAAAATGCATCCTCAAGCGAACTCATCCGCCGCCGCCCCTCCCGCGTGACTTTCTTGAACTCGGGAAGCGGCTTCCCCGCCACCCGCCGGGTGGGAGAGTCCGGCGTAATGAACTGCGGGAACTGCCGCTCCAAGTCGAAAAGTTCTTTCTTGAGCGAATCCAACGCCTCGTCCGAAATGAGCGACTTGTCACGCACATGATACGCATACCGATACCGGTTAATCTCGTGTTTCAGTTTCTCGATGCGGCCCCGTGCTTGGACCTGTTCATGAATCATGGGAGACTCGTAGGCACGAAGGGCTTGACTTCCTGAATTTTGAGAATGCGGCTCGCGCCGTTAAATTCGCCGGAAGAAAGAATGGAATAGAGATTGGCGTCGCCACAGGACGTAGGATGCCCGTCCTTTATAAAACAGGATATCCTGACCGAGGCGCCATTTGAAAACGAGAACGAGGGAGTGTTGCTCTGTTGTTCATCTTGGCATAGATTGTTGTTGATCGGCTTCCGGGTATAACAGTAGAGTGCCCACTCGATACCCGCGTCCGCCGCTGCAATCGCCGCCGTGGAAGAATTCGAATCGGTTGCCTGACGAATCTGGGATGTCATAAGAATCCCTGCCACCACTGTCGCCGCGAGGAAAATGCCTCCCATCGTAAGTACGGCGAGAATCATTGCCTGCCCGGCAGTAGCCCCGCCCAGCGGGATCACTGCCGCACGTGCTTTCATGGTCGACCTATGGGAATATCTCGGCATCATGGGTTGAGCTTGCTGTCCGTGTTGTACACATCGCATGTCACCGCTTCGTTTACCGCAACCCTCCCCAATTCAGGAAGGGCTTCGCTCTGCCCTTTGCAATCACGGTCGAAACTCTTTGTGTAATTCCCCAATTGCCGCTCATCCACGCAAAATTCCCCCTCTGCAAGCGTCATCGTGGTTCCTTTCTGCGACCCCGCAAAGATACACACATCTGGCTTGTTAGGTGTGCGGTTGATAAAATCGCCGCAGATGCCTTTTTTAAGTTCCTCCACCGCGTTATGCCACTGTTCCTCGCTGTAATTAGCAGGCTTCCCGCACGGCCGCACCTTATACCCCACCACCGCCATCGTGAAGTCCGAGGAGGTGGCAATACCAGTGGACAAATTGCGGACATCTTTCCTCACCGTCAGGGTCGGCGGGTCGTCATCCATAAGCCGCGCGCTTACCGTCGTCTGAAGACGCACCGGGCTCCCCGAAATACCCGGGTCGGTGGTACTCGCCACCACTCCAAGCATGATGGTGACCCGGGGCGGGAACCCGTCTTTCTTATCGGTTCCTTGCACATCAAAGGCAGCATTCGTAACTCTCACGTTGTCGCCGATGATTCCCCCGCCCAAAAACACCGTGCTGGATTGGGGAGTAGCAACCTGTTTCATACGCCACAATTCTCCCAAATCCTTCCGCCATAGGTACAGCACCGTTTCTCCCTTCGCGTTCATAAAGGTGTAATTAGGATATGCTCCCGGCTTCAGCGAGAATTCCACGCCGGTGCGTATTTCCCGCGCCATCGTTTCAAGCGCCTGGTTCACGTTGCTGTTCACCGCCAAAAGGAGCTGCGCCTGCCGCTGCGTGCGGAGCGCCCGCGCGAACCCTCCCACCGCAATCGTCACGATTATGCTGAAAAGCCCGATGGCAACAAGCATCTCAACGATGGTGAATCCAGAATGAGCTTTTAGCGGTGACTTCATGGGTGTTTTTATTTACTCCAAACTTAAAGCTTATCGCTTCAAGCTATGCTTAAGGTCTTGTCCAATTGTAAAAATGGTCCTCAACATTTATCTCAAACTGCCCGCCGCCGCGCGTGGTCCATCGTACGATTGAGTTCACGGTGAGCGCGAAGGCTTTCTTGGGATTTGGGTCATTGGGAACCACCTTAATCTGCCGCACAAAAGGGGTTTTTTGCTTTCCCTCAATGTACATATACTGCCCCTTTTCATCAACGGTGAGTTGTTCGCCCTTATAGGGATGCGCAAACTGTTCCCCCGGACAAGAACCGGGGACATTCCACAGTTGCCAATCCGCTTCATAGCTTGCCTCCTGTTCAAACCCCGTGTTCCATTCGCAATCTTCGTTTAAGTTCTGACCATGGGCGATATTCGCATCCACCACATTCTTCACGATTTCCACTCCTTCAAGCGCGAGGTAATTCGCCACATAAGTGTCCGCCACCACGCGATTCAAGCTCAACGAGTTTGCGAGAAGCGTAAGGAGCCCTAAAAAACCGAAGACGAGAACGCTCAACGCCACCATCGCCTCCACAATGTAAAATCCGGTACGCGGAGTGGTAAGCGATAAGCGATAAGCGATAAGCAGCGAGCGCATCCACTGTATTATACCCCACTTAGCACTTATCACTTCACACTTATTGCTATGCTTAAAAATTCACCCCTCCTGTAAACATTACTTTTACCGTGGTTGTTGCTTTTCCATCAACCGTCTCAAGCGTGAGCGTGCCGAGCGAAGCGGAAGGCGTGCCGCTCCCATCCGCCCAAATGAACGTCTGCGGGTCCGGCGCGAGGAAAAACACTCGGTCGAGCTTCCCGGCATCGGCACGCAAGCGCACCTCCGAGTCAAAAACAATCTCTTCTTCGGTAGAAACCCCGTTCTCCCCCCCCACAAAGTCCGAAAAGGGACGCAGGGTGCCATCGGCTTTCTTGCACACTTCAACTCCCTCCGGCGGTAAAGCACCTGCCTCAGGAGTAAGAGAGTAATGGAAAAGAATGAGCGATGAGGGATTTCCATAGCTCACCCGCACGCCATACCCGCACGGCCTGCCCGCCACGGATTCCCGCAACTTCGTCGAGAGAGTAAGAGACTTTGCCTTGAGTACAAATTGGCCCGCTTGCGCGCGCTGGATGAAAAGCGTGGTTTGATTATGGCTTACCGAAGAATAGGAAAGTCCGTACGCGGCAAGCAAAATGCTGATGGAAACCACCACAAGAATCTCGATGAGGGTGAAGCCCCGACGTGAAGCGTCGGGAACAGTAGGCAGTAGGCGGTAGGCGGTAGATGGTAGGCGCATTCGCTTTATTATACCCCACTTCCCACTTCCCACGTACCGCTTAAAGCGAGAAGCTTAAAGCTGCTTTCAGATACCACCCCACAAATTCAAAGCCCATAAAGAACACGAATGTCGCCGCGAGCGCAATGAACGGCCCGAACGGAAGCGCGCTTTTCATGGTTTTTCCCCCCATCGCCATACCGAGAATTCCTGCCACGGCACCCAACACAAAAGACAATCCCAGAAGCACCATGATGTCCGGCCACCCGAATAGAGCGCCCAGCGCCGCCGCAAGCTTCACGTCTCCCAGCCCCATTCCCCGCCCGCGCGTGACGACGAGCAACGCAAGAAGCCCCAACCCTCCCGCAAGAAAGCCGAAAAGCTTATTCAGCCAAATATGCGACGAAGCGAAAAGAAGCATGCCATACGACTGGAGAAGCGACCCCCCCACGACATCCATGCTCGGCGTAAGCGCCGCGACCGCGATGCCAACGAGTATAAGCAGCACATTGCCCTCGTCGGGAATAATACGAAGCCGGATATCGATTGCGGCGATGAGAAGAAGTGTGAGAAGCGCAAAAATCCATGCGCCGCAGAGTAAGTAATAAGTAGCAGGCAGCAGGTAGTAGAGAGATACGATGCGAAGGGGAACGAAAACGAAAATCAGACCCGAAAGAACCTCGACGATAGGGTATTGAATACTCAACCGCGCCCGACACGAACGGCAACGGCCGCGTTGGAGAAAAAAACTCACGAGTGGAATAAGCTCGAACCACCGGAGCGTCTTTCTGCAATGGGGGCAGTATGACCTCCTCTCGCCACGCGCCCCCAAGCCGATGGCATGCCGCGAGAACAAAAAGCGCGCCGGGTCATAGCGAAGCGATACAACGTTTATGAAGCTCCCCACCACAAGCCCAAAGGCAAAAAGCACAATACCAGTCGCGAATGTCATATAGATTCAATTGTACCGTAGCGAGCCAAAGATGTAGAACCCGCGAACAAAAATTCCAGAGGGAATCCCACTCATAGCTTCACTCCCGGGCAAACAAAAACCCCGCCGAGAGGCGGGGTTCCTCGCAACCACTTAGAAAGTTAGACAATAAGCCGTTCCTCCGCATGTTACCGTCGTACCACCCGATACGTTGCCACTCTGATCCACCGAACCGCCGAAATTTATATTGCTGGTCAAGCCACCCTTATTATTGTTTGCATCCTCTAAAGTTGCGCTCAGCACATACGTATTTCCTGACCCGCCCTGGAGATATTGGTAGCTGTTGGTTGCGGCGGGATCCTTCGGTAAATTGGGAATCCCCACTGTTTGCAACTTTGTCTGAAGGTCCGTCCAGTTGGTAGTACCACTAACCGAGTCAGGGTATTTGCTATTCTTCTGGTAGTAAAGCTGCAATCCCGTCTGCACCTGCCGGAGGTCAGCAATGCGACGCGCATCCCGCCCCGCGCGCTGGCTGGGCCCGAGACCTACAAGAATCACCGACGCGAGAATGCCGATAATCGCGACCACAATCAAGAGCTCAATGAGCGTGAAGCCCTTTCTTAAAGTTATTAACATGGTTTCAGTATATCATGTCCGACCTTTCGATGCCTGTGGATAAGTATCGTTCGCCCGGTTTCTTGCAGAGACGCTATCTGCGGCGTGCTGCCGCAGCGCTCCCTCTCGTGCCGCCGCACTCCGAGAAGCCCTGCAAGAAACAGGGCTACGCGCTTTGGAAAGAGAATGGAATCGCATTTATTTGCGTTATTTGCGCCTGCCTGCCGACAGGCAGGATTACTCCTATCCGAAAGATGACGTGAGCTGGTAGAGTGGCACAAGAATAGAAGCGAAGAGAAGTCCCACGAGGAGCCCGATACCGGCAATCAGAAGCGGCTGGATTAAGTTCATGATGTTGTTGATTACCTCATCCGCCTCGCGCTCATAGAATGCCGCGACCCGTCCGAAAATCTGGCTTAGCTGCCCAGACTCTTCTCCCACCGCAAGCATCTGCGGAACAAGTGCCGGGAAATAGTCGGGGTATCGCCGGATAAACTGGGAAATAGTCTCTCCGCCCCGCACCGCTTCGGACACCTCATGAAGAAGTTCCTGATACAGCGCGTTCGAGACGACGTGGCTCACTATCTCCAATGCCTGCGCAACCGGTATTCCACCCTTAAGAAGGAGCGAAGTGGTATAGGAAAGTCGCGAGAGCACCAGCGGCAGGTATACCCTGCTCACGAGCGGCACACGCACCTTCGCGTCATCCAAAACCGCCCGCCCTTCCGGCGTCCGGAAATACTCGGCAAGCAGTACGCCCCCGAATACCGCCCCTATTGCGACCAGCCACCACCATGTACCCAAAAACGCCCCGCCGCCCAAAAGGATTTGGGTAAGGAATGGCAGCGGCACGCCCGACTCCTCGAACACTGGCCTGATTTGCGGGAATACGAATGCCACCATCACAAAAGCGACGAGCACAAACATTCCCACGACGAGCGCGGGGTACGTCATCGCCCCGACCGCTTTTCCCACCAACACGTCTTCCTTCTCGGTATAGTCTGCAAGGAAACCGATCACCTCGTCAAGCTTTCCCGTAATCTCGGACGCCCGCACCATCGCGACATAAAAATCCGAGAACATTCCTCCGCGCCGTTCCAGCGCCTGTGAGAAAGAAAGACCGGTATCAATGTCCTCCGCCACTTCAAAAATCGCCTCCTTCAACGCCAAATTTGCGGTCTGGGCATGGAGATTGCGGAGCGCGGCGGAGAGCGGAATCCGCGCCTCGAGGAGCGTCGCAAGCTGCCGGAAGAAAATGACTTTATCCTTCCGCTTCACTCTCCCGAAAAAACCGGAAATCCGTTCAAAAATACCCTCCTTCCCCGCAGATTCAATGCTTAAAATAAAAAGATTATGCGTCGAGAGAATCTCGCTCGCGACTTGGCGGCTCGCCGCCTCCACGAAGCCGACTTGATCTTCTCCCTCCTTGGTTTTCGCGTGATATTTAAATTTCATCCCGTTAGAAGCAGGTCGCGGTCATCCCGCTCTGCAAATGACTGAGCACCATCCACAAGTTTCTGAATTATTGAAAAATGTCATTGTGGTCATGTGCGACCGCGGCTTCTAACGGGATTCATAACCTTTCCACTTATTCTACTCCTACATTCTCTCCAAAAGAATTCGCAGCTCCGCAGGATTCAGGGAATAAAGTTCCGCGTTTTCAAGCGAGATTTCTTTACTCTTCACAAGCATCGCGAGCGCGCGGTTTAAAGTAAACATTCCTTCTTGAAGACTGGTTTCGATAACAAGGTCAATCTGGTAAATTTTCCGCTCGCGGATAAGGTTCCTGATTGCCGGGTTTACCAGCATGATTTCCGCCGCAGGCACCCGGCCGCCCGCCGTACGGGGCAAGAGGCGCTGTGAAACGATCGCAACAAGCGTCGCCGCGAGCTGCGAGACTACCTGGCTCTGCTGCTCCGGAGCAAAGGAATCGATAATCCGGTCGATCGTCTGGGATGCGGAGTTTGTGTGAAGCGTCGAGAACACAAGGTGGCCGGTTTCCGCCGCAGTCATCGCGGTTGCAATCGAGGCAGCATCGCGCATCTCGCCTATCATGATGACGTCCGGATCCTGCCGCAGCACCGTCCGCAATGCATCATGAAACGTCGCAGTATCGTTCCCCACTTCGCGCTGCGAGATAATCGCCTTGTCCTGCGTGAACAAATATTCAATCGGGTCTTCGACGGTCACGATGTGGTCCGCGCGCGTGTGGTTCACTTCGTCAAGCACCGCTGCAAGCGAGGTGGACTTCCCATGCCCCGCAGGACCCACTACCAGTACGAATCCTTGGGAAAGTTTCGCGAAGTCGTGAAGAATCGGCGGGAGGCTCAACTCTTCCACGGTGCGGATGCGCGCGGGAATCACCCGGAGCGCGGCGGCAACATACCCCCGCTGGTAATACACGTTTGCACGAAACCGTACTTTATCCTCAAGGTTGTACGCAAAGTCAAGCTGGCGCTCCTTCACAAAACGCTCTTTCTGCTCGGGCGTGAGGAGCGCGGAAACCAGACCCTCCGCGGATTCCGGGGTCAGAATCGTTTCCTGCTGAAGAGGGATAAGCACCCCGTCAATCCGAAGCGCAGGACGCCGCCCTACCGCAATGTGAAGGTCGGAGGCATTCTGCCGCGCCGCCGCTACCAGTAATCCTTTGAGTTGTTCCTGATAATCCATGGGCATAGGTTTTAGGTTCGAGGTTTCAGGTTTAAGTTAATCTTCCGTCTCAAAATTTTCCTAAAACCTAACCGGTAACACCTAAAACCTATTCTATCACACCTCTTCCGTCTCGCGTACCACTTCCTCAAGCATCACCAGGCCTTCAAGCGCTTTCATGACGCCATCCTGCCGGAGCGAAATCACTCCCTGGTCTTTGGCTTCCTTCATTATATTCTGAATGGTAGGCCCCGCTTCGATAATCCCCTTAAGCGCCTCGCTCATCTCAAGAATTTCGAAAATCGCAACACGCCCCGTGATCCCCCGCCCCTTGCATGCGTTACATCCCGGCGCATGGAAAATCTTATAAGGCTCCGCATAGCGGGATTGGAGTTCCGGAGGCAATCCCTGCAGTGCGGCGGTGATTATTTTTATTACTGCGGGCGATGCGGGCTCTCCCACCTTGCACACGCCGCACAATTCTCCCACAAGCCGTTGCGCGATCATCACGCTTACCGACACCGGGAGAAGGAACGGCTCAACTTTCATGTCCATAAGACGGGAAACCACACTCGCGGCATTGTTTGTGTGAATCGTCGAAAGCACAATGTGTCCGGTCAATGCCGCCCGCACGGCGAGCTCCGCCGTTTCGGCATCCCTGATTTCCCCCACCATGATCACGTCCGGGTCCTGCCGGAGAATCTGCCGCAACCCGGAAGCAAAGTCATAGCCGATCTCCGGGTGCACCTGGGACTGGTTCACGCCGGAAACCAAATATTCTACCGGGTCTTCAAGACTCACGATATTCACTTTTTCGTTGTTCAACCGCTGAAGCACCGCGTAGAGCGTGGTTGTTTTTCCCGATCCCGTCGGTCCGCTCACCACAACCATCCCATAGGGCTTCGCAAGATTCCGCTCGATTACCGCAAGGTTCCGCCCGGTAACTCCCAGTACGTCGAATGATTTCAGCCCCACTGAAGGATCAAGTACGCGCACGGCTATTTTTTCTCCGGCGGGAGTCGGGAACGTGGCGACACGAAAATCTATTTCCCGATTTTGGACCGTTGTCCGAAACCGGCCGTCCTGCGGCACGCGGTTTTCGTCAATCTTCAAATTGGAAAGCACCTTGAGGCGGGATATCATCGGCTGCGCGAGTTCAATGGGGAGCGACGCGGTTTCTTGAAGCTCTCCGTGTATACGAAAACGCACGCGCAAATAATCTTCCTGCGGCTCAATGTGCACATCCGATGCACGCTGCATCACTGCTTCTTCGAACGTACGCGCAACAATTTTGATAACGGGAGCGTCTTCAATGTCACCCTCTTTTATTTCTTCAAGCCGCACCGCGGTCCGTCCCTTTGTCCCCGGCTTCGCGCGGAACAAAGCAAGCGCCGCATTGATGTCGTTGCGATAAGGGGAATATTTCTGGAGAATCCGCTGCCAGTCGCCCCATGAAATCACGTAGATTCCCAAACTCGCCCGCTGCGAACGGGCGACGAATTTCAGAGCTTCCTGCGCTTTTTGGTCGTCGGGATTCACCATCCCTACCACGAGAAGATTCTCTTTCCTGCCCAGCGGCGCCACGCCGTACGTCCGCGCCGTAGGCTCAGGTACCACACGAAGAAGCGCGTCGTCAAAATGCTCAATATCCACTTTTTGATAAGGAATTTTCAAAAGCGCGCTTTTGATTTCCGCCGCGCGCCGGTCATCTACAAGATGCTTCGTGTAAAGAACGTCCTCGATCGAACGGTTGCCAAGAAGCGCTTCGCGCTGTGCCTTAGTGGCGGCAACCGCGTCAAGCAGACCTGCCTTTTGGAGCTCTTGAAGCAATTGTTCGCCGGTCATTGGATAGTGACAAGTGACAAGCGACAAGTGACAAGAATAAATGAGCGTGCGTGCCCATTTCCCACTCCTTGTTCCTTGTTCCTTGTTCCTTGTCTCACGTTATTCATTCTAGAATCCCAAAAATGGATTCGGCCTTCCCAGCTTGGTCGGCTGAGGCAGCGACACATACTGTTTTAATTCCAGGAATGTGGAACTTCGCATAAGGCGCTCCGGATCAAGGTCGATTTTTGAAAGCGCTTCAGTGCTCTTAAAACTCTCGGGCGTCGGGAAAGAAATAAGCTCGGGGTTTTTGAAAAAGAGGTAATACGTTGCCACGCCGACCACGCCCACAATCACCACCCACACTATTACGGTGATTGTACTCGTCGGATTCTGTTGTTCCTCCTCAATAATAATCGCCATGGATTACTGTTCCTTCTGGTAATACGTCGCCACTTTTAGCTCAACCCTATAGAGGTCCTGGTTTGGCTTTCCGGATGGCACAATAGACAAAAATGCGATGTCGAACACGCGGATGTTGGACTCAATTTTCTCGAGAAAGCTTTTTATATTGTCATAGCTCCCCGTGAAACTCACTTGCAATGCAAGCTTCCCCAATGGCCGCGCAAGATGCAACGCGCCGCCCTGCGCCTGCGGCGCACCACCTCTCTCCTCTCCAGAATTCCCCTCTTCCGTCATGGCGAACGACTGGGCTCCCAGCGTGTCACTCTGCACCAATCCTGCAAGCTGCGCGAGCGCTCCCGACACGTCGATTGTGAGCGGAAGCGTGAGACTGATTAAATTCCGAAATTCGATTTTGTTGTTGTACGCGCTGATGAGCTGCTGCACTTTTTTAACCGCCTCCTGTTCGTTCGCCACGAACCGTTCCCGCACGAACACTTCTCCTTTCAGCTTCTGCACCTCCGCATACGCAGGGCGGATAAAGTTAAGAAAGGTGATGAGGGCCCCTCCGATGAGAAGAAGCGACGTCACCATGCTCAAGAGTCGTTTTGTGGTCTGTTTCATCTTGCGTGCATGTACTGCATCATTTCGCCCCTTTGCTCGTAAAGAAACCGGGGGGGAATGTGAGCGTGCCGCTGAATTCCCAACCCACTTTCTCTTTCGAGGTCACGCTCCCGAATAAACTCTCCTTCACCTCCTTCGCGCGCTCAAATATTGCAAGTTGCTCTTCCACATCTCCCAAACTTTTCCCCGTTCCGGAGACCATCACTTTTCCCGTCGTCACCTCTACGGAGAACTGACGATAGAAAATGTTTGCCTGTGTGTGTTCTTGAAACCACTTCAAAAAGGGGGTGAGCGCCGCATGTTGGTCAAGAAGCTTCTTAACATTGCTCAATTGAGCGTAAAACGAAGTAATTTTCTCCTGCTGGGCAAGCGGAATCTGTTGCGTAAACGCCTGGATTTGGTCGTTCAATTTTTTTATGCGCCCTTCAAAATGCGGCTTGTAGCCAAACGCTACGCCCCCATACACAATAACGCTGATTAGAAACAGCGCGCCGGAGAAAAGCAAAAGTTGCGACGACCACCCGGGCGTTCCCAGAGGTTCCCGGCTTAATCGATCAATTACTTTTTGAGGTAAGGGCATTGAAAAGCAATATCTAAATTAAATGTTTGGGGTTTGTTTAGGTTAATTAGGGCAATTAGAGTAATTAGGTTAATTCTTACACAAATTCCCTCATGGTGAGCCCCAACGCCACCGAAAGCATCGGACCGACTTCCGGAACAATCGGCTCAAGCTCGGGAGGATGCTCAAAGCGGGTAAATGGAGCGGCTTTCACCACCGGCATGCCCATTTCCCTTTCAAAGTAAGCATCAAGCCCCATAAGATTCGCCCCGCCGCCCGTAAGTACGATACGTTCAGGCTGCGGAGCTCCAGGAAACTGGCTGCCGTAGCTGAATTGCGCCTTTTTCACCTCATTAATTATAGCATCTAAAAATGGCAACATGATTGTGGACAATTCGTAGCTCTGTCCCGCATGCCCGATACCCCGCTCCCGCTTGAGCTCCTCGGCACGAAGAGGATTGATGTTCAGCCCCTGGGCGAGCGCCTGAGTAAGAGATGCCCCTGCAAAATCGCTCTGACTCACAAACCGAAGCTCACCCTTCACCGCGAATGCAATGCTTGTCGAACGACTCCCGATGTCCACGACAAGTGTAAGCGTCGGGTCTCCTGTAGTAAGGATCCGCGCAAGACCCAACGATTCAATTTCAAGGGCGCGGAGCGTGAGTCCCGCAAGTTTGAAAAGGCGCTGGTACCGCTTGATCTGCTCCCGTGGGACCGAGATAAGAAGAATCTGATCATGCCGGAATCCCTTTTTATCCTGAAACTCCCCCACTTTTAACCAATCAATCGCGACTTCCGAAAGCGGCTGGGGAATATATTCTCTCGCCTGGAACGCAATCGTTTTTTTGAGTTCTTCGGGTGTCATCGCCGGGAAGTCAAGCACGGTGGTAAACGCCGCGAATGCGGGGAACGAAGCAATTACTTCCCGTGCCCGGGGCTTCATTTTTCCCACAAGAATCTTCAAAAGTTCCGCCGCATCCTCCTCAAAAATTTTGAGCGCGCTCGTCTGGAGCGCGTTATTGGCGCGGAGAAGATACCCCCCTAACTCCAGCATGCCGTAATTCACAATCTGCGGAAGTTGTTCCCCCTGTTTCACCTCCGCCACTTTAATGGAAGTAGTGCCGATGTCCACCCCAAGGTACAGGGGGAAAGTTGCCTGACGCAAATTACGGAACATGCTCCACATAGCCTGATTATACCCCGTAATGTGGTACAAATCCCGAAAAGGCGATGCGCCTGAAAGTGGGGAGTGGAATGGCTTGTTGAAAATTGGCACCCAGAAATTCTAGAATAGAAGCATGTTCGAACAGTTCCTCAACCTCCTGTTTCCCCCTCGCTGCCTTGCCTGCCGCGCGCCGCTCGGCAGTGCGGCAGAAGCGCTCTGCGCCCCGTGCGAATCAGGCATCGCAGTTTCTCAAACGCTCCGATGCGGCGAGTGCTTTGCGCGCATCCCGGGAACCACGAGGATTTGCCACAACGACTTCCCGTATCTCCTTGGAACCGCATGCTTCTATCACGACGAACGCGTGCGTGCGCTCGTGCATGGGCTCAAATTCCGCCATGCCCACGCGGCGGCGGCAACGCTCGCGAGACTCCTCCACCGCCACCTCCAAAACATCCCGAATTCTCTCGAATCATTCACTATCATCCCCCTTCCGCTTTCCCACCGACGGGAACGACAACGCGGGTATAATCAGTCGCGTCTTATCGCGGAAACGCTCGCCCCACAACTCGCGCTTCCCATCGCGGACGGCATACTCGTGCGCACCGTCCACACGAAAAAACAGAGCGAGATCGTGAACTGGGAAATGCGCCACACGAATGTCGCCGGCGCCTTCGCCGTAGCAAAACCGGAACTTGCCAAGGGGCGCGATTTCATCCTCCTTGATGATGTCACCACCTCAGGCGCCACATTCTTCGAAGCAGCAACCGCCCTGAAACGCGCCGGCGCGCGACACATTATCGCGGCCGCCGCCGCGAGAGCGTGAGGATAGGTTGTACGTCCATTTCCCGCCGTGCGGCGGGATTGGATTTGCTAAGTGAGCGGGCGAGGAGAATCGAACTCCCATCTCGTCCTTGGCAAGGACGCATAATGGCCACTATACGACGCCCGCCTACGCTCTACGAGCTTCGGTCGCACGCCGCCATAGCTCCAGCGACGGCGCGCGGGCAAGGCCCGCTTCAGCTTTTTACGCAAGCTTTCCCATTCTACTTTCTATTTTCTATTTTCTCAAGATTTGCCCCGGGCGGCGGTTCTGTGGGACCCACAATAAAAGGGGCTCCCACGGGACCACGGAACGTAGCGCTCGGCACTGATGAAGGGGGGCTCCATGCCCCCTCTGTGGGTTTTTTCTCCTCTCTCGGCCATACCGCAATCGCCATTGCTGCCGCGATGACAATAAGAATGCCGAGCACAAATCCTTTCCGCATGAATTTATTATAATATATCACCACATCATTCAACATCCATCGCGCATGAGATCTTCCCCGTTCAATTCCTTGCAAATTACTAATGGCTATTGCTAATCGCTGATGGCTACCTGTGTGTCCCCAAGAGGAATTGAACCTCTATCTCAGCCTTCGCAGGGCTACGCTCGATCCGTTGAGCTATGGGGACATGCCAACGCATAATAGTCCAAAGTTGTATGTTTTGGAAGCGAGATATGGTCTCGCAACCATCAACTTTTAACCACCCTCGCCTCAATAGCAAATAACAAAAGGCTATTGTTAGAACCGGAGCAGTTCTTCCAGTGTTTCTATGAACGAACGCGGGTCGTTCACTTGAGGAAGTTTCCATGCGGCGAACCCCCTTGCTGCCGCAAAGTGCGTGGTGGGAACAAGGATGCGCAGCACGGGTCGCACACGATGCCGGAACCGAAATGTAAGCGTCGGGGGATCGCGGTCGTCTTCCGTGCCGAAACTTATAAATTCTTCCCAGGGATATCGCTCCGTTTTGTTGATAACAAGCTCCTTTTCGTTCATGAGAAATGAGATGGTCGGCGGTGTCCTGCTCCCCCACGCCAACACCAACACCTCCGCGATTACTACAAACACCCCGAAGAGAAAGTTGCGCTGCCAGGCCGCGACCGCCACGAGCGACACCGCAATAATGATGGTGAGCCAATACCACGAAACTCCCTTATGCCGATATTCGAACTCGGGGGCTTCCCACAACACACTCTGCGGTTCTTGCATAACCTCATCCTAACATTCCTGGACCTCACTCGCACAGATTTGAGAAAAATACTGTGAAACTTGCCATAAATGCCCCGTAGTCATGCTTTGACGGAGCGTACAGAAAATCATATTATAAAGCCCATACCGACAGTAACTAAGACGGTACTCTTTCGTTTTCTATGGTAGATGGCGAACGCACAATAATCGAATCCGCCGTCAAGGGTGAGGCCTCGGCTTTTGGTCAGCTCTATGACCATTACCAACCAAAGATTTACCGGTTTGTAATGTTCAAGGTTGGCCAGCGTGAGGAAGCCGAGGACCTCACTCACGAGGTATTCTTGAGTGCTTGGCAAAAAATAAGGAACTACCGCGATTTCGGTTTCCCTTTCTCGAGTTGGCTCTACCAAATCGCGCGCAATCGGATAATAGACCACTACCGCACCAAGAAGGTTTCAACTTCCATTGATGCGGTGGACCCGGAATATTTCGTGGCTCCTGCGGTTGCATCCATGGCGCTTGAGGAAAAACTCGAAGTTGAACGAGTGCGACACGCGCTCCGAAAACTCAAACCCGAATATCAAGATGTCGTCATTATGCGCTTTATTGAAGAGCTCTCAATCAAAGAAACTGCCTCGGCGTTGGGTAAAACGGAGGGAGCGGTGAAACTCTTGCAACACCGGGCGATGAAAACTCTCCAAGAACTTGTGGGCTGATTACTATGAATCTTCTTACTACTCTCAAAAAATTACGGCACGCGCAACCGGACCCGGGCTATCAGTCCAGGTCGCGTCATATTATTCTCCAAACGACCCCGCCGCTTCCACGGCTTCAAATGGTGGGGCGGTGGATTCTGGGCAACATTGAAAGCGCCGCAACGCTTGCGCTCGCAGGATTGTGTCTCTTTTTGGTATTCGCCGGATTTTCGCTCTGGAAATCATTCTCTCCGCTGGGAATCGCCCAACTCGACCTTGCGAGTCTTCGGGCGGAAGCGCAAGCAATCGACATCCAAATAAGGCTGGCGGGGCTGCAATATGAAGGCTCGACGATTCCGATAGCTCCGGCGACCGGATTACCGCCGATTCCCGCAACGGCCGCTTCCCCGCGCGAGGCAGCGCAAGATGCGCGCCCCGTTCCCGCTCTCGCTGCTCCCGGTGCCGCCTCTCCCGCCTCTCCGTCGGAGGTCGCCACCAGCACCCCCGCCCTTTCCATTGATGAAGCACTTCTTGAGCTTTCGCAATAACCGTATGAAACTGCCGCTCGCCGTCGTTCCAGCGATCTTCCTTTTTCTCGCCTTTGCATCACGCGCGGAAATTTCGCTTGCACAAACTCCCGTATGCGTCTTGAATCCGCAATCGTTCGCTTCCCTCCAAAAATCCGGCCAAGAATCGCCGGACTCCATACGGGAAGAACTCAACACAAGAAAAACATTGCTTCGCGCGGTTCTTGATTGTCTCGACAAAGAGGTGCGCGACCAGCGGACAGAGCTCGACCGCACCCCTCTTTCCGACCAAAGCATGCACGCGGTACGCAACAATCTTATGCTTGCGCTTGAGGACGCGGCGCGATACTACGCCGAACAACGGGAACGTGTTTCCGACGCGGGACTCCACGCTGCGAAAGATATTGCCGCAAGCATCCGCGAGTGGCGCACCAACACCTTTCTCCCCCAACAAGCCCGTATCGGCACTTTTATCAGCTGGACGCATAATACGGAATTTCTTACAATCGCCTCCCGCCGCCTCGAAGAATTCAAACGGAGCGTGCAGCTCCTCGCGCTCGTCGAACGCTCTGATATTCAATCCCTTTTCACCGAAGCCGGCGAAGGATTCCGAGTCGCGCAGGACTTCCAAGACCGCGCGCAAAACGCTCTCATAAACGGCCTTGACCCCGCCACTCCCACCAAACTTTCCCTTGAGGCGCTCTCCCGCACCTATAATTCCTTCATTGAGTTGAGCAACCTCATCAACGCGCTCTTGCCGCAGGGAAGGTAAAACCCTCCCGCACATCAGCTGGGTGCCGGGATATAATAAAACACCCCGCCATGTGGCGGGGTGTTTTATTATATGCAAGAACCTTTTACTTTACCGCTTCCTTGAGCGCTTTTCCTGCCCGGAACTTCGGCTTCACCGAAGCCGCGATTTGGATAGTTTCGCCCGTCTTGGGATTCCGGCCCTGCCTCGCCGCCCGCTTCGCCACCCGAAACGTCCCAAAACCGGTTATGGCGACGTCCTCGCCACGGCCAAGCGATTTGGTGATACTGTCGAATACCGCTTCCACCGCGCGATGCGCTGCCGCCTTGGTTTCAATCTCAGCAGTCTTCATGACTGCTTCCACCAGTCCGTCTTTGGTCATGAAAAATAATTTCTCACAATTCTGCGACCTTTTCTTAGAACATACTCACTGTAGCAACCACACGCACAAAATCAACCCCTCGGAAACAGGACAATAAAAGCAGCCTACGTCAAGGCACGTAAAGAGGCTCCGCCGCCGGGCCCTTATTTTCCCAATCGAATCCTCAATGCATCAAGAATGGGCTTCAATGAATCGTAGGAAGGGCTCTCGCGAAGGTCCGCATTCCGGCTTACTTCCTCAAGATACTGCCTCGCATGGACCTTATCCCCCTTTATGAAATAGGCGATTCCAAGCTTCGCGCGGGCTTCAAGGTCGTCGGGCTCCATCTTGATTGCTTCCGCATAAAGCTCGATGGCCTCGTCAAGATGCCCCGAATCCGCAAAGAAATTGCCCACCACTCTCGGTTCGTGATGCTTCTTCCACTTCCTCCCGAGTGCCACCGCCTGCTTGATCTCCGCATATCCCGTTTCCGCGTCGCCCAGCGCGTATGCAACAAGCCCGTAATAGAAATGGGCATCGGCGACTTTCGGGGCAAGCGCAAGCGCCTTCTTCAACAGTGCGAGCGCCTCCTCGTTATCGCCCTCGAGTGATTTTGTCTTCGCAAGCGAGAAATACACCTCCTGCCGGTTGGGGCTCAAGGCAAGCGCAGTCTCCGCTTCGCGCTCGGCGAGCGGAAGAAGCGTATCCGGATCAAGGTCGGAGAGCTGATTATACATGTCCACCAATGCATAATGATTGTACGCATCCCGGGGATGTTCCCGCGCCACCTCCTCCATGGCACGGAGCGCCCGCCATGCCTCTTCCTGGGAAATTCTCCCGGGATTATAAAAATACGCCTCCGCGACTGCGGTGGCATAGTCGCGCTTCAAGCTCCATGCGTAGGGGCTCCACACGGCAAGTGCCCGGCGGAAACTCTCGATTGCCGGTTGCGGACGATTGTTCAGAAAATAGTTGAAGCCAAGAAACTGATAATGCGACATCGTGAGCGGGAGAATGTTCAAAAGGTAAATCGGCACTAACGCAATCGCCACAGCCGCACCCGCCATGTGAAGAGGAATCTTGCGCGGCGTCGCGGAAGCATGCGGTGTTTCCCCGTGCGCGTACCACCCGTCAGCGAGCCCCAATATCACGCCCCACATCAGGAGCGGCCCGAGCGTCTCAAACACGAAGAAGTTCCTTGCTGCGTAGGCGATTCCCGCGGCAATAAGAACTTTCCCCAAGAGGCGCTCGCGCAATTTCCATGCCTCCCAAAAAAGCGCCGCAAATACCGCTCCGTATGCAAGTGCGAGCGGGAGCCCTCCCACCACAAGATATTCAAAAACAAAGTTATGGGGCTTGTCGAACCGGGTTTCCTGGTAATTCGCTTCAAGCGCGCGCGGGTCATAGTGTTTGTTGAATACAATGTTGTAGTTATCCCACCCCCAGCCCGTAAGCGGCCGCTCTTTGAACCCTTTCCATGCGGCTTCAAGCGCAATCAGCCGGGGCGCCAGGGATTCGCTCGTGAGAGAAATGTCTTTAAACCTCCCGAGTCCCGGCACGGCATTCCACACCTCGCTTCCGCGCGTTCCAAAGAAAAGCAATCCTGCCCCGACAACCGCTATGCACGCCACAACATATGTCCGCCGCTCGCCCAGTACGCGTCCCTTCGGACCCGGAGGCTCTACGGCAAACAATACAAGAAGAACGAAGAAACCGACCCCCACACCCAGAATGTCCCCTCTGGTCTGGGTAATGAGCAGCGTGGCGACGTAGAGAGCGCCCGCGACAAGCGGAAACCACAGTCCGTACACTGAAGGCCGCCCTCCTTCATTCCGCCGCTCACGGAACCACTGCAACACAAGGTACGCCGCGAAAAAGAGGTTCAGTGCGATATAACCCGCAAGAAAAGTGGGATTGCCAAACGTACTCCCGGGCCGCGAGGTGATTTCTTCATTCAAGAGAAGATGCGGGATGCGAAGCTGGAGAAATGAGATGATGCTGATGATGGCAGACGCGCCGAGGGACGCGTACAAAAGCGGCTCTATGCGTATTCCCCGCATAAGCGAGCGCGTCACCAGCACGAGTGCCAAAACGTGCAGCATGGTAAAGACGCCCACCGCCCGCTCCTGCGTGGACCAGAAGCTCCGCCAAGGGTCCACCCCCGTGAATGTGGTGAGGAGAAGCAATGCCCCGAACACCGCGAGCGCCTTCGTAAGCGGCGTCCACGTAAGGCGGAACTTTGGCTCGTACCACGCAAGCAGAAGCCAGAGAACGAAAAGAAATTCTATCGCCGCCTGGAAGAAAAGCGTTCTCGGGAGGCCGTACGGATATACCGACCGGGTAAAATAAAACAACGGCGTCGCTATAACCGTGAAGTAAAAGAGGGCGCGTACTGTTTTGAAAAGTGAGTGGAGTTGCATGAAAACCCGGCAGAGAATCCCTACACAAGCCCTATTTTAAAGGATTCTTCCCCAAAACAAAACCCCGCCCCTCCAATGGAGGGGCGGGGCCACCCATACCTGTACGCGTTCAACTTACACGCGAACCGGTAGAGCCAGCACTACGAACCGTTCACGTACGAAGCGCTGATAATCGGAAGCGGTACAACAGTCGCAGGCAAGTTGATGTTGCTGCTCGCCGAAGAATCAGATCCATCCGTGTACGCAACATCCGTGGCAGCGACAACTCTGGCGTTTATGCCTTGAGTGACGCTTGCCGTGCCGCCGCGCACCGTGGAATCAACCCGCAACGTGAAGGTGTAGGAGCTTCCCGCCGTTACCTGCCATCCGGCTGTCGTCGTGCCCAAGCTCCATGTCTTGGTACAGGTTGCGGCCGTATCACACGTCCCGGAGGTCGTCGACGCAACACCAGTAGTCAACATGACGGACTGGTTGTTCGCATCAAGCAAGTTCACGCCGCCCAGGAAGGTCGTCGCCGACGTTGCCAAGCCGCTGAAGGTTACGGTAACGGTGTTCAAGCGAACCTGGCCGGCGCTGTCCGCCGTGAAGGTAATCGTACCAAGGTCGTCCTGACTGGACTTCGAACGGTCGGACGTAGTCCCCTTCGCAACCGCAGCTACCGCAAGCTTCGTCCTCAGCAAAGTCAGCGTATTGCCGCTCGCAGAGGAGAGCGTGATCGAAGAGCTGTTGTTCGAGGTAGATCCCAACGCCACAATCGTTTCCGGCAGCGTGTCGTTCGCGCTGTCCCCGGATGACGTCGCAATCTTGAAGATATGCGTCGCGTTATCCGCCGCTCCCGAAGGAGAGTAGGACGAGATATCGCCCTTCAAGACAAGCGAAACGGAACCCGATTTCGGAATAATTACCGGGTTGCCGAAGTGGAAGGTGTAGTAATACCCTGCACCCGGCGTCGAGGTCGCGGCCGAAGTTATCGCCGATCCCGCAGTGGCGAGCGGATTCGTCAAGTCGTTGGACTTGTAGAGTTTCACGCTGCCGATACCCGCGATGACCTGCGTGGTCGTCGAAGCCACCTGTTGGAAGATGTTCAGATCGGTGATCTTAATGTCTTCAATGTTGGTGGTCTCCGTGAACTGGAAGGCCGCAAGACTCGTGCTGGTCGAACCCATTACGATCTGGCCGGTTGCCGGCGAGAGCGAATTGTCGAGCGTCACCGTTATAGTAGACTGACCCGCGACGTTCGCGCTCTGGCCGCCCGTCGAAGTGCAGCTTACCGCGGTAAGCGAACTTGCGCCCGAACCGGAACAGCCGCTCAGAGTCGTGATAAGCGCATCGGTCCCCGCAGTCGCGCCCGAGAGCACGTCCGCGTAGACGTCAACGTAGGTCGTCCCTCCCGCAGGCACCGTAAACGGAGTTCCCGAGAACGAGTAGGAACCGGCGTTTGCGAGCGTTGACTGCGTGGAACCGAACTGGCTCGAGCCGATCTTTACCGCAAGGTTCTGGAAGTCGGCGCCTGCCGCTCCCATCAATACGGTAAGGTTCGACACGGTGACGCCTTCAGCCGATGAAGCCGAGAATGCGTACGAGCCGACGCGCACGTTCGTCGCACCCTTTGATACCGTGAGCGTGCCCACCGACGTGTTCTTCGCGACGGTAAGCGCGCTCGACGAGAGCGTGAGTGCGCTTCCCGAAGCCGCGCCGGAACTCGCCGACGCGCTCGAGATAAGCCCCTGCAAGTTGCTGGCTGCAGCCGCTACGAGCGAACCCTTCATTGTGGAGAAGTTCGCCCCCGACTGGATGTCACCCTTCAGAGAAAGGATGCGCGTGGTGTTCGCCGGGATGATGTAGTTGATGGGAGACCCCGAAGAACCGAAACAGTTCACCGGGCTCGACGTTGCCGCCGAGAATGCCTCCGCACCGGATCCACACGTCGCCGTCGTCATGAGTGACGAGATGGTGGTTCCCACCTGTCCTCCCGCGTCGTCATCCAGGTGCATGTTCTTGATCATGCTGTCCAATGTGCTCGTCGTGCCCGCGCCCGTGAGCGTAAGGCTAAACGTAAGCCATTTCACTTTCACCGGCTCGCCTGCCGCATACACGCTGTACTTCGCAAGCGTCACGCCCGTCTGGCCTCCTGCGAGGTTGCCCGTCGGCGTGTTGGACGCCACCGTCACCGTGAGAGTCCCGGCGTTGATCGAAACCTGTGTTCCGACGTTCGATGCCGCCGATACCGGCACGTTGTACTGCGAGTCAACCGCGAGCACGTCATACGAGTTCAGAATTTCGAACTGGAAGTTGAAATTCGGAGAACCCATTACGTCCGCGTACACCTGCACGTTGTTTGCGCCGGTGTTGATGGTCGCCGGAGCTGCCGTGAGGTCAAAGTAAGCGCCTCCGTCCGCCGGAACTGCGGCGAGCGTCTGCCCCACCTGTGAACCGTTCACGTACAACTTTACGTTCTGAAGGTCGGCTTTGTTCGCCGAGCCGATTACTTTCAAGTTCAGCCCTTTGAGCCAAATCTTGCTGTTCGAACCGGTGAAGCTCCATGCGCCCACGATGGAATTCTTCGATCCGGAATACACTGTGGTTCCGATCGAACTTGAAGCAATCGTAAGCGAGGCGATCGACGGGTTCGAAACCGAGGTCACCGTGAAGGTGTTGCCGTTCAAGGGGAAGCCGCCGGATGGAGTAACCGCTGCCCCTGTGGCATCGATTGCCGTCACGTCAGACGTACCCGCCATGGCAAACCCTACCGTGTTGCCCGCAGACAAGTTCTGGGCGGGGTCGATTGAGAGCGTGAGCGTCTTGGTCTGTCCCGCAGCAATGTTCAATGCCATCCCTGGGAAAGAGATCGTACCGCCCGAAATGGACGTGTACTGTGCCAATACTTTACCGCTCTCTTCAACGTACGCACCGGAAATTGAGCTGTCGGAAATCACGCCGGTTTTGTGGAATTTAAGCTGCGTCACCGTGATACCGCTCGCGATGCCCGCCGTCAGATTTACCGACAACACAGGCACGCGCGCCGCAGCACTAGCCGAGGACGAGATCAAAGACCCTGCCCCGGGGTTTTGCGCCGACAAACCTACCGAGAGGCCCGATGCCGGAGCATTTGCTACCGGCTGTTGGACCGGCTGCTCCACGGGCTGCCCTGCTACCGGCTGTTGGACCGGCTGCTCCACGGGCTGCTGCACGGGCTGCTGCACGGGAGCCATCGCTGCTACCGCACCGCGAGTTATCGGACCGAAATATCCGGCGACGGGCGTAATGCCCTTCGCCGCTTGGAACGCGGCTACTGCCTTTTTGGTGGCAGGCCCGAAATACGTGGTCTCATTCCCCGCGGAACCGGCTCCTGACTGCGCAACCGTGTAGCCGTTCCCGTTCAACCACTGTTGGAGAGCTTTCACATCCGCGCCAGTATTTCCCACAGTGAGGTTGCGGGTAAAGTTATAGGCGGGGGTGCTCATGCTCGGTCCAGCATTGGTGGAACCGGTGCTCAGCTGACCCTGTAGTTGCGCAATTTGCGCCAGAAGCTGTGCAATCTGCGCCTGAAGGTCGGTCGAAGATTGTGCACTCGCCACCGGCACGAAAAGAAGCGCTCCGGACGCCCATACTGCGACGGTCGTCATGAGCGCTAGAGAAACAAACTTTTTACCGAATGTACTCATTGATTAATTACTAATTTCGATTTTTTTGCTTATCTAGTATCGACCTCAACTGCCGTACGACACTTCGTGGAATAATATTTCGACAATTTTCCACGCATGCCGCAAGGCTATTGAAGATGGCCGTCGACCTTTCCATCTCGGAAAGTTCTTCCCTCGCCAACTCGACCCTCCAAATCCTTGTGAGGATGGGGACAGGAGGATTGCCGAGAAAAGAACGTTGTTAACAAAAATAAAAAAACTCGCTTTTACGCGAGGCTGAAGGACAGAGAGCGATAAGCTTGCAGCTTTTAGCTTTAAGATAGAAACCTAAAAATAGGCCCCAAGTCCTAAAACCTTAAAGCTCACCGCTTAACGCTACTCCACTGGCTCAGCCTCACGTCCCGCCCTAAAGCGGAACCTGAACCACTTCTAGTCAAGGATACCACAATCGTTGGGAAAAGCCAACTGTTGCAGCTAATTATTAAAACGAGGCATGTATTTAAAGGTTACTGCCCAAGAAAAACAGAACCTTCCCCGGAAATGTCAATCCCTCGTAGAAGACTGCGATATGGGGGATTTGTGGCGGTAATAGGTTCCGGGCCCTCCTTCACCAAGCCGCTCAATAAGACCCCTTGCCGAAAGAAACTGAACATCGTTTCTCAACGTTCTTTCGCTCGAATTCGGAAACTGCTCAACTAAGTCTCTCATCCGGCAATTGCCGGATTTTTCTATGAAGTCAAGCACTGACCTTTGCCGTATTTCTACCGACTGCCTGTCTTCGTTTGCTTCTTCAACATATCCTTCAGTTTGCACCCTAGAATTGCCGGATTCTAATTTTATGGGATTGCCATCATCACTCTTTGATTTCTTCTTTTCCGGAAAATCTTGATTTGAGAAAATACCTTCGATTTCTGCTCTATTGCCGATTTCAATCTCTTTCCCAGAGCGCAAAAATGACTCAAGTTTCATTATCTCCCCAAGAATAACCTCGCTGTTCCCCTTATGTATGATTCCGGAATCTGCGCCGAGTCTTATCTGATTTTTCGTTATATCAAAAATGCGCCGAACATCCTGAATGTTCAAGGAATTCGATAACTCCACAATTTGAAATGCGCTCTCTTCCAATCTCGCTCCCACCCCCGGGTGAATGCGCGCAGCAACGCGGCAAAGAGCGTAACTGATCTCGTACAATTTCTTCCCTACAAAATCTCCCGTCTTATCCTGCATGAACGGGAATATATTCCATGATGCGGCACTATGTCAACCCCGTTAGAGGCCGCGAGGGCTCGCAACGACCCTCTGCCTCTAACGGGGTCAACCCGGCAGGAAAAATTGCCGAGTCAACCTTGAGTTCTTCCCCTCTGAATCTTCGAAAACGCCTCGCGTGCCTCCGCGAGCGTTTCGGGGGAGCCGATGTCAAACCACACCCCCCCCAGCTTCCACCCGTACACCGGTATCCGCGTGTACAACCATTGGATAAAATTCCCGGACGGATCGGGACGGTTTCCCTCATTAAGATATGAGTCAAGCAACGGAAGCACGCCGCGCGGATAAAAATAAAGCGCCATACTTATCAGCGTGCTTTCGGGAACGCGCGGCTTCTCCTCAAAACGCACGACTACTCCTTCTGCATCCATGCTCACAACGCCGAACTTCTTGGCGTCTTCCTTGTTCCGGACATCATAGACTCCAAGCACAGGAGCACCCTTCTTCCGGCACAACAAACCGAAATCTTTAAGGCTGCCGTTCACTAGGTTATCGCCCGCTATCACCACCACATCATCCACAATATGCCGCGTGTGCACTACGAAGGCGATATCACCGATCGCCCCGAGCTTGTTCTCCTCATTCGTGGAGCCATCATCCACAATCGATACCGGCGTTGCGGTCATCATACGTTCCGCCGCCCAACGTTCAAACAGCGAAGCGAATTTCGCATTGGTTGCCACATATACCTCGTCAATGCCGCCAACCTCCTCCAATCTGTCCAGGATATGATCGAGTATCGACCGCCCCGCAATAGGAAGCAGGGGCTTCGGCCGAGTGAGCGTCAGCGGATAAAGGCGAGTGGCATACCCCGCGGCAAGCACAATTGCTTTCATAGCGTCGTTAAAAGTCTGGGTGCCCGGGAAACGCCGGGCGGCGCCGATGCATATACTTGTACCCCAAAAAGCTACGAAGTCCAACTATAATTGCTTTCATCCAGTTAAAAGTGTGTGTTTCATAACAACTGCGGATCTTTTCTGACAATCAAATTCTTCTCCAAACCAGTGAGAGCAAAATGGCCAAGGACTTTTGCTTAAAAATTTGATTTATTCTTATATCCTGGCCCCTGTTAAGTTGCTGCTCTCGTATCTTTTAACTCCTTTTCGCAAGACCCATAGCGCGACTAATGTCCAGTAGGCAGTGTTAAAATGGGGCAGGACGCCTCAATAAAACTTTCTTCTCCAATTTTAGGATTTACCGCGCCCCCAACTAAACTTCTCACGGGATCTCCATCATGAAGTCCATTCGGTGGCGAGCAGTACGCTAACGAGCACACCGAGCGCCACTCCGGCGTACGCGCGGATATGGCGGCCGCCCCCCTCCGCCGCGGGCGCAGAGAGAAAGAAAAGGGCGACTGCGCCCGCAAATAGCGCGGCGCTCTTGGGGATCTGTTCGAGCGGAAGCCCCGAAAGCACGCTTCCATATTCCCATAGTACAAGACCGGCAACCGCACTTTTCAAGAAACTCCGGCGGCGTTCTTCAACACCCCCCTCCCCCTGCATCTGCTTATACCGCGAAGCACTTTCGCGAAACGCGAAGAAAATAACCCCGAAAACAAAGTATACAAAAGGAACATAAATCTGATCCATCCCCTCGGTACGCATTGTTATCTGAAGGACACCCGAAAAAAGCAGTGCAATGCCAAGAAACTCGTAAATCAAGGTACGGTGAATAAACGTAAGCTCTTTCGCGCCAAGCATAAGGAAGAAAATGATTCCGATGCATAACGCAGCCCATAGCGAAGGCGGAGATATCGCCCCGAGAAAAAGCACGGCAAACAGAGGAACTATAAATGCTTTCACCTGGAACCACGACGCCCAATATAAACCGTTCGCAACCAAAAAGAAGAGCCAGAACGGGAGAAGCCACCAGGCAAGCCCGGCAATTAATCCCCTAGACACCAACCACCAGGGAATTTGATTTAAAATGGATTTTAACTTTGTCACCGTTTTTGATTTCTCCCCGGATTATTTTGTCCGCAAGCTTATCAAGAATCACTTTTTGGAGCAACCGCTTCAGCGGGCGCGCTCCGAATTCCGCGCTGAATCCCTCCCGGGCAAGGTGCTCCCGCGCAGCGACGTCCACCTTGATAGTGATGTTGTTCTTTTCGAGGTGCTGTTCAAGGAGATTAATCTGAATTTCGACAATTTTCTCGATGTCGGACTTCGCGAGAGGATTGAAAATGATGACCTCGTCAATGCGGTTCAAAAACTCCGGCCGGAAGCTTTCCCGGAGCGCCATCATCACTTTGCTTTTATACGCTTCTTCCTCAACGTCCTTCGCCCCATTCTCGTCCCCGAAAGAAAACCCCAGCGACGACATCGCGCGCAGGTGTTCGCTTCCCACGTTTGAGGTCATAAGAATAATGGCATTCTTGAAATTCACCATCTTCCCTTTCGCATCGGTAAGCCGCCCATTGTCCAAAATCTGGAGCAATAAGTTGAATACCTCCGGGTGCGCTTTTTCGATTTCATCGAAGAGAATCAGGCTGTAAGGCCGGTGACGCACGATCTCCGTGAGTTGCCCTCCTTCTTCGTACCCCACGTACCCCGGTGGGCTCCCGACAAGACGGCTTACCGCATGCCGCTCCATGTACTCCGACATATCGATTCGCACGAGAGCTTTCTCGTCATCAAACATAAACTCCGCAAGCGCGCGGGCAAGCTCCGTTTTCCCCACGCCCGTGGGTCCCAAGAACATGAAAGAACCGAGGGGCCTGTGCTCGTCGGAAAGTCCCGCGCGCGCGCGGCGCAAGGCGTTCGCAACCGCCGTAATCGCCTGCCGCTGGCCCACCACCCGCCCTGCGAGCACCTCCTCTATTTTCGTGAGCTTTGCACTCTCGGACTCGAGCACCCGCATGATAGGAATACCGGTCCACACCGACACCACCGCCGCCACATCCTCCTTGTCCACCGCGTCTTTAAGAAACTGTCCGTCGCCGGACTCGGATTCCCGCCCGGCGGAACTGCCGTTCGGACGGGTTTTCTTGCGGCGCGGGGCGCTTCCGCCTCGGGCGGAGAAGTGTTTCTTCTCGAAAAGCGCGTAGTCCTTTTCCGCCTGCGGAAGCTCGCCATACGTAATCTGCGCCACTCGCTCAAGATTTCCCTCGCGCTCCACCACCTCCGCTTCGCGCTTCAATGTTTCGATTTTCCGGCGCAATTCGTGGAGTGTTTCGAATTTAATCTTCTCGGTGTGCCACCGCGCCGACAACTCGTCGTTCTTATTCTTAAGGTCGTGTAGCGTCGCGTCGATTTCCTTGAGCCGGCTGGCGTGCGTTTTCCCCTCGCCCTCGCGGCCGAGCGCCTGCCGCTCCACTTCAAGCCGGCGGATATCCCGACGCATCGTGTCGATTTCTTTCGGCAAACTCTCGGATTCAAGCCGGCGTGCCGCCGCCGCCTCGTCAATCAAATCAACCGCCTTGTCGGGAAGAAAACGGTCGGTGATGTACCGCGCCGAGAGATTCACAGCTTCCACAATCGCCTCGTCGCTGATGCGGAGCCCGTGATGTATTTCATATTTCTCCTTCAGCCCCCGCAAAATGGCAATGCTGTCTTCGATGGAAGGCTCTTCCACCATAATCGGCTGGAAGCGCCGCTCAAGCGCGGGGTCTTTTTCTATGTAGCGCTGATACTCGCGGATGGTGGTCGCACCGATAGCATGCAATTCCCCGCGGGCGAGCGCCGGTTTCAAGAGGTTCGACGCATCCACCGCGCCCTCCGCCGCACCCGCCCCCACGATGGTATGTATTTCGTCGATAAAAAGAACTAGTTTCCCGCTCGCATTTTTAATCTCCTTCATAAAAGCCTTGAGCCTGTCCTCGAACTCTCCCCGGAACTTCGTGCCGGCGATGAGCGCTCCCAAATCAAGCATGAGAATCTCTTTCCCTTTAAGCGGCTCCGGCACGTCGCCATGCACAATTTGCTGCGCCAGGCCCTCCACAATGGCGGTTTTTCCCACACCGGGTTCCCCGATAAGCACAGGGTTGTTTTTCGTGCGGCGCGACAAGACCTGCATCACACGGCGCAACTCTTCTTCACGGCCGATTACCGGGTCAAGCTCCCCCGCGCGGGCTTTCTCCGTAACGTTAATCGCATATTTCTCAAGCACCTGGAACTTGCTCTCGGGCGTCTCGTCTGTCACGCGCACCGAGCCGCGGAGCTGCGCCAACACCCGGAATGCCGTATCCCGGCGTACGCCGAATTGCTCGAGCACCGACTTCGCCGCCGCCTGCACATCAAGTATCGCAAGCAGGAGATGCTCACAGGAAACGAACTCGTCCTTCTGCTGCGCCGCAATTTTCGCCGCCTGGTCGAGCACGCGCATAATCTCGTGGGACAAGTAAAGCTGCCCCACGTTGGAGTTGGCCACGATTTTCGGAACGCGGTCGAGTTCAAGTTCTATCTGCTCTTGGAGCTTCTCAAGATTCACGCCGAGCCGCGTAAGCACCGGGTTCACAAGAGATGACTGGTCTTCCAAAAGCGCGGAGAGAAGGTGAAGCACTTTTAGTTCTCCGTGGCTTTTCCGCGCAGCAAGCTCCTGCGCATTCTGGAGCGCTTCTTGGGCTTTGATGGTGAAACGATGGAATTGAGGCATAATAATTAACGCACAACTTGATACTGATAACTTATAACCGATAACGGCGCGCAGATACAAGCCGCACCCGATTCGTTATAAGTCATACGTTATTGGTTATAAGTATTTAATCCGTCGGCCGCTTCGCCAGCGTCGCGGTGAGCGTAAGCGTCTTCGTGCCGCGGCGGACAGTGAGCGTCACTTTCTCACCCACATCCTTTGCCGCAATCATGTCGACCAGCAGATGATCCTTGTCCACTTTGGCGCCGTTCACTTCAAGAATAATATCCTCCGCGAGCACTCCTGCTTTCTCTGCCGGAGAACCGGGAGCGACCGCAGGTCCGTCTTCCGTGCCGCGCACCAATGCACCGTACTCTACCGCAAGCTTCTGCTTCTTCGCCACTTCGGGAACGATAAGTGCGTAGCGGACACCCAGAAACGGCGTCTGAATCTCCCCGGTATTCTTAACCGACGCAATCGCGCGCTTCGCGCGATTCACCGGTATCGCAAAACCCACATTTTGGGCATAGGAAGCAATCGCAGTGTTGATGCCTATCACCTCGCCCCGGAGATTCAAGAGCGGACCCCCCGAGTTCCCGGGGTTGATCGCCGCATCGGTCTGGAGCACTCCCGTAATCGTTTCAACCATATCGCCGCCCGAAGCCGTCACCGTACGCGCAAGCCCGGAAATCACCCCCACGGAAACCGTGTTGCGAAACTCGCCAAGCGCGTTCCCAATCGCGATTGCGGTCTGCCCAAGCTCCACAGAGTCGGAATCACCAAGCTCCACCATGGTAAGCCCCTTTGCATTAACCTTTAAAATCGCGAGGTCCTGCACCGGGTCACGCGCAAGTACTTTCGCATCATACTTTTTCCCGTCGTTGGCGAGCACAGTGTAGGACGCCCGTGTGTCGCTCACTACGTGCTTATTCGTAAGCACCAACCCGTCGGAAGAAATAATGAATCCACTCCCTCCGCCCACATCCTCCTCCCGCGTCCCCTTCTCGCACGGAGTGAAAAATTCCGGCGCATCGCCGAAGAATTGCCGGAACTCCGGGGGAAGATTTCTGAAAGGGCTCGAGGGACAGTTCTCGATAATGGGAACATTCTTTGTAACAGTGATGGACACAACCGCCGGCTCCGCCTTCTTCACCGCCGCAACTACCGCTTTTTCGTAATCAATCGCCGGCTGATACAGCGGCGCGGGTGCTTGTGCCGCCGCCCCGCGCGGCGCATTTGTCGCCGACGGCACAAAGAACGAATAAATCCCGTTCATAATGTCGCCCAAGAAATTTGCCTGCGCTGCAGGCACAAATAAGAGCGCAAGCGCACACGCGCCTGCGACAACGCCCCCTATAAATATTCCTGAAGGTTTTTTCATCATCTCTATAATAATAGAGGATTGCCCCTTACGTAATTAATATAACGACATTTTGAGGACTTCGCAACGAAAATCAGGAAGTTGTGGCGTCCGCGATGATGCGAACCGCTTCCCGGATTTCTTCCGGCGTTGTGTACTTTCCCATACTGAACCGCACGCTCTCACTCGCTCTTTTCTTCGAATGCCCAAGCGCGTGCACCACATGGGAGGGCGCGGCGGCACGGCTGCTGCATGCGGGCCCTGCGGACGCCGCGAGTCCGGCGATGTCTAACTTCGTAAGCAGCTCTTGGGCGGCACTCCCGGGAAAATACACGTTAAGGATGCCAGAAAGAGTGCGTGGGGAATTTTCTACCCCGTTCATTTCCGCCCGCGGACATGCCTTTTTAATTCCCGACCACAATTCTTCCCGCAGTGCGCCGAGGCGCACCCGCTCCTTTGCGCGCGCGGCTGCCGCAAGGCGCGCAGCTGCCGCGAACCCCGCGATGCCGGGCACGTTTTCCGTTCCCGACCGGAGCCCGAACTCCTGCCCGCCACCCGTGACTATCGGGGACAAGTAACCAGTGACAAGGGACGAGGGGGAGCGGGAACCTTGTTCCTTGTTCTTTGTTCCTTGTTCCTGCGAATGCACGTACAATACCCCCACCCCCTTCGGCCCATATATTTTATGCGCGGAGAGCGTGAGCATATCCACGCCGAGCCCCTCTATATTACAATCGAGAAACTGAAAAGCTTGCACAGCGTCGGTATGAAAGAACGGCCATGCGTCATGCGTCATGGGCCATGGGCCATGGATTCTCCGCCGTGACGCCTGGCCCGTGACGCGTGACGCTCTGAAATTCCTTATGATTTTAGAAATTTCAGAAATTGGCTGCACCGTCCCCACTTCATTGTTCGCATACATGACCGAGACCAGCGCCGTCCGCTCGTTTAACGCGCTCTCCAGCTTGTGTAGGTCGATAATCCCCTCGCGGCTCACGGGAATTTCCACCACTTCAGCGCCCTCCTTTTCCAAATCATGCGCGGTTTCCCGGACAGACTCATGCTCAACCGAAGATATTACAATTCTCAATTTTGATTTGTTTCGTCCCGCCCCGAATGCGGCGGCGGCTTTTCGAAACGCGCCCCTGAGCGCAAGATTATTCGCCTCCGTTGCCGACCCCGTAAAAATAACTTCGCGAAATCCGGCGGCTGCCGGACGTCCGATGCTCTTCGCAATCGCCTCGCGCGCTTTGTCCACCGCCGCAATCGCTTCCTGCCCAAATGCATGGAGCGAACCGGGGTTGCCGAACTTCTCCGAAAAATAGGGCGCCATCGCCCGCATGACTAGCGGGTCAACCGGCGTCGTCGCGGCGTAATCGAGATATATGTGAGCCATTAGAACTTAGCCATTAGGACTTACGATTCGGGGCACATGTCCCACATGTATTCAAACCATGTGCGGAAAGAATCCGCAAGATTTTTATTCACGATGACCGTAAACATAATTTCGTCGTCAGTCCCCACCTTCCCAAGATATTGATGATGCATAATATTGACGCGATCCCCGAAAACATCAATGCCGGAAGTCGTTGAATATTTCTTCGGCAAGAACTTATATTCCTTTCCTACGCACTCGAGAATCGGATGGTGATTTTCTTTCACGCCATAATCGAATAAGTGGCGCATCGGAATATTTTTTCTCTTCATCTGCTCAAGAAATCCCGGTGCGAACGACTTCACTCGCTCATCAAGCCACGCACCCTGCGCGCCAATCGAATAAAAAGGTTCGCCCACTTTTATAATGTCGCGCATGTAGTGTTTCCATCCCTCCTTGCCACGGTAGGTGTACACCCGATATTCGGGAGGAGTATCGAAATGCAGCTTCTCAAGCTCCGGTAAAACTTTATTTATCGCCTCCGCTTTTTCGTTCACTATTTCAAGCAGTTTTTTCGGCTCGCACGCCTGATATTTATTTTCCGTAGATTCGACAATTTCAATCACCAGCCCCTTTTCGAGCAAACGGTCGGCTAATGGCTAGAAGAGCCGCGCCGTCGGAATCTGCAGTGTAGGGAACGTTACCTTGAGCAGTTTCCCCGTCCCGCGCTCCGGCACCATCAAAAACCCCTGCCGCCGATAGAGGTCATAAATTCCTTTCGTGAGCCGCACGTCTTTCAGGCAATACTCTTTAAGCTCCGCGATTTTCCCCGCCCGATAGAGCTCCGGCGCTTCCGACCCGGCTTTGTCCTTCCCCGCGCCAAGGTTTGCTTCCGCTACCTTGCTCAAGCTGATGCGCGAGCCCGTCGCCATCTCGATTTCCTTGAGCAAGTCCACCCGCTCCTTCTGCCACAAGTCCGGCTTCGTCCCTGTTTTGAAACGCCCGAAGTATGCCTGGAGCACGGGTACGTCATACCGGTTGATGCTAAACCCCACGATGCGATTCGCGGTGTCGAACAAGTCCGCCACCGCGCGCATCTCGGACTCCTCAAAGCAAAAATACTTGTCCTGATTGTAGGAATACATGCCTACCACGGAAATTTTCAAGGCCTCGAAGTTGTCCCACCCCACGCCGGGGTCGGTGAAAAAATTCTGCGTTTCGATGTCGAAGGCTAACGTATCCATTGGCATAGCGTTAAGCGTTAAGTTTAAAGCTTTAAGTTTCACCTACTTACCACTTATCACTTAACGCTATCCTATACGTGCCTGTCCGCCACGTTTGTCGCCGCATAGCTCTCCGGTTTCGTTTTCGCCTCAAAATTATTGGCGCGTATCATCCCCACCACTTCTTGAATCATGGGTTTTGTGGAACCGTTTTCACCCACATCCACGTGAATTTCAAAACTGAACTGGGGCGCGGATGCCTGTTTTAATTCCCCAAGCACATCTTTCGCGATATCAAGTGAAATGAGAGCTTCTTTGATTATACGGTCGCGAAGCGTGTGGATAGAGCCATATTCCAAACGCCTCCAAAAATACCTCCCGCCGTTTCCGATGCGGTGCACGACAAGAGCAGTCACAAAATCGGCTTTGTTTTCCGGTAAACGCTCCGAGTCGGTTCCGATCGTAACTTTGTATTTCCGCCTTGTATCCTCATTCATAAAACGAATAATCTCCCGGACCACTTGCGGCACCGAGAGCTTGAATCCGAGGGAACTGTTCAAAAATTCAGGCATTGTATAACGAGATGAACTATATTCTTATAAACTTGCGGCGTCAACGCGGCGTATGAATCAAGAATCACGAATCATGAGTCATGAGTCATGAGTAGGAAGTACCAAGGTTCAACCTCGGTATTCTTGCCCCTTGGAATTCTTGCGCAACAACATTCGCGCCGCAAACCTCCGAGCATTTTGAAAGTCGGCGTATAAATCCCGTTAGAAATTCCCGCGGGGTATTTGAATCCCCGCTGGAATTAGACCTGTTCCCTAATAATTTTCGTAAGCGGAATCTTCAGATTTTAGGCGAGGCGAAGCAAAAATTTTGAAGCATATACAGCGTATCTGGTGAAAAATCTTTGCAAAGCCGTAGCCAAAATATGGAAATTCCGATAGAAAGGTTATTAGGGAACAGGTCTATTATCCGAAACAACGGCTTGGCGCCGCAAGTGGCGGGGTATTACATCTCTAACGGGATAAAATTACCTCGCTAATCGGTGGACTAGCGAGGCGAAATTTCTTGAGAAAAAATTATCCAGTTTTTCTTAGCTTTTCAAACCGCTCGTATCTCAATCTCTTGGCTATCATTCGAATTATATTAAGCGCATAGACAAGAACAAGAATAGCGAGGACCGCATTATAAACCCAGAAAAAGTTCAGTTGAACCCCGACAACTTTCCCCAAACCGCACACTAAAGCGGCAGTGCCTGCTACGAGGGCTACTCCAGTTATTACGAAGGCAAAAAACGCCAGGACGATCATGATTATAAGAACCCGCTTACTCGCCGGTGCTTTACTGGATTCTCTGCTAATTCTGCTCATTAAATTCATAACTCCTTTTCAATTGTTGCGCGGAAGTAATCCTGCCGCGCGCGCCGTTTGATTCCGGCCTACGAACTAATATACACTAAAAAAACCGCTACGCCAGGTTGTGAGCTTGCCTCGCCTACATTACAATAAATGCTATGAAAATAAATCCTTACATATTCAGAAATTATGACATCCGCGGAATCGCCGACGTGGACCTCGACCCGGAAAAAGTCGAGGCGATTGGGAAAGCATACGGCACCTTCCTCCGCCGAAGAAAAATACGGCAGACGGTAGTGGGGTATGATTGCCGGCTCACAGGCCCGCAATACCATGACGCGCTCGTGCGCGGCATGGCTGCGACGGGGATAGACATCATCGACCTTGGCATGGTAATGACGCAAATGGTGTACTTCGGGCAATACCGATTCCAGACCAACGGCGGAGTGATGATTACCGCATCGCACAACCCTTGGAATTATAACGGCTTCAAGCTTGCAACTGGATTTTCCAGCAACACTCAAATAGAGGACGTACAAGAAATACGAAAAATGGTAGAGGAAGAAACATTCTTCAAACCGGAAAAGACTGGAACAGTCACCGCACTCAAAGACAGCGCGTGGGATGATTTTGTGGAAGACTATGCGCGCGACGTGCTGAAACGAGTGGACATAAAAAGTAAATTTAAAATTGTGGTTGACGCCGGGCGTGGAACGACGGGGCTCTTCAACCCAAAGATATTTGAAAGAGCGGGGTGCGAGGTCATGGGTTACAATCTCGAACCGGATGGGCATTTCCCCATCGGCACGCCCGACCCCACCGCCACCGTGGTTATGGAGCGTGTCAGCAAAGCAGTTCTTGAAAACAAAGCTGATTTTGGAGTCACCTTTGATGGAGACGGCGACCGTATCGGCATTGTGGATGAAAAGGGAAATGTGCTATGGAACGATGTGCTCCTTGCAATTTATTCCAAAGAGATACTCGAGCGTTTTCCTAACTCAAAAATTATTTATAACGGACTCTGTTCCCAGCTCACCGCTAAAGTCATCGAGCAAAACGGCGGTACACCAATCATGTGGCGCACCGGATATCCCTTTATAAAAGCGAAGATTGCCGAAACAGGCGCCGCCTTTGGCGGTGAGCTTTCGGGCCATTTCTTTTTCGCCGACAATGCATACGGCTACGATGACGCAACCTATGCCACGCTCCGCATCCTTGAGTATCTTTCAGATAAAAACGTGTCGCTCAATGCCCTGTGTCGCGAATTTCCGCATTACATCTCCTCTCCAGAAATAAAAATTGGCTGTCCGGACGATAAAAAAGTCAAGGTAATAAAAGACTTGTCGGTGAAATTCAAACGCGACTTCCCCAATGCGAAGATCACTGACGACAAAGTTATTCCAGACGACGACGGCACGCGCGCGGATTTCCCCGACGGCATGATTATCCTACGCGCCTCGCAAAATGGTCCCTATATCACCACAAAATTTGAAGCGCGAGATCAAGAAACGTACGATGAGCGAAAACGCTACGTAAAAGCAATCCTCCAAAGCTATCCCGAGATGATTTGGGAAGACGAACTCGCGGTGAATCTGCACTCGCTCGATTAATACACGGCCACTTTACTACTCCATGCCCGCAAACCACACAGCGGTGTGTTTGAGTTTTATGCCTTCTTATACGACAATATAGACACTATAAAGTACCCAATAAATGGCGAAGAATAAAAATGGGAAGCGGAATGGCGGCGACGAACCCTCGTCGCTCTCGCGTCTCCACGACGCGACGAAGAAAGGCATCTGGGCAATCATCTTCGCAGGCGCGGCGGTGATTTTTGTCCTCGCGCAATTCGGAAAAGCGGGACCGGCGGGCGCTTTCCTTTATAAAATTCTCGAGGCATTCCTCGGCGCGGGATACGTCGTGCTTCCCGCAACGCTCCTCTTTGCCGCGGGCGTCCTGGTCTTCTCCGAAGGGCAACGGCTCCTTGCCACCACGTCGCTCGGCGGCACGCTCGTCCTTCTCTCAATCCTGGGACTCATCGAAATCGGGCTCCCCGGGAAGGGCGGCCTGGTGGGACTTGCCTTCGGCTCGCTCCGCGTGCCCTTCGGGAACCTCGCCGCAGGGATTTTAAACAGCGTATTTCTCCTCGTGGGGTTTCTCGTTGCGGCGAATGTGCCCCTCGACTTTTCGCGATTCCGCCGTGCAATCCGCGAAAAACGTGCCGTGCGCGAGGCGTATCCGGCGGCCGCCGGAGAAATTCCCGACGAGGAAGAAGCACGGGATGAAAATGAAGAGGGAAATGAAAATGCAGCCGGCACAAAAGAGAAGAAGAAAGAAGCCGAAAAAGACGAGGAGGAACCCGAGAATGAGGATGTGGTGATTGCGGAACCGGCAAAAGCCGCGCCGGGCAAAAACCGCGCGCAAAAACCGGTCGTGCCGGCAAACTATACCCCGCCGCCGCTTTCACTTCTCCAGTCGAGTACGGAGAGACCCACCACCGGCGACCTCCGCGCGAACGCAAACATCATCAAGCGCACACTCGAGTCCTTCGGCATCTCCGTTGAAATGGGAGAAATCAATATCGGCCCCAAAGTCACCCGCTATACCCTGAAGCCCGCGGAAGGAATGAAGCTTTCCCGCATCACCGCGCTCCATCAGGACCTGGCGCTCGCCCTCGCCGCGCACCCTATCCGCATCGAAGCGCCTATCCCGGGGAAGTCACTCGTGGGAATCGAGGTGCCCAACAAAGCGGCGGCGCTCGTCCGCCTCGGCTCACTCATGGGGTACCCCGACTTCCAGTCAACCGGCCTCCTCTCCTTCGCCATCGGGCGGGACGTTACCGGAGAACCGATATTCGGGAACGTCGAGAAAATGCCCCACCTCCTCATCGCGGGGGCAACCGGCTCCGGGAAATCCGTAACGATACATTCGCTCATCATCTCGCTTCTCTACAAGAATTCCCCCGCCACCCTCCGATTCATCATGATCGACCCCAAACGCGTGGAACTCTCCGTGTACGAGGGCATCCCACATCTCATCTCTCCCGTCATTACCGAAAACAAAAAAGCCATCGGCGTCTTCCGCTGGGCGCTTGCGGAAATGGACCGCCGCTACGATGTGCTCCTCGGCGAAGGCTGCCGCGACATCAAGGGTTACAATGCGAACCATAAGGAAGATCCTCTGCCCTACCTCATGATAGTAGTGGACGAGCTCGCCGACCTCATGACCACTTTCGGACGCGAAGTCGAGGGCTCCATCGTGCGGCTGGCGCAAATGGCGCGCGCGACGGGCATCCACCTCGTGCTTTCCACGCAGCGCCCCTCGGTTGAAGTCATCACGGGGCTCATCAAGGCGAACATCACGAGCCGCATCGCGCTCCAGGTCGCGAGCCAAATCGATTCCCGCACGATTTTGGACACTGCCGGCGCGGAGAAGCTCCTTGGCGGCGGGGACCTCCTATTCGTCTCCGCGGAACTTTCGAAACCAAGACGCATCCAGGGCGCTTATATTCCGGAATCCGAAGTAAACGCGGTGGCGGATTTCATCCGCGACCACAACGAACCCACGGTGCTCGACGCGGTGATCCCCGCGAACAGTGAAGTCGTGCCGCGCGACATGAATAGCGTCAACTTCGACGAATTTGCGGACGATGGCGACAGTGACAAGCTCCTTGATGAAGCGGCGGCGTGCGTCTTCGAGGCGAAGCGCGCCTCGGCGTCGCTCCTCCAGCGGCGGCTCAAAGTCGGCTACGCCCGCGCAGCCCGCCTCCTTGACCTTATGGAAGCGAAAGGGCTTATCGGCCCCGGCGACGGCGCCAAGCCCCGCGACGTGTACTTCGAAAAGTTTGAGCAGAACAACGAATCTATTACGTAGTTATTGGTTGAAAGTTTTGGAGGCGAGCCTGGATTTTACCTATAGACCTAAACCCCAAAACTAAACTCGCATCGCGCAACCTTCAACCACGGACCATTCATAACCACCCAAGATTCATATTTTGCGTTTTGCGTTAAACTCTATACTCTAAACCCTAGACGCTATGCCCGAGTACACCCCTCAACAATTCGGTACGCTCCTCCACGAAAAGATACGCGACAAAAACTGGACGCTTGAAAAAGTGTCGCAGTCCTCGAATATCTCGATTGCGCATCTTGAACACCTCATCGCGGGCAACTTCGACGCGCTCCCGCCCGCCCCCTACGTGCGCGGCTACCTCCGCAAACTCGGAGGGCTGCTCGACTTCGACGGGGAAGCATGGTGGCAGAATCTAAGGGAAGAAACGCTGGTAAAAACATCGGGCGCCGCCGACGCCTTGCCCACAAACCGCTTCAAGGAAGCGTCCACCGCTCACATTTGGATTGGTGCCATCGTTATCGTCATTGTTATATATGTTGCCGTGCGCTTCTCCGCAATCTTCGGAACACCAACGCTTATAATAGACTACCCTCCGCGAGGCATCACTCCGTCCGACACGGAAAAACTCATTATCCGTGGCACTCTCTCCGGCGGCGACAAGCTTCTCGTGAACGGCGAAGAAGTGCAGGTCTTCGAAGGCGGAAAGTGGGAAAAATCAATAATGCTTCAGGACGGATTGAATACGCTTGAGATTGAAGGATATAGATTTTTAGGCGGTTTGGCCAAAACTACACGCCAGATTTTTTATACGGCGTCCGCAACAAGCACAGAACAATAATCTTTTATTTCTCCTCTGATACCGCAAGCCATCTGAACGTGAACGTATTATTGGTAAGATTTAATGGCTGAACCGTTCCGCCGCCTCCAACAGGACCGCGCGCCACAACAGTAAATCCTTTGCTTGAAACATTGGTAACATTAATGCTCACCGGCATATAACTTTCGGTTTCAGCTACTACTGTTACGCCCGGCGTGCCGGAAAACGGTTTGCCCTTAAAATTAACGGGGAAGCTCCCCCTATAACTGCATTCATTTCTAGGACTGCAATCCGCCGTCCACGAACTTATCTGTGAAACACCCATCTTGATAACCGGAGCGCCGGAGTTGATTATATTCCCGCCGGAAACACTCGGCGCGGCTCCGCTCGTATTTATACAAGTGTAGTAATAATGTATCTCTCCCGTGTTTGCCGTGTCCCGGAATTCGGCGCGAGAGAATCCCGCAGGACAGCTTTCAGCAGGATCATCATCTCCGCAATTCTGGTATCCAAAACCAATGCCGCCAGTTCCCGATTTATTTTTTTCGCCGGTCGCGGGATTCCCGTATCGCGACCCATATCCGCACCATGCGCCTTTGAAAGACGCTGCGCTCGCGTTTCCCGATCCGCCTCCAGTCGCGCTCACTTTCACTTCGCCCGTTCCACCGACAGGATCCACCGCAATTCCAATGCCTGCGATTATCTTCGAAACGCCCGCGGCTCCGCCACCGCCTTGTTGCACAATCTGCCACGACACATTTCCGTTCTGGTCAGCGACAGGCACCTTGTCCGGCCCGGACGGACTCTGCACCCAGTCGGGCAGTGTTGCACTGCTCCCTCCGCCGGAAACCAAATTACTCACATCCTCCCATCGCGCAACGCCCGCCGCATCGGAAGCAAGCACTCTGTTCAAACTCTGCGTGCCATCGGTTATCTGAAGCTTACCGTTAACGTTCAACCTTACGCCGTTCGGAGGGGCAACGCTCGGCACGGACCCTATTATCACCGTTCCGTTCGGCGCCCAAGTTTGAATATTGCCCAATCTTAAAGATCCAGTGTCCACTATAAACTGCCACGGCCTGATGGTGATAAGCCCGCCCGCAACGTCGAGCGTTCCGTTTGTAGTTAATTTCCCTCCAACGGTAAGACCGCCTGATTTCGTCTGGGTCAACGATCCCACGTTTATGGGCGCTTCGGCATTGTTGCCCGGGGGTTTTGCGGTCGGACCTTTCCACTCGGCGGCCATCATGAACTTCAAGCCAGACCCAAACACGAATGCCACAACCCCCACTGCCGCAACCCAAAGAATATTTTTCTTCAGCATGTTTATATTGTATCAAATTCAACTTCCCGATATCGAGGTTCAACCTCGGGGATCACACCTATCTAGTAAGTGATTCAAGCGTCACCTTTTGCTCCGGAGTCAATTCGGAAGAATGGGAAATGCCAGATGAGGCATAGAGGAACGCTTCAAGCGTTCTCGCCTGCACCTCGGTAAGCATCGGCGACTCTCCGGCGTTTATATGCATCTCCTCCGCTCGCGCCGCGAGAGCCCTCAAAGTCGCTATCTGCCCGGGCGTAAGGTCGCCGGGGAGCGTGAGCGTTGTGGTATCGCCCCGGAAAAACGTCCGCGCCGCGAGCGCAGCGACAAGCGCTATAAATATGATAATCCCCGCCGCGATCCACGCATTCCGGCTCATTCCCGGACCGCGGGGCGCCGCACCCGCCATCTGCGGTTGAGGGTTTGTTCCTGTATATTCTCCGTTCGCCATGATATTAGCTAAGAGCCAATAGCAAATAGCGCATAGCGCATAGCGCATGCATGAAGCGACTCATTCGCGTTTCGCAACCCGCTCTTCGCTATGTGCTCTTTGCTATGTGCCATTAAAGTTCCCGATACTTTGGTTTCTGCGGCGGCGTAGGTTCCGGCAGGCCCTGCGGCGGCGGTGTGCCGCCACCCTCGGTCGCGCTGGCTGCCTTGAAACTGATGCCATCAAACGTCTTCGTCCGTGGAGCTTCCCCCGAGCCCGTTCCCGTGATGCCGGAGTCCGCCACTATCCAGTAGTAGCTTTCCACGCGGTTGATGGTAGTCGTTACATTTCCTGCGCACGTATACCGCGACGGTTCACTCTTGGGCGTACCCGTGTCGAACTCGCATTCGTTTCCTGCCGCCTCGCAGTTGCGGAACGCTCGCGCGAATTCTCCCGTTCCCCATACCACCCAATGCACGGCTATTTGTGTGCCTGCCCGTTCGCGCGGATACGGCGGCAAATTCCTGAACTTCGCGCCCGGTATAGTAACTTGCGGGGCGCACGATATCGTCATCGTCCCCGCAGGCGTGCCCGCCGTGGGCGCTCCTGCTGTCTGCGCAACTACTTTGTGAGCATTCCCATACCCCCCCGAAAAAAACCACCACGCCACTCCCGCAACAAGCGCGGCGAGAAAGAATGCCATGCCTCGTGTTCCTTTCATTGCCTTAAGTATATCACAACGCCACCATGCTCCGTCGGCGCAAAGTCGGGTGAGTTACCTGGTGCGCCACCCACTCTCTATGTCTTCGCTTGAATCCTGCGGGGAGGCCGGTTTCTCGCGAGCAGTTCTTTAGTATCGGGGGGCAAGGTAGTATGCCAGCGCGGGCAATGTTGACGTGTCGGGAAAAGCAGGAACCAAGGGTGGTCCCCAAGTGTGGGATTCACATCGGGCCCCACGGACAAAGTCCTTCGGTTTGATTACGTCTCCCCCAATGACGGCAGGTAGAAGTAAATTTCTCTGGGAACATTCTTCTTCGCGCCTGCCTGTCCGGTAGGCAGGCCGAGCGCGCCCACATTCTCCACCGGGTCAAGCTTGCTGAAGCCAGACACCTTCGCGAACGGGGCGATGCCCTCAATGCTGCGCCAGGTCGCCGTTGTGGCGGGAGACGCGGCGGTGCCGATGTTCTGGACGGTCGCCGCAATCTCAATCGTCGCGCCTTCGGCGAAAATATCAACGATAGATATCGTTGTCGCCGACATCGATAAACACAACGTCAGACATGATAAAGTCAAACAAGATTCGGCACTTCCCATCAACCGAGAAGCTCCACTGGCGTTTCAGCTTCCCGTGAAGCTTGTGGGTGTCAAGTCGCGCATCAAACGGATTCTCGCGGAACAATGTTTCCCGCGCTTCAGCTTTGGCGCGAAGGTGGAACGGCAACTTCCGGTAGGATCTCTCGAATCGGGGGTGATAATAGATTTTAATCTTCGCTCACCGCAGGTCCTTGAGGGAACGGAGTAACGGCAACGTGCCTTTTCTCTTCAACCGCTTTGCCTCGCGCGACCAGCGCAACACGTCGGCGGCACTCACTTCTTTTTCCCGCGCCGCCGCATCAAGAAACTTCTCGTATTCCTTTCGGGTAAGCACCACCAACTCCTCGCCTTTGGTTATTTTTTTAGAAATAGTAACGGTTGCCATGTTTGCACTGTAACACGAGAAATCCTCGAGGCGCAATTCAAGCCATCATTGCTCAAACTTTCACCGCCCGCTGTGTCCCGTGAGAGGCCGCGAGGGCACGCAGCGTGCCTCTGCCTCTAACGGGATGTGCACAATCTGTACGCACTCCATATTGATTAGTATCCTTCGCCGTGCCGGCTTGCGGTGAGCCCGTCGAACCCGAGAGCTTGATCCACCCGTCCCACTTCTTGGCCAAAGTCATCATCAAAGAAATGAGCGAAACTCTTCTTCTGAAATATCCGCTTGGCGGAGAATTTTCTTCATAAGGCCGCGGTCGAGGTCACCGGGATGGAGCGGAACCGTGGTGGTGAGTTTCTTTGAAGGATGAAAAAGATAGAGATGACTGCCTTTCTGGTGAAATTCCTCAAACCCCGCGCGCTTCAGCGCGGCCACCATCTCGCGTGGCCGCACCATGGGAATCCGACTCATACGGCGGAGACAGGGACAGGAACACGGACGATAACGGAAAGGGGCGGATGAGGAGTCTCGGTGGGAATGGGTTGACCTGCTTTTATTAATGCTTCGAGGAATCCCTCGATACACTCTTCGGCGTTCGCGAGTGCCTCATTATACGTCCTTCCCTGCGTGAAGCAACCGGGGAGCGCTGGCACAGAAACGACGAAGCCGCCCTTCTCGCCAGATTCAATGTTGACGGTATAGGCATACTCGTTGGTGCGCATGGTCCGTTTTGGCATATCTCCATAGTATCTGAATGACGCAGAAACGCAATTTTTTATGCCCCTTGCCCGCCTTTTTGCCTCTTTGTCATGTGCACAATCTGTGGACTCCCACCCCTCAAACCCTTATGCCGCAAGCCTGCCTGCCGACAGGCAGGGGTTAATCGGGGGTCGGTAGCAGGGTCGCACTGCGCCGGCACCACGGCAATCTTCAAGGACGCGGGCGAGCAGTTGTTCGCTTCGTTCAGCTCGTTCGCTTTATTCTCGTCATCCGCCTTCGGTAGGACAGAGTCGCCCTTCGGCGAGACGAAGTCCGCGCACATCCCCAGCTGGAACTGCCCGATGCGCAGTTTCTCAATATTGCGGGAAAGCGTTACATTCTTTTTTGTCCCAAGCGCGCCCACGTTCTCCACGGGGTCAAGCTTCCCAAAATCCGCGACTTTCGTGAGCGCGGTTACGCCTTCCGTCCCGCGCCACTAATACGTATGCGAACCGCGCCGTTTAACCTCCGTCACCAACACTGTCTTTTCTCCCGGATACAATCGGTAGCAGATTCGGTATGCACCGACTCTCCGCCGCCAGCGATTTTCCTCCCCTCCAAGTTTTTCTATGTCTCCCCCGTAGGGGTTCGCTTCCATGCCACGAAACGCCACAAGAATTCTCTCGGCATCCTTCGGAGGAATACGGCAGAGGCGCCGCTGCGCATCCCCGCTAGCGACGACGTTCCAAGTCCCGTTCGAGGTCATTGAGGGTGGCAAATTTTCCGGCGGCATATTCGCGTTCCGCTTTTTCAAAAGCATGGCGCTGCGCTTTTGTCATGGGAACCGTTTTGAACGCGCGCGGCGGCTGCGCCCGCTTCAAGGCATTGTATTCCTCCTCGGGAACAAGGATAAGTTTTTTCCCCGCGAGATGTTTTGGAATCGTGATTGTTTCCATACGATACATCCTATCACAAGAGCACCTAAAGCATCAATCTCCTGTACTCGTCCAGCACATATGAGACTCCTCGGCAAATAGTTTGTTGCAAATATACCTCAATGGCGCCCCTTCGGTGAAAATGCCGGTGGTGTTCTTTGCCTACGAAGCTACAAAAGAGATCTTGTTTTTAGCTACCGCCGAAGCAAATTTGCGGGGAAACCGTTCGGCAACGTCGAGCATTTCCATACCAACAATTTTTCCGTTGCGGTCGTAGTCAAGAATAATGCCTTCGCGCACCTCGTCGCTCTCGGCGATGGCAGCATCGTTGAACCGAAGGTACAGCGCGTCTTCTTTTTTGTGATAGTGAAATTTCATGGGCGCAAATATTTCTTTACTTTTGATGAAACGAAGACGGTAATGACACGACGTTGCTTGGGAAACTTTTCGTAGATGGCAACAATGCAATACGGCTTCCCGTTACGGACGAACCTTCGCACTGCTTGGATTCGTCCTGATGCCTGCACATACTCTCTATACAGGGCGAACGACAACGCCGATGATTGCCCTCCGACCGATGTTGCGCTCTCTCATCTGGAACAGCGCATGGTCCGACAGGGTCACCCGTTCCATACACGGATTCTATATTAACTCTGCCTTGCCTGCAACCCGGTGATTGTGACGACAATCTTTCTTTCCTCAAGTCCCCTCTGTGCACAATCTGTGGACTCCCGCCCCTCAAACCCTTATGCCGCAATGACTAATCGAGGATTGACTTGAAGCACTTTTTTGTGGTATAATATAGTTAGCTAGTATTGGGGCGCCAGCCCCCCTCAATTAGAATGCCGCTCACCGCGGTGTTTTTTGTTTCTTT
>CAZYEL010000007.1:0-46814 GCA_964646415.1 uncultured Candidatus Saccharibacteria bacterium
CCCCGCTCGCAAAAGTCGCCGAAGTGTTTCCAAGGTCATGGGGATGAGAAGTCCCTCATTTATCTTTCGGAACAAGAAGGGTTCGCGTACAATAAGGGAAAGATCATGACACAAAGTATTGTATTAGTGGTCCTCGACGGCTGGGGTATCGGCAGGAATGACGAATCGAACCCGATTTACGTTGCCCAACCCAAGACCATCGCGGCGCTTGCGGAGGAATTCCCCATAACAAGCCTCCAAGCATCCGGCATCGCGGTGGGGCTCCCGTGGGGCGAGGTCGGCAACAGCGAAGTGGGGCATCTCACGCTCGGCGCGGGAAAAACGCTCTATCAGTACTACCCAAAAATCACGATTGCGATACAAGATAAGAGCTTCTTCGAGAATGAAGCGCTCAAGAAAGCGTGTGCGCATGCGAGGGAGAACGGCGGCACACTCCACCTCGCGGGACTCCTCACCAAGGCGAATGTGCACGCGGCGCTTGAACACGTGCGCGCGCTCCTCGCGCTCGCAGAAAAGGAAAAGGTTCCCGCAAAGCTCCACATATGGGCGGACGGAAAAGACGACTCCCCGAAAACGCTTACGAAACTCCTCGCCGAACTTCCCAGGGAGAAAATTGCGACGCTCACAGGACGGTACTATGCGATGGACCGCAACCAAAACTGGCAGCTTACCAAAGCCGCCTATGACCTCATGACGGCAGACCCGCCTGCCAGCGCCTCGAGCGCAGGCGGGTGGCGGGCAGGCGTGGGAACCGCCGCCACCGACCCCTTGCCTACAATAGAGGCAACCTACGCGAAGGGGCTTTCCGAAGAGTACCTTCCCCCCATACGGCTTGACCCGGAGGGACACATCAAATCGAACGACTCGCTTATCTTCTGGAACTTCCGGAAAGACTCGGTGCGGCAAATCGCCGAGGCGTTCGCAAAACCCGGTTTTGCGGCGTTTCCCCTGCGTGACCTCAAAAATCTTTTCGTCGTCACGATGACGCCGTACGAGAAATCAATTCCCGCTCCCACGGCGTTTTTGCCCGACACCGTACGCGCGCCGCTCGGGAAAGTGCTCTCCGACTGCGGCAAAAACCAGCTCCGCGTGGCAGAGAAATACAAATACGCCCACGTTACCTATTTCTTCAACGCCTACGAAGAGCAACCATTTAAAGGAGAGTACCGCGTGGTGGTGCCCTCGCTCTCCACCTCGAAACCGGAGGAGCACCCCGAAATGCAAGCGGCTGCAATTACTGACCGCGTGATTGAGGCGCTCGCGAATCACTCGTTCGATTTCATTCTCGCGAACTATGCAAACCCGGATACCATGGCCCACACCGCGAATTACGAAGCCTCGCTCGCCGCAGTCCGCGTGATAGACGCGGAGTTGGCGCGGCTCGTGAAGTCGCTGCCCGAAACAAGCACGCTCATTATCACGAGCGACCACGGCAATATCGAGCAGGTGTTAAATCCCACGACGGGACTCATGGAATCCCAGCACGATCCGAGTCCCGTTCCTTTTCACCTCATCAATGCGCAGTTTCGCGGCAGAAAGTTTGCGAACGCGAACTCGCTCGCCACGGAAACCATGGGTTCGCTCGCGGACGTCGCTCCCACCATCCTTGAACTTTTCGGCATCCCTCAGCCCGAAGAGATGACCGGACGGAGCTTGCTTGAGGGGATTATTTAGCCACTAGGACTTAGCCATTAGAACTTAACGTACCGCCCCCTGCATCGATTCAAGGATGCTTTGGAGCGCCTCGGTAATATCGCCGAGCTGTCTGCTTACAGGAGCGGCGGGAAGAAGCGGCTTTGAGGGAATGGTCACGGTGCCCGGCTGCTGGCGGGCGCGCTTCACCGCATCAATCTGTTCACGGAGTGCGTCGCGCTGCTTCCGCAGTTCCTCCACGCGTTTGCGAAGCGCGTCGATCATAGATTGTGTGATAGGGGTCTTAGTTGCCCGCGACGGACCGGAGGCTGTCACTTCTTTCCCCGTTGTTTTGCTGATTTCGGAGCGGGTGATAATTGGCTGCATTCTGCTCGCTAAAAGCTTTTCCTTCAAGATTACTGCATTTCCTGACCCTAAAGTACCTATAAGTATTTTGTCTGTAAGAGGTATGATTTGATTCACATCTTCCGCCTGCAGTCCTTTTACAAACTTTATCCAAGAGTCTCCGTTATTTGTACTGTTAAAAAATCCTTTTGTGGTGCCGACATAAACCACATCCCGCCTTTGAGAGTCATAGACAATGGTGTTTATATCATTACTACCCGCAACAGATGGTAACGATGTGATTTCTTTCATTGCCCCATTCACGACGCTAAATAGTTTCCCCGCACCTCCTAGCATTATTTCCTTTGAATCAAAGGGATTAAGGGACGACACATCCGCGAAAACACCTTGTGGAATATCAAAATACTTTACCCAGCCAGCGCCCCCATCTTTACTTTCGTAAATAATGCGAGGGGGATAGCCATCAAGGACAAAAAGGTGCCTCTCGTCGCGAGGATCAACTAAAATCTTAAATGCCACACTGAAGGGCGTTTCATATTCTTTTGTGTCGAGTTTGCTTGCATCATTTGTCAGCAAAAAACTGAATAAGCGATACTTATCTCCGTCACGATAAATCACATAGGATCGATAAGGGAAGCCTTCCTGAACTGCTATCAAATTTTTAGAACTCGCTTTGCCCTCGAGGTTGTAAACGGGTTTCGGAAGTCTGCTTATTATCTCCTGCGGAATATCTAAGAACTTGAGCGTAAAGGACGGCGAAATCATCGTGGGGTCAGTAACAAGATACGCTGCATCATTTGCGGGAGCGGAAAAAAACTTATCAGCTTCCCACCCGCCGTGAAGTTGCCAAGTGATCCCGCAATCGTCAGAAATGCTTCGAGCGTGGTCGTGGACTGTGGTAAAAATAATGTTTTTGCTCTCGATGGCGGCAAGCGACATAACAGGTGTGTTGAAAACATTACGCCAATCGGGATTTACTGTAAGACCACTGTTCCTGGGATTTAAGTCGGTATTTAACTCTCCTATGCCATTGTCATTGGCAATCACAAAATTATGATTATCGAGAGGGTAAATATACCGCACATCCCAAAATGTTTGCCCAGCTAATATGGTGTTGCCAGCAAAAGATGAATCGTACCATGAGCCAACTACTTTATTGGGTAATAAAATAAAAGATCACACAACTGTTTTGCCTTTATCCCTTGAGACAATATAGTCCGATGCCCCTCCCGGAGTGATGAGTACGCCATTTGCATAGGCAACTGAATTTTTGCCGTTTGAATACAGCCCTCCGATTAACTTAATAAAAATCTCTTCTTTTGCATCTTTTTTATAGAGCGCATCGTTTGTCTTTACATAAATACCACCTTCCTCGTCTTCTGTTATGGAAAGTGTACTTTTATCAAATATCTTCGTCCAAGTAATTCCTCCATCGGTGCTCTGTGCAATGCCGCTACCGCCCCCTACTAAGATAGACCCTTTCTGCGTGACAAACAGTGCGGAGTTGGCACCTCCCTGGTTTGAAGATGGGAGAAGTATCCATTGTTTTCCCTCTTGAGAAACAAGCAAGCCCTTATCCATGTTAAGCGCCAGGATATTGCGGTGCTGCGGGTCGTAGCCAAGCGCAGTAAAAATATCCGACGCCTGGGCCTTGAGTACGTTCTTCCACCTATCTCCTTCGAGGACAAAGATGCCGTCTGCGCTTGTTGCGGCAAAAAGCGTCCCATTTATCAATTTTAATTCTTGTATACGAGATAGTATTTGGTTGTCTGTAGTGTAACTGTAATATTGCCAACTTTTTCCTCGATCAAGGCTCCTATATATGCCACCATATGCAGAGCCCAAATAGTATATTTTTTTATCTGCGCTCTGTTCAAATGTTTCCACTCGACCTCCAGAGGGTCCGAGCAGTAACCATCCATCAGTAGTTTTAAGTTCTGTGTCGCGGTTACTGCAAACACCCGATGATGCTGAAACACCTGGCGCCATGCCCATAACAAGTACAATAGCGGCAGTAAACCCTATAAGTCCCACAACGCGCTTCATGGGGTAATTATAGCAAACCCGTGATTTGAAGTATTTCCCTTAATTCCTTATTCTTACTCTATAAATTCCTAATCCCTAATGGCTATAATCCGCCGATTGGCGGACTGATAACTATGAAATGGCTCTCCCACATCGTTGCACTCATCATCGTGAACATGATTGCACTCTTCGCGGCGGCGACGTACATCCCCGGCTTCCGGCTCACGACCGACTTCGTGACGCTTCTTGAAGTCGCGGCGATTTTGACCCTCCTCACCGTCCTTGTGCAACCGGTTTTGAAACTCATTTTCGGTCCCATCATCGTCCTCACGCTGGGGCTTGGCATCATCATCGTGCACGCGCTTGTCCTCGTAATTCTTGACAGTCTCTCGAAAAGTCTTACGATTGAGAACGTCGAAGCGCTTGTGTATGCAACGCTCCTCATCGGCATCATGAACGCCATTGCAAGCGCCGCATTCAAAAACACATGAGTCCCGTTAGAGCCAGTCAATTTTACTATACCTATGTCCTGCAAAGTAAAAAGAATAAATTGTGGTATACAGGGTTTACCGCTGATATACGGAAACGCTTTAAGGAGCACAATGCCAATTTTGTTGGTTGGACAAAAAATCGAGGCCCTTTCGAACTTATCTCTACTGCGAAATGTGCAAAAATATGACTGATGCAAGGTCGCGAGAAAAATATCTTAAATCGGGCATGGGTAAGCGCTACCTCAAAAATCGTCTAAAGCGTTTCCTGGCTCTAACGGGATGAGAATCATATCTCTTATCCAGGTGCTCGTGTCCATCGGCATCGTCGCGCTCATTCTTCTTCAAGAGCGTTCAAGCGGTTTTTCGACGCTCCTCGGGGGAGAAAGCTCGGTATACCAAACGCGACGCGGCATCGAGAAGGGGGCGTTTTATGCCACTGTCGGGCTGTGCGTGGTCTTCGTCGGACTCGCGGTGTACCAGCTCTTCAACTAGAAACGCGATGCGAATATACTAATGCATGCTAATGATACGGATAGGGAGTCCTGATTCGTATAATTAGTACCCATTCGTATATTTGCACCGTTAATTAATGTTTGCTTTGCTCAAAAAAGCAATCAGTTCGCTTTCGCGGAAAGAGCGCCTTATCTTTTTCCTCGCAATCGCAAGCGGGGTCATGAGCACGGCGGCCTTGGGCGCGGTGACGCTTGAGCGCGCGACCACGGCGGTTCCCGCCCACGGCGGCGACTATGCCGAGGGAGTGGTTGGCCAACCTTCGTACATAAACCCGGTCCTCGCCGCGACGGACACCGACAAAAGCCTCGTTCGCCTTATTTTCAGCAACATTCTTTCCCTTGCCGAAAAAGCGGAGGCGTCCGACGACCATCGCATATGGGACATCCGGCTCAAGGAGAATCTCGCCTGGCACGACGGGGAAAAACTCACGAGCGACGACGTACTTTTCACTATCCAGAAAATACAAGACCCCGAGAGCCGGTCGCCCTTGGCACTTTCATGGCAGGGAATCACCGCGCGGCGGGTGAGCGAGCTCGAACTGAACATTTATCTCCCAAGCCCCTATTCGTTCTTTGAGAATAACCTGAAAAATCTCTACATTCTCCCCAAGCACCTTTTTGCGGACACTCCTTCGGCAAACTGGCGGCTCTCGGAACATAATTTGAAACCGGTCGGCTCGGGACCATACCGATTCGGCTCTTACGCGCAGCGACCCGACGGCTTTATCGAAACGTACCGCCTGCGCGCATGGACTCCCTCGACCGGCGGAACTCCGGGCAGCACGCCCAACATTGCAGTGTTTGACATGCGATTCTTTCGCAATGCCGAAGACGCACTCAAGTCTTTTAATGCCGGCCGCATAGACGGATTCGGCGGCGGGGATGCCATGCTTCTCCAGGGCATCCGGCGTCCCTACGCGCTCTATATGTTCACTCTGCCGAGTTACTACGCCGCGTTCCTGAATCCCTCCCATAATCCGGTGCTGCAAGACCCCGCCGTGCGCACGGCACTTGCGCAGGCGGTTGACCGCAATGCGCTCATAGAACGTGTGCTCGGCGGTTATGGCGCTCCCGAAGAAGGGCCGGCTCCGGGACATGCCGCTACCCGCACCGCATCGTCGACTCCCCTCCTGTCCGACCTCAAGGCCATGCTGGATATCGCCGGATGGAAAGAAAGCACTTCCACCGCCACCCGGGTAAAAACGCAGGGCAAAGCGAGCACCACGCTCGAAGCAACGCTCGTTGTCCCGGAGGTTCCTTTTCTCGTCGCCACCGCCGAGGCTCTCCGCGACGCATGGACGCCGCTGGGAATGAAGATCACACTTGCGCCCATGCACCCCGAAGACATCCTTGGCTCGGTAATCAAAAACCGCGACTACGACATACTGCTCTTCGGGAACACCCTGAACCCTCCCGAAGACCTTTTCCCCTTCTGGCATTCATCACAGCGGTTTTCCCCCGGCTTGAACATCAGCCTCATGAACGATAAAAAAGTGGATTCGCTCACGGAAACAATCCGCGAGGAAACCAATCCCGACAAACGCGCAAAAGGGCTGGACGAACTCGCTACGTTTATCCAAAAAAGAGCCCCGGCGGTATTCCTCTATTCCCCGCACTACCTCTTTGTCGCCGCGAAAAATGTGGGCGGCGTGGAATCGGGAAACATAGAAAATCCTCCGGAGCGTTTTGCAAACGTGGCATCGTGGTACGTGAAAACCGCGCGGGTGCTGAAATAAGGTTTTGGGACAACCGATAAATTCGTTGTAATATACATTTACCGATGCGCGAACTCGACAAGGTCCTCGATGCGAACGAGAAAGTCTTTTGGGAAGGAACGCCTAGCTTCTGGCCGTTTCTCCTCGGCGGCTCTATTATTACCACCATTTTCGGATTGTTTTGGATGGTATTTCTGATTCCCTTCATCGCAGTGGCAGTGTACGACATCATATTCGGTTCTCACATATTCGGATTCGGGATACTTCTTCTGCCGCATTTCTGGGTAGGAGTTGTGCTTGTAATAGGTATTCCGATTTACCAAATTCTCCTTTTCAAACATGTCCGGTACGCAATCACCGATAAAAGAGTGATACTGCAAAAAGGGGTGATCGGGCGCGACTTCGAGGTTGTTGATTTTGATCAGATCACAAACGCGGAAGTGAATGTGGGGCTCTTCGATAAACTGTGCGGCGGCAAAAATACTGGAAGCATCTTGATTTCAACCGCGGGCTCCTTTACCTATGTCCGCCGAGGCGCCGTCCCAAAACCCTACACCATGCGAAATATCGAGAATCCGTACGAGGTGTTTAAGTTCGTGAAAAAAGTTTCTCACGACGTGAAGACCGACATCCAGTATCCAAACAAACTCCGCCCGAACGAGAACCCCGGGTATGGTACAAACTACGACCCGAATGCGAAGTAGCCCTCGGTGTAAGTTGACATGCGGATAGAAACAGGGTATGCTTCTCCCCTACATCGTAATTCCTCCTTTTCTGTTTAGGGAATAGCTTTTTCAGAATACCCCTCGCCAAATGCAGCGCGCGCTGGCAGAATAGTAGTGTTCGTTCTGGGTGCGTGGCGGAACTGGCATACGCGTACGCTTCAGGAGCGTATGGGGCAACCCATGAGGGTTCAAATCCCTCCGCACCCACACAAAAAAACTTTGGATATATGGGAAGTCTTATAGAGATAAACGATACGCTGCAGCTCACGAACGCGCAGGGATTCCCCCGCGAGCTTAAGCTGGAGCGGCACACCAAGAAACCTTACACAGCGGAGAACTTCAACAAAAAAGTATTTACATTCACCGATAAACCCGGCATCAGAATCTACCAAGCACCGCCCGTGAGAAATTTTCTTGCGGAAAACCGGGGCGGCAAATGGATTTACTGGGGGTTGGTCCACATCCTTGAGGTGCACCATGATTACGCCCGCAAATCCACTTCCGGCAAGTTCAAAATAATTTCCATATATACTCCCGACGAGATGAAAAAAACGCATGAACTTATGGACAGAAACAAGAAAACGCAATTCTTTTCTTAATGGCGGAGTACGACGACTTCCAAAAACTCGACATCCGGGTGGGAAAAATCATTAAGGTCGAAGATTTTCCCGAAGCAAAGAAACCCGCATATAAGTTGACTATCGACTTCGGCACCGAAGTCGGGGTGAAAGTTTCAAGCGCCCAGCTCGTTACCCATTACACCAAAGAACAGTTACATGGGAAGCTTGTCCTGGGCGTTGTGAACTTTCCTCCCCGGAAAATCGGCCCCTTCTTTTCCGAGGTGCTCACTCTTGGAGTACCCGACACAAATGGGAGTTGCGTGCTCCTCGTCCCCGATAAACCTGATGCGGTTATCGGAGGCAGGCTCTATTAAGACCCTGAAGCAAGAAGAATGTAGTAAGTAGTAATCATCAATTAATTCATTGTTATCTATGTTACAGAACCAGAAACCAGCAGAAAAAAAATCCTCCGACTCTTCGTCCGCGCACGGGGCGGGCGGAAGCGACCGGCGGGCGGCCCCCCGCCGTCCTCTTCCCGCCGCACGGCACGGGCAAGAGAGCAGGCACGCGGCACCACCGCGAAAACCCCGATTCGGGGACGGCAGCGGGCGGCGGCCGGGCCGAGGAGGCGGGCACAGGAGCGGAGAAGTGTGCGCGCCCATCACCTCGCACGAGGCTTCATACCACCCGGCGGCATCGGCTTCCCACGGGTCCCCGGAAGAGGCGGGCAACATGCTTCGCTTCGTGGCGCTCGGCGGATTGGACACAATCGGCCGGAACATGATGTTTTTCGAATATAAAAACGAAATCGTCGTGATTGATGCGGGGCTCCAATTCCCCGAGGAGAACACTCCCGGCGTGGATTACATTATCCCCAACACCGAGTACCTCGAAGCGCGGAAAGCGAACGTCCGCGCCATCATTATCACGCATGCCCACTACGACCACATCGGCGCCCTGCCCCACGTCATGGACAAGCTGGGCAATCCCCCGATTTACACCTCCGCCTTGAGCCGCGCGATTATTGAAAAACGCCAAGACGATTTCCCGAATCGCCAGAAACTCGTCTTTATCAACGTAAAGCCGCGCGACGTGATGCAGCTCTCGAATCACTTCAAAGCGGAATTTTTCTCCGTGGAGCACACGATTCCGGAGTCCGTGGGGGTGGTACTCTCAACGCCCGCAGGGAAGGTGGTTTCGCTTGGCGACTTTAAAATCGAATACGACGCGAAGGGCGAGGCATACAATCTCGACGAGCTCGCCCGCGTGGGCAAGATGGGCATCACCGCGTTTATGACGGACAGCACCAATGCCGACATACTTGAGCGCGCGCCCTCCGAACGAATCGTGGAAAAAAGCCTCGAAGAACTTTTTAAGAAAGCAGAGGGACGCATCATCGTCGCCATGTTCGCCTCCGTCCTCACCCGCATCGGCGAAGTCATCAAAATCGCGGAGCGGCTCGGGCGGCGCGTGGCGCTCTCGGGTTATTCCATGAAATCGAACGTGCAAATCGCGCAGAATCTCGGCTTCATAAAACCCGGCGAAGGCACCCTCATCTCGCTCGAAGAAATCCATAAATACCGCGACGAAAAACTTTTGATTCTCTCCACCGGCGCACAAGGCGAATCAAACGCCTCGCTCATGAAAATCATCAACCGAGAACACCGCCAAATCTCCATTAAGCCGGGCGACACCGTCATTCTCTCCTCTTCGGTGATTCCCGGAAACGAGCGCAGCGTGCAGGCGATCAAAGACGACCTTGCGCGGCAAGGCGCCATCATCTATCACTCCGACATCGTGGACATCCACTCGTCGGGGCACGCGACGAAGGGCGACCTCCAGCTTGCGATGAAGCTCCTCAACCCCAAGTTCCTCGTTCCCGTGCACGGCTACTACTACAAACGCTTCGTGAACGCGCAAAATGCGGTCGAGGTCGGCATCCCGCGCCAGAACGTGTTCCTCATGGACAACGGGCAAGTGGCGGCGATGAACGAGTCGACGTTCCGCATCCTTAAAGAAACCGTGCCCGCGTCCTACGTGATGGTGGACGGGTTGGGCGTAGGCGACGTCGAGGAAGTCGTGCTCCGCGACCGGCGGACGCTCGCCGCGGAAGGCATGGTGGTCGTGATTCTCACGATTGACCGCGATAAGGGCGGAAAACTTCTGAAAAGCCCCGACATTATTTCACGCGGCTTTATCTTCTTGAAGGAACATCATGAACTGCTCGAGGAAATGCGCAAACGCATCCGCGCCTTGACCTCGCGCCTTCCCGCAAGCCAGCCGCTTGAACCGGATTACCTAAAAACACTCGTCCGCGACCAGCTCGGGCAGTTCTTATACAATAAGACCCGCAGACGGCCAATGATTTTGCCGGTCGTGATTGAAATCTAGCCACTAGCCAATGGCCATTAGAACTTAGGCGAATTTGATTTATACTAATTCCTAATGGCTAAGTCTTAATGGCTATGACAAAACCAGTCCTCTTCTCCGGCATGCAACCCACGGGCCGCCTCCACCTCGGGAATTATTTGGGCGCCCTAAAGAACTGGGTTGAGCTCCAAGCTTCCGGCAGATACCAGTGCTACTTCTTTATTGTGGACCTCCATGCGCTTACTCAACCGCAGGAACCGAAAGAACTACAAACAAATATTATGAATCTCGCCGCGGATTACTTTGCCGCGGGTATTGACCCAAAAAAGTCAGTTGTCGGGCTTCAATCGGCGGTCCCCGCGCACAGCGAACTCACGTGGATTTTGAGTACGATTACGCCGATGGGAGAACTTGAACGCATGACGCAGTTTAAAGATAAATCCTCCCGCCAGAAGGAGAACATCAATGCGGGTCTCTTCACCTACCCCATCCTCATGGCCGCGGACATCATTCTCTACGACGCCGCATTCGTCCCCGTAGGCGACGACCAGCTTCAGCACCTTGAGCTCACGCGGACGCTCGTGCGGAAATTCAACGCGAAGTACGGCGAAACCTTTGTGGAACCGAAGCCGCTCCTTACCGAGACGCCGCGCGTGATGAGCTTGAGCGACCCCATGCGGAAGATGTCAAAGTCGGAGCCCGCCGGATGCCTCTTCCTCGACGACTCCCCCGCCGATATCGAAGCCAAGGTAAAACGCGCAGTAACCGACTCCGGCTCCGAAGTGAAATTTGACGAAGAAAAGAAGCCTGCAATCGCGAACCTTCTTCGCATCTACTCCTCGCTCTCGGGCGAATCCGTCCAAGTCCTTGAAAAACGCTTTGAAAAATCTGCGTATTCGGAGTTCAAATCCGACCTCGCAAAGCTCGTCATCGAACACTTCGCCGAGTTCCGCGCGAAAAAAGCAGAGCTTAAGAAGAAACCGGACGCGCTCAAAAAAACCCTTTCAGCAGGCTCAGGGCAAGCCGCGAAAATCGCAGAGAAGAAAATCACAGAGGTGAAAGAAAGAATCGGAATCGCACTTTAAAAACACCCCCGCATATTGCGGGGGTGTTTTCTTTTCTCCCAACTAGTTAGGAAGCGGAGGAGGAGTCGCCTGCGACCCGCCGCCAAGCAGGTTCGTTACGAAATCAAGATACTGATTCTTCACGTTCAGCGTGCACGCGGAACCTGCGTTGTACGCGACCAATCCCGAACCCACCATTGAGGCGCTTACATCCCCCAGACGCACCCAATTTTTCGTGGAGTTGTTGAAGAGGTACGCCTTGGTGATATTGCAATTCCCACTGTTCAGGTTGATTCTTCCGCCGTCATCCAAGAGTACTTTGCTGTACGACAGGAAATTCCACCCGCTCTCAAGAGGCACCCGCCCCGAGAAAAGTTCCCGTATAAAGGAGATCATACCGGGGTATCGCTCAAGCTCTCTCGAAGCGGAAACGCTCCACTCCTCAAGAGAAGCTTTGAGTTGCGCATAGCCGGAGTCGCTGATATTACCCGAAAGAAGGTTAAGGCCCAGTATCGCCATTATTTCATCGTCATCATCATTGGTTCTCGGATAGTGCACCACACTAAAATCGCTCCCCGGGTTATAAATCCAGACGGAGGAAAAAGATTCCCTCGCCAATTTCCCCGCATACTCTTTTATTTTCTGGAGATTATTGCCGGTGATGGAGTTCTCCGCATCGCTAAAGTAGCTCTCAACCGTCGAGTACTGCCCGCCGGTAATATTCTTAATTCTGCTATTGAAGTAACTCTCAACAGAGTTGCCGAACGAACCATTATTACGGTTCTCTATGTCCTGCTTGCGTATCCTCCCGTGCACGTACTCGCGCCCGTCGTATCCATACACGTCGATGTATGCAGGGAAGTTGCTTATCTTGGTATTGGAAGAATCAATCTCCATGAACCCGCACACAAACTCTCCAATGCTCTTCAGGTTCCACCCCGATTTGACGTTCAAGGCACAGTTCGGAATTTCGGCCGCGCGCGCAGTTGAGAGGTGCACAAACGCAACCACTGCAACAAGCATCCCTCCCGCAAGCATAAAAATTTTTTTCATTTCTTTATTTAAGATAATCACCGCATTAATTTGGTAATGCAGGAGGCTTCGGAACAGAACTATCACCCTCCGCTGCGCCGCTTTGCACGTTAATCGCATCACCACCACTTTGTACACCGGGAAGTTTCCCGGCTGAATAGAGATAAAACCCAACCGCTGCCACAATCACGACAATCGCCGCCACAACCCATACATTTTTATTCATTCCCCTATCATATCACAACGGAAAAAGCAATCAATGCCCCTTGTAAGCGGTAACTATTTGGCGACCGTGTGTATCGAATCAACAAGCGGAACATCGGTTACATGTGACAACTCTGACAGCGTTTTTACTATTGCCGCGCCAGATTCGGGTGGGAGAGGCGGAGGGAGTAGTGGTGGAGGAAGTGACGGTTCGCCTCGCCCGTGGCAATAGAGGCCAACAGAGGCTAGATTTTCTCCAGCGCGAGAGCAATCTCCTTGCCTTCCAAAGTATTGGGCGAGGAACTTTCCTTCTCCCCGCGCTCAATACCCTTGAGGTATGTCTTCTTCCGGTCTACTTTCTGCACCGCCGCCTCCAGTTCCGCATCGGCAGTTTCATAGAAAAGTGCCGCCTGCTCCCCCACTTTGAACCCCTGTGTTTTCCGCAGTTTTTGGATGATACGTTCAAGACCACGCACAAAGCCTTCATGTTTAAGCTCATCGGTCATTGTTACATCAAGCGCAACTTCTTCCGTAAGACCTGAATCAGTCACCACCTTCTTTACATTCACCTCTTCGGCGAGAATTCGAAGCAAGTCAGCTTTAAGCTTTAAGCTTTTAGCTTTAAGCGCGGCGAGGGGTTGTCGCACGGGAATGTTTTGTGCTTTACGAAGTCCGAGCGCCCTGCTTGCAAAGTCGCGCACGAGCACCATATCGCGGAGCAATTCGGCTTCATTTTGACTTATTTTTTCTTTCTTGGGCCAGTCAGCAAGGTGTACCGATTCAGCGGGGTACTCAAGGTTCGACCTTTGGGAATTCTTTAAGGTCGAACCTTTTGGCTCCATAAACTCGCAGAGGGATTGGTACGTGTGCTCCGCAAGATACGGCATCACCGGCGCAATAACTTTGCTTGTCGTTTCGAGCGATTCATAAAGCGTCGCAAAAAACGCATCGTCTTTGCGTCCCCTGCTCCGGCGCACATACCACGTCGAAAGGTCCGAGATGTACTCCTCAATAAGCCGCGTTGCCCGCACGGTGTCGTACGCGTCCATGTAGTCCGTCACGCCGTTCACCAACTCCTTCGTGCGGGCACTAATCCAAGCATCCAACGTTAGGAAGTCCGACTTCCTTAGGAAGTCGGACTTCCTAAAATTGGACTCTCGAGCGTAGGTGACAAAATAATTTCGAACATTCGAGAGAATGAGCACTACTCTCCGGTGAAGCGCCTCAAGGTCGCGCACGCTGAAGTTCAAATCTTCGGCCTGCATCACGGGCGAGTGCATGAGGTGAAACCGCAGTGAGTCCGCGCCGTATTTCGCAATCACCTCCCCGGGGTCAGGATAATTGCGCTTGGATTTACTCATCTTCGAACCATCCTCGGCGAGAATCGTACCGGTCGTGACCACGTTCTCGAATGGCGCCTTGCCGAAAAGAATGAGCGAGATAACATGCATCACATAAAACCACGCCCGCGTCTGGGGAATGTACTCCGCAACGAACTGCGCAGGCAACCACGACTCGAACGCTGCTTTCTGCTCAAAAGGATAGTGGTACTCCGCAAAGGGCATCGAGCCCGCCTCCATCCATGAGTCAAAAATTTCTTTGACGCGCCGTGCCGTGCCGCCGCATTCTTTGCATTGGAGCGTGATCTCGTCTATCGCGGGACGGTGAAGATCAGCGATGCTTACGTCCATCGGGAAAACTTCAGCCGGAGAAGTATATCCCCGCTCAGCACCGAAATAATATCCAAGGATCAAGAGCGGATCCCCGTGGCTTACGACGAGGATCCTCTTGTTTGCGTATTTTTTATCTATATCGCGCACGGCTTCCACTATTCTTTTTTGGAGATCCCCCCATGTCTCACCCCCTTCGGGAGCGCGCGACCATCTATCGCATGGCGGGAATGCCGCCACGAATTCCGAGGATGGGCGTCCGTTATAAATCCCCATGTTGTACTCGCGAAGGCGCGCATCGAATTCAATCGGAACCTTCAAAATCTTCCCAACCATTTCCGCCGTATGCTTCGCGCGCAGGACATCGGACGACACTATAAGGTCCACGCCACCCATCTTGCGCAAGTTGCGCCCAAGCTCCCTCGCCTGCTCCATCCCTTTTTCCGTAAGATCGCACTCTTTTTTTTCCGGATAAAAACTCACTATGTCCAGCGTATTATTTAGCCCCTCTCCATGCCGCGCAAAATAAAATTTGTTCGTGCCCAACCCCAACTCGCGCATGCTTCCCGCTACTATCACATTTCCGCACCCTCCTTGTCCCTTGTCCCTTGTCCCTTGTCCCTTCCCTTGACACTTCCACACAGGAATGGGATTCCCCCAGTAACGGTTGCGCGAGATATTCCAATCCGGCGCCTGCTCGACGCTATTTGCATACCGCCCCAATTTCAAGTGCGCGGGGAACCAGCTGATTTCCTTTTCGTTCGACTTCAAAAGTTTTGGTTTGATTTTCTGCACATTCACAAACCATGCGGGAATCGCGTTATAGAAGAGCGCGGTGCTGCACCGCCAGCAGTGAGGATACGAATGAGTGTGCGGCGCCTTTGCGAAAAGCAATCCGCGCGATTCAAGGTCTTGGATAACTACTTTGTCCACTTTTTTGAAATATTGCCCGCGCACAAGCTCCGGCGCTTTGTCGTTAAAGATTCCCCTCTCGTCCAGGAGCGGCACGACGGGCAACCCCTCTTTCACGCCAAGGTTGTAGTCGTCTTCGCCATACACCACCGCCGTGTGCACAATGCCCGTGCCTTCGTCGGTATTCACGAAATCCGCGGCGTAGACTTTGAAAGTCTTATCGTTCTGCACCGCAGGAACATTGAAAAGCGGCTCATACTCGAGACCGATTAGATCTTGCGCGTTGATTCTACTAATCGTAAGCGTCGGATCGGGACTATCCCCATCAAGCACTTGTCCAACTTCAACAACCCCAGAATTTCGGAGTGTATCTGCCATTCTACTAAGCGCGAGAATGTAGCTTTCGCCTTTGTGCGCCCCCCGCTCAACCGTCACTTTCACATATTGAATGTCCTTCCCCACCGCAAGCGCCACATTCCCCGGCAACGTCCACGGCGTCGTCGTCCATGCCAACAAATAGGCGCTCTCGCCTATTTGAGCTTTTAGCTTAGAGCTTATAGCTTTTAGCTTGAATTTAACCGTTACCGCCTCCTCCGTTACGTCCTTGTAAGAATTGTCCATCGCCACCTCGAAGTTCGACACCGGCGTTTCGCACCGCGGGCAGTAGAGAAGCACTTTCCTCCCCTCGTAGACCAACCCCTTCTTATACATTTCCTTAAACGCCCACCACACCGACTCCATATAATCCCGATCCATCGTCTTGTAAGAATTGTCGAAATCCACCCATCTCGCGATTCGGCGTATCATTTTCCTCCATTCGGCTACATATTTAAGTACGGTTTTGCGGCACGTTTCATTGAACTTGCCAATGCCAATTTCCTCAATTTGCTTTTTGCCGGATATGCCAAGCTCGCGCTCCACAATTTCCTCGATCGGAAGCCCGTGGCAATCCCAGCCCCATCGGCGGCGGACAAAACGCCCGCGCATTGTCTGATACCGCCCCACCACATCCTTGATAATGGAGCTCAACAAACTCCCATAATGCGGCGTCCCCGTCGCAAAAGGCGGCCCGTCATAGAACGTGAAGGGCTTCCCATTCTTCGTTCTCTCCAAGCTTTTCGCGAAAATATCTTTCGCATCCCAAAACGCGAGGATGCTCTCCTCACTCGCCGGCAATTTAAATTCTCCTTTGGAGAATTCTTGTCCCATGTCACTTGTCGCTTGTCCCATGTCGCTTGTGATCACATTTTCTCCGGCTTCGATATGCCCAGCATCGTAAACACATTCCCCAAAACCGCAGCCACCCCCCGCACGAGGAGCACTCGCGCCTCCTCAATTTCTTTCTCCACGCCTGCCACCCGCTCCTTCTCATAAAACCCGTGGAAGCTCTTCGCAATCGCGACTGCGTACTGCGCCAAGTGGTGCACGCGACGCGTCGCCGCCGCCTGGGCGACCATCGCGGGGAATTGCACCAGCGCGCGGATGAGCCGCAATTCGTTCTCCCCAGTAAGTCGCGCAAGCGCCTCCCTTCCTATCTGCCTTACTTGCCCTGAGCCCACCGAAGGGTCGCTTTTCACCTTCTCAATTATCTTGTTGGCGCGGACATACGCATACTGCGCGTAGTACACAGGATTCTTTGCGGAACGTTCTTTCGCGAGCCCCATGTCGAAGTCCATGTGCGACTCCGGTGCAACTTGGAGGAAAAAGAAGCGTGCGGCATCCGCGCCCACCTCGTCAATCAACTCTTCAAACATTACAAATTTCCCTTTTCGCTTGGACATTTTCACTTCCACTCCGTTTTCCACAAGCCGTATTGCCTGCGTCACAATGGCTTCAAACGCTTCAATGCCCACAAGCTCCGCCGCCACGCTGATACGTTTCACGTACCCGTAATGGTCGGGACCGAGTACGAGAATCTTGTCGCTGAATCCCCGCTTTTTCGTTTCAAGGAAATGCCCCGCATCGGCAAGGAAATACGTCGGATACTTGTCGCTTGTGATGAGCACCCTGTCTTTATCGTCGCCGAACTCCGTGGTCTTGAGCCACACGGCGCCTTCCGCGTCGTACACCATTCCCCTATCTTTGAAGATTGCAAGTGCCTTCTCGACAAATCCCTTCTCATGAATATCTTTGTCTTCAGACGTCCACCGGTCGAAATGAATCCTCGCCTTCTCCTCAATCGCCCGGCGGATTTCTTTGAGCAAGTCCGCCGCCACGCACTTCCCCAGTGCGAGAGGGTCTGCGGCACTTCCCACTTCCGCCGGATGCGCTACCGCCCATTCCTTTATATACTCGCCCTTGTAAAACTTCTCTTCATCGGGAATTTCCTTCGCCTCGCCGGAGCGGGTTGAATCCCCGCGAAGGCGGGCCGCTGCGGCGAGAATGGATTTCCCGAGCGTTAAAATCTGATTGCCGGTATCATTCACATAGTATTCCCGCTCTACTTTTGCGCCGCAATGCATGAGCACATTCGCAAGCGCGTCGCCGAAAAAGCCGCCCCTCCCATTCGCGAGCGTGAGAGGCCCCGTGGGATTCGCGGAAATAAATTCGAGTTGGATCTTTTCGCCTCGGAGAAAATCGGATGACCCATACGAATCTCCTTTGCTAAGCATTTCTCCAAGCTCCTTCTGCAAAGCCGCGGGAGAAAGCCAAAAATTTATAAACCCGTTTGGGGTTGATTCAACTTTCTCAAAAAATCCCTTCTCTGCCGCTTTATATATTTTCTCTGCCAAGTCCCGCGCAACCGCGCCGGTATTAGATTTGGTTTCGCGCGCAATTGAAAAAGCGGCATTTGTCGCATAATGCCCATGACTTTCATCGTCCGAGACTTCAATAGAAACCGATGAAGGAATCGGCCGTTCCAATACACGCTCCAATATTGCTTTTATTTTATCCTGCATATTTTTGAATAATACAGCACTTTTCGCTACTTTGCCCCTTGAATTCCAATGGAAATAGTTGCAGTATACAGCCAGTCCTCCAGGGTCTTCTAGGGAAAATAACGCTGAAAGGGAGCTTAAGGAGGTGCTCCCATTTATTAAGGCGGAGCATGACCCCATGCGCCCGCCTTTTTTATCCCTAAGAATCCCGAGGTTGAACATTCTGAATCCCTAAGCCACAACCTTGGGATTCTTATATGACCTCGCCCTAACACCGCTTCTTGTATAAAATGGAAGCATGCAGACACTTGCAGAAAACCGGCGCGCAAAATTTGATTATGAGATTTTAGAAACCTTTGAAGCGGGCATCGTTTTACGCGGGCATGAAGTGAAAAGCATAAAATCCGGAAAAATGGGGCTCGCGGGAAGCCGCGCGATTATTCGCGGCGGCGAAGCATTCCTTGTCGGCGCCCAAATTCCCCCCTACCAACCCTTGAACGTCCCGCCGGACTATGACCCCGCGGGCACGCGACGGCTGTTGCTCACGCACGATGAAATCAAGCGTCTTGTGGGCGCCTTGCGCGAGGGCACGACGCTCATTCCCCTAAACACGCACCTTAAAGGCAATCTCATAAAAATAGAACTCGCCCTCGCCCGCGGGAAAAAGAAACAGGACAAGCGGGAAGATATGAAAAAGAAGTCCGCGCGGCGCGAGATGCGGCAAGCCAGTTAAATCACCCCGAAGTCTGTACACTGTTCTACGATCGTAGAACGGTGTACACGGTAAAAACTGCCGGGTAAAAATAAGACGAGCGCCGTAGTTGTCTACTACGCCGTCAATTTTGAACCTCCATTCTCCCCTTTTAGTGCTCCGGCGTGTGCGGGGTAGCTATGCCGGATTTGAATTGGGCGGGCTATGGAACAGCCGGCCCAGGCGACGGGGGCGGCGGCACGTCCGAGACGACATCCGTCGCAGCGAAAAGCTCGGGGGTAAGCTCGTGAAGGTTAAATCCCCAATACTCACTGAAGCCGAGCCGGGTTTTTGGCCCGATCTTGCCGTCAACTTCGATTTTCTCTCCACTCTTCCCGCGCCGCTTGTTGATCCGCCTCTGCATGACCTTCACCGCCTTCGTCATCTGCGGCCCATACTCCGCATCGACTGTGAGATTTGGACTTGCACTCGCGCCCTTGAGAAAAATCTGGGCCGCTGCAACATCCCCTCCGATCATCCCTTCCTTGAGGTACTCTCTGACAAACTGACCATTGCTTTCGGTGCTACCGCACATAAGTACAAGCTCCTTCCTGACTGTTTGATGGTTAATCTTTCGTTTCTGCCCTTCCAGAATAGAATTTTCATATCAACCCGCATTCCCTTTTGAATTAGGACACTTCAGCGCGACAATACAGCTATGAAAAAAAGAAATGGCGGCAGCTCGCCAGGAGCGACCGCCGCGAGATTGGAGGATTTTGTGCAAAAGGATACGGCATACGCCGCATTGCGCGGCTCATGGGGCGCAGTCCGAACACCATCTCGAAAGAGATATGTCTGAACAGTGTGCGGGGAACGTATGTGCCAGAAAAAGCCCATCACAAGGCATATGTGCGAAGAAAGTATGCGAAATACCAAGGCATGAAGATCGTGCATCATGCCGCGCTCCGCACGGAAGTGGGATGGCGTCTCCTCGATGACCAGTCGCCTTCCGCAGTCGCCCGTCGGATCACGAACCGCGAGACATACCTCCCTTCGATATCCAAGAACGCCGTCTATCGGTATATCGCATCGGTCTGTGGAAGAAAGAGCGAAACGCACCGGTTTTTGAGAAAACGGCGCAGGGGAAGGAAACGCGGGAGCAAAAAGTCCCTTTCCGCGCGCACCTTCATCGACCAGCGACCCGCATATATCAATGGGAGAAACCGCATCGGGGATGTTGAGGCGGATTTCATCCTGTCGGGAAAGTCAGGGAAAGGAATACTCCTCACGGTGGCTGACCGCAGAAGCCGCGTTTCCTGCATCGAGCAGATTGGCGGCGTCTCCATCGAGAATGTCCACTGGGCATTCCTGCGCATCAAGAAGAAGTTTCCCGAAATGCGCACGATGACCACGGACAATGATATTCTCTTTGAGCGGCACAAAGAGCTTGGGAAGCTCCTTCACATCGTCATATATTTCTGCCACCCGTATCACTCATGGGAGAAGGGCTCGATTGAACATACGAATGGCGTGATACGGCGCGACATTCCCAAAGGAAGCGACCTCTCCCGCTACTCAAAGAGATATATCCACAACCTTGAGGCGAAGCTCAACCGGAGGCCTATGGCGTGCCTCAAGGACAGGACGCCCCAAGAAGTTCTGGATATCTATCGCAGAAGAGTGCAAAGCAACAAAAAACGCGCCGGAGCGCGATGAAAGAAGGTGTCCTAATTGAGGGGGGATGGCGGGCAAAAAGGGCTGGCGAGATAGTAATACACCAAGCCCCATGTGTCAAGGAAAATCTCCCTTACAAACCCCTGTACGTTTTCTCGTTCCGCCTATCTATGGCAAGAACAAAAATCCCTCCATCACGCAGCTGATAAATAATCCGTACGTCGCCCTTCCGCACACGGAAAATATCCTCGCGCCCCTTGAGCTTTTTGATGTCCAGTCCCTTCGCGCTGCCGGACTGAAGACGGGTAAGAATTTCCTTCGCCCATCCGCGCTCCCGAACACTCAACCGAGCAAGTGCCTTCTCCAGTTTATCCATCGAATACTACAACCGAGCAAGAAGCTCTGCGATCGGCACTCCTCCTTTCTTGAATTTGGTAAAATCGATCACTCGTTCCCACAGTTCCTCATGTTCCGGCGAAGAGATTTTAAACACGGGTGTTGAGCGGCGCATGACAGTAAAAGACTCCCCCTTTTGCACCCGGGAAATATAACTCTCAACGTTTTCCCGCAATTCCTTGAGTCCCACCAATGAGTTCTTCATAGTTAAAGTTTAACTTAAGATAACCTTCTGTCAACCCTTCGACGTCGCTCAGGGTTGACGCTGAGCTTGTCGAATACGTCAAGCAACCTCCACCTGATAGCATTGCTCGCAATAAATTATGTATGGCGAGTCGGGCGCGTACGTCGTCTCGAATTCATTCGGGCACGGCGCATCGCCATGCAAATGCGCGGCGGTATTTTTATACTCATTCTTATTTTCATTCTTCTCTCCCCCGCATGCGCATCGTCGGTGCCATAACTTGAGCGGGTTCCGTTGTGCGAGCCGCGCGTAATGGCGGCAGTTCGGGCAGAGGCGCGGGAGCGGAATGCCAAGCTTCCGCAAAAACTGCAGCTCCTGCGGAATAATCCGGAACGCCGCGGTGCATTGTTCATTGCATTCTCCTTTGTGCGCACATTCCAAGACCTCGCTCGTGATTGAGTCTTGCACATCACCAATCCGCGCAGGGATGTCTTTCGCAGAAATGGTCGGTATATGCTGTTTTTTCTCTGCATCTTTCCATCGAAGTCCTTTCTCCCGCGCCGCCTCTGGGGTAAGCGGGAAATATTCCTGCGCTACCGTTTCGTTGTACGCGAAGGGCGAAATCTCCAGCGGGAAAAACTCCCCGAATCGGTACGGAATCCCCTTGCCCCCTGTCCCTTGCCTGCCCGCCGAAGCTTCAGCGGAGGAGGGTCCCTTGTTACTGATATAGGGCATTGCTTTCATCTGCTCGACTATTTTCATTCTCACCTTCTCATACTCATCCTTCGCATACTGCTTGTTCAAAATGCAGTATTCTTTTTTCTTCAACCCGATACACCCGAAAAGATTGGAGGAATTGTAGCAATCATCGCAATAGTACGCGTCGTGCGTGTAGTACACGCGACTGCCGAACGCCACCCGCTCCGTCGCAAATCCGCTCACCAATTCAAGCGTAAGCTGCGCGCCCATTCCCACATGGTCAACGTCATAGCTGTCTTTCGCCTGCGTGGGAATGAAAAACGAATAGCGACAGTTCTCGCTCTCCGCGGCGGTGAAACACTCTTTGCAATTCTTCACATTATCGAGATCATCACCGGTCGAGCCCGCCGCGTTCCGTACCCACGCAAACCTACGAGGGAATGCGAGCGCATGCGCAACAAACTTCTCGCGCGCCGCCACAACGCCCCCAGAGGTGTCGAGCGCAAGCTCCTTCACACGCTTCTCGTGTTCCTCCTTCGAATACTGCTTATTCCAAATGCAGTGCGACGCATTCCGCAAGTTCGTGCATCCCACGCAATTCTGGCAATTCCGGCAACCGTAGAGAAACCACGAATCCGAACAATCCTCCGAGAACGCGCTCATCCGCACACGGCTGCACCGCCGGAGGTGTACCGAGCCGTAGCACGATTCGCTCCGCTGGCAGAAATCCACGTCGGCGCAATCGGTGAGATATATGCTCTGGCTTGCGTACATGCAATCCTCGTAGTGATGCCCGCCGAACACGAGGTAGCAATTTTTTAAATACACGCCCCAGTTCGTATAGTCGCTTGCGGTCGCAAAATCAATGTAGAGCGCCCGGCGCGGAACCGCGCGCATAAGCTCATTAAACTGCTCAAAGAACGGGCGAGAAAAATCGTAATCGCGCCCATAGCCGAGCGGGTCCCACTTGTCGGACTGGTAGCACTCAACGCAATAGACCGCATACGGCGCGTCCGGCGCATACATACTCACCACGCTTCTCTTGCACAAATCACACGGGCGCTTATAAAGTGCGCGCTCATTCCGGAACATCTGCCGCCGCACCATGCGGCACCGCGGGCAGAACGTCGGCGGCGGCACTTCAAGTCGCGCGTAGAACGCGCGGTCATCGGCATCAACCGCAAATGACAAGCCGCAGTTCTGGCACTCACAAGTCTCCGTCATTGGTTATCGGTTATTAGTTGCAAGTTGTTTCTATGCAGTCTCCGCGTTATAGCATTGCTCACAATACACAATTTCTCTCCGCCTCGCCTCGCCGGAGCCTTCGGCGTAGCGCGGGTCCGGCGCAAACGTCGTTTCAAACTCGTTCGGGCAGGGCGCATCATCGTGGAAGTGCGCGGCAGTGTTACGATACGCGATACGCCCCGCGCTATTCGCTCCTTCACACAGACACTTTCTTCGCTGCAATTCAGCTGGAATAATCCGAAACGCGCTCGTACATTGCTCGTTGCCTTTTTCTCGATGTGCGCAAGCAACCACCTCTTGAGTGATTGAATCCGGCGCGTCTTTTATGTTGTCCGGCAAATCGGCTGGCTGTTTGGTAATCTTGTAACTGCGGGTTTCCGGTTCTTTCCAACCATATCCTTGCGTGAGCGCGCCCTCTTTCGTGAGCGGGAACCATTCTTGCGCAAGCGATTCATTGTAAGCAAAAGGGCTTGTCTCTGCGGGGAAAAATTCTCCGTAGAGGCACTCGATGTTCCGCTTGTCCTTGTAAGGAAGTATGCTCATCTGCTCGCGGATTTTCCCAATAAGTTTGTTATATTCCTCCTTCGAATATTCTTTATTGAGAATGCAGTAATTATTTTGCTTGAGCCCGACGCAGCCAAATGAATCGTGGGCCCCCACGCACGTATAGCAGTATTCCAAACGTGAGCATCCTTGATACAGCGTAACGCCGAACTTGCTCCCCTGATTGTTCGCGCCTGCGGCAATAATTTCGTAACAAAGCTCCGTATTCTCCATTGCGATCCAGATATCGCGGCAGTCTTTGAAGTTTTTCTCCATTAGCACGCAGTACGCACTGTCCTCGCCTTCGGAAGACAAGAAGCACTGCGTGCAATTTTTGCAACTGCGAAGCATGTCGCCGGAGGAGTTCGCGGTTTGCTTGTTGATTGTCGCCGGATGAATTGACCGTCGGGACAACTCTTCAAACTTTTTCTTCGCATCTTGATAGGTTGCGTATGAACCGGTGTCCCATAATTTTACTTTTTCGGCATAGCTTTCTTTTGTGTGCGGCTCGTTAAAAATGAAATAGGACTGATTGCGCAAGTTAATGCACCCGAAACAGCGAGATACTTCGCGGCAATGTGCGAGAAGCGCTGAGTCGCGCGACGTATGCGCATCAAAAGCCGACATGAGATTCTGGGACTGCGTACAGTAGGTTGCGTCGTACATGAAATCGCCTTGCGTGAGCCACATACTGTCACACGCATTCGTGCAACGCACCACGCGCTCACAATACATAGAATCCTCGCACGACCACGAACCAAACAAGAGATAGCAATTCTTTAAGTCCAATGAGTAATTACAGTAGTCGCTCTCGGTAATGTTGGTGAGTGAAAGATTCGGCAAAGGCGCACGCTTAAGCAATTCCTTAAACTGAACGAAAAACGGTTTTGAGAAGTCGTACTCGGCGCCAAAATCCAGCGGGCTCCACTTGTCCGAATACCAGCATTGCGTGCAGTATACGAGTTTATGCCGTTCGGGAGCGTAGACGGAAAGCATGGATTTCTCGCACAGGTCGCAGCTACGGCGGTACAAGGTTCGCTCATTGCGCCACGTCATGCGGCGTTGCCGTCGGCATTGGGGGCAAAAAGTAGGGGGCGGGACCGATGCCTTCTTATAGAAGTTGAAGCCTTCGGGAGCAATCGTGAACTGGCTTTTACAGTTTTGGCAATTTCTTGTTCCGTCCGTCATTAGTTATTAGTTATAAGTCTTTCTCATAGTCTGTCAATATTATCAATACTATTTTCGTATAATTTTATACGAAAGTTCATAAAATGTTGCTAAATTGCTTATAGCTTGCTATATATTCCGTATGACAAAGAAATACACAATCGGTGACCTTCAGGAGTTCCTCGAGGAATTCGGGCTTACGCCGAAGCAGGCGGCGCTCTACCTCGCGGCGCTCCGCATGGGACCCTCCTCCGTGCAGGCGCTTGCGGACGAGGCGGACATCCAACGCACGAACGCCTATGACGCTCTGGGCGCGCTCGTCACGAAGGGGCTCGTGAGTATCTCGACCAAGGGCAAAAAGAAACTTTTTGCCGCACAGTCCCCCGCCGTGCTTAAAACACTCCTCGCGGAAAAAGAAACCTTGCTTGCGGACGTTGTACCCCAGCTTGAATCACTTCACATCACCACCGAACACAAACCGCGCATCTTCTATTACCCGGGCATCGAGGGATACAAACGCGTATATGAAGACTCCCTCACCACGAAAGAAGGCAAGCTCTTTGGCATCTTCGCCGTGCAGGACATGTGGGAAGTGTTGGGGCGGGAATACGCGGACAAGATGGTCGCGCGGCGTATAAAGGCGGGAATCCCCTTGCGCGTAATCCGTTCCCGCGAGCGGGACGCGGCGAACGTGTACCCCTCCACTCCGCGCGACCTCCGCGAGATGCGCTACGCCCCGCCCGGCATGGTCTTCCCCATCACCACCTACGTGTACGACAACAAAGTGATTATCCTCTCCTCAAAAAAAGAAACATTCGGGCTTTTGATTGAAAGCGCGGACATCGCGCAGGCGCACCGGAATTATTTCGAAGCGCTGTGGCAGATAAGCGAGGCGGGATAATTCCTATTGCACCTTGATAAACCCCGGTTTCACGTCGTCGCAATACCCGTACTTCTGGTACCCACGCACAGTGACCGCGTAGCTTCCTGTGGGAAATGAGAAAGGAAGCCGGAACGTGACCGACGCCATGGACCACTGCACAATGTCCTGGCTGTATATCTCAACGTCTTGTGGAAAAGGATACCCTGAAAGGAACACCATGGAAGTGCCCTCCACATATTCGCAAAAGCGCCTGCCTGTCGTCACGGTGTACGTGCGCGTGCCGGGCGCGGCGAGAAACACGGGTGCGGGCGGAAGCGATGGCACAGAGGTAGAGTTTTGCGGAGGGGGGCTATTAGGAGTGTCGTACAAATAACCATAGACGAAAGTGGGCGGCGAGTACGATTGGGCAGGTGATGAGAGAGGGATATATACGGAAGCCGGTGGTGTCTTGGGTGCGGAAACCGGCGGAGGCACGGCATAAGTCGAGGCACCGCCCGGCGCTTTCGGCGGCGCAGGGGGCTGCGCCATAACTCCCGAATCCCCCGACACTTCCAGCACGCCCGCATCCTGCTCCGTCTGCAACGCAGAGGATTTCGGCGCGGCGGGCGCAAGCGGAAGGAGGTGGTCCCGCATCGCCTGAAGAGCTTCAATTTCTTTCTCGAGCGCCGCGGGGTCAACGGGCCGGTATCCCACGCTGCCCGGCGCCGAAGGCGCAGGTTCGGGTTCTCCGCTGCGGATGCCCCACACCACCCCCCCGGCAACAAGCACAACTACTCCAATCGCTATAAATACCCCGAGCGCGCTCTTAGACATGGAGATATAGAAACTATTGTACCGCAATCGTCTGGGGAGAAGAGGTGCTCGCCGTGCAATATCCCCACCCGTTCACTCCCCGCACCGTGACGCGATAAGTGCCGGATGGAACCGAATCCGGCACCCAAAACACGACGCGGTTGTCCGTCCAGCTTTTAATGTCACCGCCCTGAATCGTCGCATCCACCACAAGAGGATACCCCGTGAGCACCACGGAAGAGTTCGCGGCATAATCGCAAAACCCCTTGCCGTCCACCAAAAATTGCCGCGTTGCAACATGATACGTTGGCGACGTCGAAGTCGCCGCAGAGGGGGGTATGAAAATAGGAGTGCCCGTCGCCGCGCTTGGGGCGGGCGTGCTTGTGGAAGTGGTAGTCGTTTGCGCGGCGGGCACACTTAATGAAGAAGTGACGAGGGGGGCAGCTGCGGGAGTATTTGAAGAAGCAGACATGGATTGAACAGGGAATGGAGAAGAAATAGACGTGGCGGGGGCAGCTTTCGGCGCGGCGGGAACGGGTGTGCTCGTCGCCTTTTGCGGTGCTGGCGCCGCGCTGCCCGCATCCGTGCCGACGGAAGGCCGGACTCCAAGCTGCCTCGCCTTTGCAACGAGGTTCTCTTCTTCGAATTCAAGCAATACTCCCCGATCCGCGGTCAGGGGCGGGAGCGCAGGCGTCGAGGTGGAAAATGTAGGTGCCATAGTAGGAAGCGCATGGAGCACTCCCCCGCGCCACCACACAAAGACGCCCACCGCTGCCGCAAGCATCGCTCCAAAAAGAATCCAGCGAATCATGATGGAAAATTACGGCACCGTCACGGTAAGCGGAGACGACGCGCTCGCCGTGCAATATCCCGACGACCCCACGCCGCGCACCGTTGCCCGGTATGTGCCCGCGGGCACCCAATCGGGGGCGACAAACACCACCTGTGTCGTCGTCCACGTGATAATCCAACTGCCGCTCACTGCGGCATCCGTGGCGAGCGGATAACCGGAAAGCATCACTGAAGAAACTCCCGTGTTGTATTCGCAAAACCCCGCGCCGTCTATCTGAAACTTCCGCGGATTGCTTGCTGCCTGCGGCGTCGAGGTTGTCGTAGAAGACGCGGCGGCAGACGAACTCGGCGACGTGCTTGTCGCAGTACTCGTTGCCGCCGCTGCTGCGGGCGGCGTGGATGTTGCGGCCGCCGTACTGGTGGCAACACTCAAAGGCTTATCCTCCGTCGATACCGGCGTACTCGACGGTACCACAGGGAGCACAGGCGCCTCTTCCGCAACCGCAGTTACCGTCGAAGAAACAACCTCCGGCACGGACTCTCCGCCAGCGGAAGAAGACGCGACAACCGCCTCCGGCGTGCTCGTGGTGAACTCCACGCCTGCTTCCGCCGCCTTTTGCCGAAGCCACGCTTCTTCGGATTTCAGAATCTCATCGCGGTTCGTCGCGACGGGAAGAGGCGCAACCGCCGATACCTGCACCGGGGCCGCCGGCGGAGGGAGCTCTTCCAACACCGAACCCCGCCACCACGCAAACGCGCCGATGGCTCCCGCGAGAAAAACGCCTATGACTGCCCAGCGAATCATTATTCTGTATTGTAACGCATCCGCCCGTGATGGAAGGGACTATAACTCCCCCACCAGTTCCGGAATATCCCGAAAGCGCGCCGTTATGCGATCCGCTCCTCCGATTTCGCTTTGTGAGTAAATAATCACTTTCATCCCCGCCGCACGCGCCGCGAGCATATCGGTTTCCGCGTCTCCCACATAGACGCACTCTTCGGGCTTCACTTGCAAGCGCTCCGCCGCAAGAAGCAGCGGCGCGGGGTGAGGTTTGTGGTGTTGTGTGTCCTCGTACGCAATCGAAACTTTGAAATACTCCCGAAGCGCGGCGAGCTTGGGAGGTTCATATACTCCCGTTCTGCCGCGGCTCGTCGCAATGCCCAAGAGGTACTTCCCGCCCAGTTCCCGGATGACCTCTTCAAGCTGCTCGGGGTATTTAAGAAGCGGGATGGGGTATGGCACGGTACGATCTCTTCCTGCGGTAACTATTTTGCGAATTGCTTTCTCATCGGTTAATCCGGTCATCGCCCGCACCGCATCCCGTAGCGTGAGATGGAAAAAATTCCCGAATTCCTCCCTTGTGGGAAGCGGATGCCCCGCATATTGCATAAGGTCCTGAAAAAACTTCAAATTCGCCCCAAGGGAATCAATGAGGACGCCGTCAATGTCGAAAATAACCGAACGAATCATGGTGTTGAAAGTGTAGCAGAGAAAGCGCCCGCTTAAGAAGTAACTGCTGAAAACATTGACGAAAAGGCAAAAAGTAGTACTCTGTGTACCACGGGGATGATCGGCTTCGATGAAGCTGGAATGCATACCTGCGAGCCGAGCGTGAACCTCGATAAACTTCACAAAACCTATTATCTGCCAACTCTAAAGTTGCAGCTCCGGCGTACGCATACGCGTAACCCGGGGGATCGCCTCATTTGGGTCTCTTAAGTGAGTAGCGGTCTTATATAAGGAGACTCGTCCCAGCGCGATGATTCTGGTGCCGGGGCTAAACAATGAATCACTACGTACTACTTTTGTAGCACTACGCTCGTAGAGGGTATGCATCACCCAACTTCAGACGGCGGTTCAATTCCGCCCATCTCCACAAAAATAACGAGCGGTACTCCGCGACTATATTTTTGTAGGATGCCGCAATACTTTGCGGCGCCACACCAGATACAAAGCCGCCTTCGGGTGGTTTTGATTTTTGTAGGATGCCGCAATACTTTGCGGCGCCACACCTACTTCTTCTCACTGACCGTCTTCATCTTCGTAACGTAACGGTACCCGTATTTCCCATCCGCGCTGCCCATGCCGGATTTTTTGTAACCACCGAATGGTGCGTTGTCAGTGAAATAATCAGCACCATTGATACTGACATTCCCCGCGATGATTTCCTTAGCCACCCTTTTTGCTCGACCTTGATCACTTGAATACACAAAAGCGCTTAATCCGTAGGGGGTGTCATTCGCCAGCTTTAGTGCTTCCTCCTCAGTTTTAAAAGGCATAATCGGCAAGACCGGACCGAACACCTCTTCTCTGTAAACCTTCATATCTTTAGTTACTCCTACGATGACCGTTGGCTCATAATACGCACCATTTAGACCAGCAGGTTTCTTGCCGCCAGTTAAAATCTTAGCGCCTTTATCAACCGCATCCTTTACTTGCGATTCCAGCACTACTAACTGTCTTTCCGCAACCAATGGGCCCATGGTTGTTTTTTCATCTTCCGGATCTCCGACAACATAACTTTTCACTTCTGCTACTACCTTTGCGACAAAGTCATCGAATATATCCTTGTGGACGAATAACCTCTTAAGAGCGCAGCAAATTTGACCTGTATTGTTAAATCTTTCGTCGCATACTATGGGACAAATGTTACCGACGCTCACATCATTAAAAACAATGCCCGGAGAAGATCCTCCCATTTCGAGTACGACAGGAATAAATTTCTTGGCGGCTTTTTCATATATCGACTGACCAACTTTTGAGCTTCCGGTAAAGTGAATGAGATTCACATCCTGATCCGTAAGAAATTCACCCACGGAACCATTGCCATAAACCATTTGAATAACGCCCTCTGGAAAACCAGCTTTTTCAAATAATTTGATAATGAGATTACTTGTCAGCGGACATTCCTCAGAGCCCTTGGCTACGACGGTATTGCCCGCCAACAATGCCTGCGTCACCGAGATAAAAAATGTGGACGTTGGATAATTCCAAGGAGTGATAGAGGCAACAACGCCAAAAGGTTCGAAGTAGACTGTCGTCTTTTGCGTATCGGATTCATCAACCACATCTGGTTCTAGCATCTTTTCTGCTAATTTTATGTTCTGCTTTATATATTCAATTCTTCCCTTTACCTCTCCCCTGCTTTTCAAAATAGGTTTACCCATTTCTCTCGTTTGCATACGCGCAATTTCTGATGAGCCTTTTTCGAAAATCGGAATAAGTTTTTCAAAATACATTCCTCTTTCTTTTACAGAAAGATTTTTCCATGCCGGAAAAGCTTTACGCGCCAACTCTACGGCTTTTCTAATTTCTTCCCCGCTGGAAATGGCAGTACTACCAACCTCTTGATAGCCTTTGCCAGGATTAGTTGAAATAATTTTATTTTCCATAAAAGAATCGTAACACACTGGCCATATCACCATTTCGCAATTCAAATGTGCTACTTATTACAAAGCTAAGTAGGAAACTTTCAAAAAAATATTATTCTTCAGGGCGAAACCACTTTTTAAAAAAGTTTTCTTTAAAAGCAAGCCCTATAAGACCCAGGAGAGGTACAATAATTATTGTCCAGAAAATTCGATCGATTTGACCGCCTAACTGAGCCACATTGCTTTTTACATCATCAAAGTTCTTGTTCAAATTCTCCTGTTTTTCACGCAAGAGTCTAGAGGTAAGAGCCTTATCAGGATCCTCCAATATGGATTGCTGTAAATTCTTTATATCCCCCTCATTTTTTTCTAATTTAGAAAACAAAACGTAGGACTCAGGACTTTTTGCACTATTTAATGTCTGAGTTAGGTTTTCAAGTTTACGATCCAGTCTTTCTTGATTCTGTTCTAAAATAGTGATTTTTTTATTTGAAGTCCCAAAATCAAAAAACTCTAGGCTGAAAAATTTATTACTCCCAAAGACGATTAGAACGAAAACAGAGTAGGCTACGGAGATTAAGGATATAATTATTAACTTTCTCTGTCTCTTTTCTTTTAAAAAACGCTTTTTGAGTTCGAGTTCTAAAAGTTCACTTCCCCTTTCTCCTTGCCCAGAATCTACAGTCATCCTTTTGGAAACTCAGGCATCTTTCGAATGACCTCGGCCATCCTATCAAACTCCGCTTCAATAAAGTTATTTATTTCCATCTGCGTCGCTACTCCTTTCGAAACCAATAGTTGTTCCAAGGCCTTAATTCGGACGTCTCGGGCCATGTCAAAAGCTGAGCCAGCATTTATCTTTGGGATAACAGCTTTTAGAAAATCTTCGAATTTCATAATCTTTATTTTACACCACTGCTATTAATGACACCAGAAATCGCCTCACTTTCAACTTCCGCAATGCGGTACAATAAAACCAAATGGGCTTTCTGGGAGATGTAATTGGGAAAATCGCCGCCGTCTTGATGGCTCCGGTGGTGTTTATCGGGGGACTGTTTTCTTCTCCCCCGCCGCCCGCGGCTACGCCGACAGCAACCTCCTCCTCCGTCGCGAAAGCGCAGGCTTCCACTTCCCTCTCTATTCAATCGTCATCTCTCCCCGCAATCGACGACGCACCGTTCCCGCTCCTTTTCTTCGAACCGATAGCGTCGGCTTTGGAACCCCTCGTGCCAACCTCCACTCCCACCTCAACATTTGCCGAAACAGCGTCAGCCGTTGCGGAGACATTTTCAGCCGCTCTTGAAGCAACTTCGACTCTCCCCACCAAGCAAGCGAACGCGCCCGCGTCTTCGTCGGTCGCCGTGCCTCCGCCCTCGAGCGAGCCGCCCGCGCCGACCTCTACAATGGCAATCGCGGGAGCCACTTCTACGCCCGCCTCAAGCACCATTGCTTTTGCAACTTCCACTGCAACCTCGTCTCCAATCTCAACCGCTTCGTCTTCGGCAACTTCCACCCCTCCCACCGTTTCCACTTCAACAAATCCCCGCGTTTTCACCATCAGGGGTCAAAACTTTTGCACCAATAACCCGGGCTCATCCGCAATATTCATCCGCGGGTATCCGCTCATAAACGACATCTCTGTCCCGCCCATACTCATCACTTCGTGGTCCGATACGCAGGTGACATTCGAAACGCCGGATTCGGTGCCGCGGGGAAGCTACGCAGTAATTGTGAGGGGATACAGGGATACGGAACCACGCGGTTATTGCACCGACGTTACTTCATCAAGCTTCAAGATTGCCGTGCCGTAAAAACGGATTAGTTTTGTCTTCCTGCCTCAACCCACTACGTTGCCGCATCGGGTTCAGGTAGGGTGGCAGTCGCGAGGTTGTATTGACTCATTACTGCCACTCGTTATTCGCCTTGGGTCAGGCGAATGTGCTCCTCGGTCACGATGCGCAGCCGCTCAGCCGCACGCCACTCCTCGGTGGGAATGGGGCTCTCAATCATCGAGGCGTCGTCCTCGAGAGGAACCTCGTACTCTCCGTGAGTGACGCAGTGGAGCGTCCGCATCTTTCGCGGCTTATTATCCCGAAGCCGCACGACGTCGGGGTAGTAACATCCGCATGAAGCGGGCTGTTGCCCTTCGGCATAGGGTCCTGGCATAATCAGCCTTTCTCATTTTGGGTTTATTAATTTGCGCCGAAGCTTGAGTGTATAACGCCTCCCTCGGAGAATCAAACCGCCTTTATTCCCCGCTCTAAAATTCGCTGTGGATATCTCCGCGGCGGTGGATATGCTATTATTCCCACTATGTTTTTATGATGAGAAAAAAACTCTCATGAAAACAATAAAAGCAGAATATATTTGGCTTGACGGGCAGAAACCCACTGCAGAATTACGCTCAAAAACGAAGATTATTCCGGGGCCGGTAACGAAACTAACGCAAATCCCCGACTGGGGATTTGACGGTTCAAGCACCGAGCAGGCGGAAGGGCGCTTCAGCGACTGCCAGCTGAAGCCCGTTTCTTTTTTCCCCGACCCCCTGCGCGACGAGGGAGACCTCCTCGTCATGTGCGAAGTATTGAACGCGGACGGAACGGTGCATGCATCGAACTCCCGTGCGCGGCTCCGCGAGGCGGCGAAGAAATATGCCGCGGCAGAATCATGGTTTGGCATTGAGCAGGAATACACTCTTTTCAAAGGCACTCACCCGCTCGGGTTCCCCGAGAAGGGATTCCCCGCCCCGCAAGGACCCTACTACTGCGGCGTGGGAGCACACCGCATCTTCGGAAGAGAACTCGTGGAAGACCATCTTGAGGCGACGCTTCTTGCGGGACTCAAAGTATCCGGCATCAACGCGGAGGTAATGCCCGGGCAGTGGGAATTCCAGATAGGACCGTTGGGGCCGCTTGAAGCCGCCGACCAAATCTGGCTCGGGCGCTGGCTCCTTCACCGGCTCGGGGAAGAATACGGCATTTCGGTCACGCTCTCACCGAAGCCCGTCGTGGGCGACTGGAACGGCGCGGGCGGACACGTGAACTTCAGTACGAAAGCGATGCGCAAAACCGGCGGCATTAAGGCGGTCGAGGCGGCATGCAAAAAGCTCGAGAAGAAGCACCAAGACCACATCGAAGTCTATGGCGCGGGAAACGAGAAACGCCTCACCGGCAGGCACGAGACGTGCAGCATCCACGAATTCCGCTTCGGCGTGAGCGACCGCGGCGCCTCTATCCGGATTCCGATGAGCACCGCGAACAACAAAGCCGGCTACCTCGAAGACCGCCGCCCCGCCGCGAACATGGACCCGTATAAAGTGTGCGCGAGGCTCATAGAAACGGTGTGCGGGAAATAAGCAGGGACTAAGGAACTGCTATACTATAATACTATAAGGAAGGGTCGTAGTGAAGGAGTATTCTCTACACAAACAGGGAAGGAACAGAAGGGAAAACGTGCGGCTGCACGCACCATAAGATGTTCCCGATTCTCGTAGTGCTTTTCGGGCTCACGTTCCTTTTGGGGAATTTGAACATCTTGACCCAGCAGTTTGTGAGCATCGCGTGGCCGGTCATCATTTGTCTCGCGGGACTTATGAAGCTCACCGGAGGAGGCTGCAAGTGTTGCTAAGTCCGAACCGGGATGTTGTACAAAAACTCCCCGCCGTCTGCGGGGAGTTTTTGTTATTCACGTCCTCAACAATCTATTCACCAAGCACGGCCTTCCCCTTCTTGATAGTGAAGAGGGAATACGAAGCGCTCGCGCGGTCATGCTGCTCGTCGAAACGCACTTCGCCGCTTATGCCTTCATAGTGAACTGCTTCGAGATACTCCCGCACCGCTTCCACATCGTCGCCATGTTTTCCCATGGCCTCCGCGAGCATGCGTACTGCGTCGTACATCGCAAGACAAAGATTCGTCTGGGTGCACTCGGCGCCATGGCGCGCACGATACCGCTCGAGAAATGCGCCACCTTGTGCGCTCTGCGGAATGATATAGTCGGCGCTCACCGCTCCCTCAAGCACAGCACCGTACGCGGCAAGAAGCTCCGGCGCGCGAAGAATATTGTCGTTCACAAAAAGCATCTTCGGCGCAAAACCCAGCTCGCGCATCTGCCGCAAGATAACGTGCCCGCTTGCAACCGTCTGCGGGCTTAGAAATACCGCATCTGGCTTCTGCGACTGAAGCTTGAGAAGTTGAGTCCTCACATCGGTCGCCCCGGGGGAAAACGACTCACTCGCCACGCGCGCCTCGCTGCCGCCTAAAAATTCCTCAAGGGAGCGCACCAATCCCCGCGCGTAATCGGTTTCTTCGTAGAGTGCACCGACAGTGCGATAGCCGCGCCGCCCAATCTCATCCGCGAATAGCCGGGACTCTGTCGCATCCGTTGCCCAATTCCGGAAGACATAAGGCGAAACACCGGTGATTTTAGGAGTGGTTACATTGGTGCCCACAAGAAACGCCCCGTGAGATTCCAAAATCGGCGCAATCGCGAGCACGGTACCGCTGCATGCAACCGATGCGAATATTTTCACTCGCTTTACATCCGCAAGCTCTTGAAATACCGATACCGCGGTTTTTGGGTCGCACCGATGGTCTTCGAACTCCGCTTCAATGCGGCGGCCACCGACTCCGCCGGCATCATTAATATCCTCAACTGCAAGTACGGCCACTTTTTGCGCGGGCTCCCCATAGATCGCGAGACCTCCGGTCAATGGAAGCAGTACTCCTATTTTGAGAGGCGCTTGCACAAAACCCGCATCGCGCACCGCAAGAAACAGCGAGACACCGGCCACAACGACAAGCACCACACATACGACTACCGTAATTTTTCTCTGCATAAGATGAGATTTGCGTTTTCGCGACTTTCCGCAATCCTAGTCTTTCTTTATGAGGGGGTAAATAATTTTTGGCACCAAATCGCAAAAAATACTTATTTATAAAGGTGCATTTGCATTACTAGAGTAACTGTCGTAATATTTTGACATATATCAATGGACAACAAATCAACGCTTAAGGATCTTGGGCTCTCGGACGTGGAAAGCGGCATCTATCTTTCGCTCCTCAAGCTGGGCGGGTCGGAGGCAAGCAGAATCGCGAAGGATGCGGGCATAAAACGAACCACCATATATCCGATTCTCCAGCGCATGGCGCGGGAAGGATTTGTAACGGTCTACTTCCGGAAGAACAAACGCTTCTACTATGCGCAGCGTCCCCACCGAGTAGCCGCATTCTTCGAAAAAAAGTTAAACGCTTTCAACAGCATTGTCGCCACGCTCGAATCCGTCGAGAGGCGACAGGCGCAAACCACGGGGCTTCGTTTCATCGAAACAAAAGAGGAGCTTGAGGGCTTCTACGCAGGGATTCTTAAGGAATACAAAGGGAAAGAATACCGCATCATAGGAAGCGCCGGGGGATGGGAGGGCATCGACCCCGCGTTTTTCATCCAATACCGCAAAGACCGCGCACGCGCAGGGATTGCCACTCGCCTCCTCCTCACCGCAGATTCGAAAGAGATAAGTCCCACCGATACGAAGCTCCGCCGCGATGTTCGTTTCCTACCGAAACAATATTTATTTAAAAGCACAATTGATATCTATGACGATAAAATTCTTGTCGTAAGCCCCGACCTTGCCTCGCTCGCGGTCGTCATAGAAATCCCCGCAATGACGGACATTTTCAAATCAGTATTTGAAATGCTTTGGGAGAATTTCCCTGCGTAGTCACTCGCGCGACAACACAAACACCAGCTCCTCCCCCACCACGATGTTCCGCTGTTTCCAGCCCGAACCTTCGATAAGCTCAAGAAAGTGCGCGGCATAGTTCTCGCGCATCCCCTTCTCGCGCCCGCCCAAGCTCTCCCCTGGGAACGAGACCACCGCGCGCGGCGAAAACTTCTCCGAGGAAATCCGTGAGGTCTGAGAGCGCATCGCACGCGAGGTACTCCGCATCGTCCGGTATTCCCATCCACGGCCTCGCAAGCGGATTCAAACCGCACGCAAGGTCAAGCACGCGCGCAGGCGGAGGGAGATAGCGGAATACCTCTTTTATAGAACATCTCGAGAAAAGGGAGCCGCTCGCGCGTGGAAACGTGAAGACGAATCGCCCCCGCAAGCGCCCGCGAGCAAACACACCCTATCGGTCGCCTCCACCGCCGCTATCCCCTGCAACGCGCGCCTGTAGTCGGGGCGCCCCTCGATATACGCGCCCGCAACCTGGTGAAGCTTATTTTTCACTGCCTTGAGCGCCTCCCGCTCACCGCCGCGTTTTCCGAGTTCCACCCCGGCAAGCCGCGCCACGAGCTCCGGCGCCACGTGCCGGTATTTCGGACTTTTAAGGACTGCCGCAACTATTGAATTGTGCGCTTCCTCCTCGCGCATGTAATTACAATATACTATTGACAAGTGACTGCAAAAGGAAGCGTGGAAACTTTGACACGCCATGCCCCCTGCGTTATGATGGAGCGTGTTTCGAGTCAGCGAAAAGCTTTTACGCCTATCACTAATCCCCGCATCAACAGCAAAATAATCGCTCCGCAGCTCCTTGTGATTGGAGCCGGGGGCGAAAACCTCGGCGTCATGGCGCGCGAGGAAGCGCTGAAACTCGCACGCCCGGAGGAAGGACTGGATTTGATAGAAATCGCGCCCGCGGCGAACCCTCCGGTGGCCCGTCTCATGAGCTTCGACAAGTACCGCTATGAGCTTGAGAAACGGACAAAGAAAGAGCGCCAGGCGCAGAAGGTGGCGGGACTGAAGCATGTGCAAAGCAGCGCCCGCGCCCAGAAAAACGATTTGCTCATTAAGGCGCGGCAGGCGGATAAGTTCCTCGGCGAGGGACACCAGGTGGAAATACAATTCCGGCTCCGCGGACGCGAAAAATATAACAAGCCATGGGCGCTTGAGCGGCTGAAAGAATTCCTCGGCATGATTACCGTGGAATATAAGGCGATTGATACGCCGCAATTCGGAGGGCGGGGATTGGCCATGCATATCATCAAGAAGCCGCAGTAATAACAACGATGAATCCCGTTAGAAATCTAATCTTCTCACGGATTCCGAATCAACAAAAAACAAGTGATAAGTGTAAATATCAAAGTCACATCAATGCTATATTTCTAATGGGATGAAAAATAAACTGTCAAAAAGCGTATCGAAGCGCATCCGTTTTACCAAAAACGGCAAGATAGTGCGGCGCCCGATGGCAGTGGATCACTTCCGCACACGCCAGACGAGCAAGAGTATTATGAACAAGCGGAAGACGCGCTCGCTTGATTATCCTCTGAAAACGATTATAAACTATTGATCCTGTCCGTGATTCTACTTTCTACTTTCTAATCTTATGTCCAGAGTCAAACGCGGAGTACACACCCACAAGCGGCGGGAAAAAACCCTCAAATACACCAAGGGGTTCCGTTGGGGGCGCAAATCAAAAGAGCGAGCCGCGAAGGAAGCGCTTCTCCACGCATGGACGCATATGTTCCAGGGGAGAAAAGAGAAAAAGCGGAATTTCCGGGCGCTTTGGAACGTGCACATCAACGCCGCTGCGCGCGCGGAGGGCATAACGTACAGCGCGCTCATCGCCGCGCTCAAGAAGAAAAACGTGAAGCTTGACCGGAAAATCCTCGCTGACCTCGCCGCACACGAACCTGTTGTCTTCAAAAAAATCCTCTCGCAAGTAAAAGGGTAAGGTTCCCCCGCCGCGCCGGAATTTCTATTCCCGCGCGGTTTTTTGTTCGCTCGCGGCAGGTCCCGGCGCAGGAGTTCCCGGCCGCGCCGCGGCCCCATACCGTTTCTGCCGCAAAAATTCGAACGCCTGCCGCAGTACCCGCTGGCTGTCGCGGTATCTTCCCAGAATTTTCCGCGCTTCGCGGTAGAGAAACCAGCCGTATCCCTGGTGCTCGGATGATATCTTCACCGTCTCGATATCCGTTTCCGCAAGGTAAAAAATGACGCTTTTGAATACCGGCTGCCCGTTCCTTCGGAACGAGAACCGCTCATATACTTTGAAATCTTGCGCAAGCCGCAAGTCCCGCGGCGTAAGCCCCGTTTCCTCCCGCGTCTCCCGAAATGCAGCGGCCAAACTCCGCTCCTCGGATTCGATTTTCCCCTTTGCAAAATTCCAGTAATCGTGCCCGTGGTACAAAATCAAAAACTTCGGCCCCTCCTTGGTCTTGCGATATGCAATGATGCCGGCGGAAATTTCCTGACGCATGCGTTATATTGATTATTTTCCCTACATAAAGCCGCTCACCTTATTTGCGTGTTGCGTGAGGTGCGATGCCGGCCTGCCCGCAGAATTGGCAGACGGGGAGTCAACGGCTTCCCCTACTTCCCTTTCAGAAATTGTAACATTTCCTCGAGCGGCCACGCGTTGACGACATCCTTTCTCTCCGCCCAGCCACGCCTCGCTTGCGCAATGCCATACTCGAGATATTCGAAGTGCGCCGGTGCATGGGCGTCGGAATCAATTGCAAATCGCACGCCCGCCGCAACGCACTTCCGCACATATTCATCTTTTAAGTCCAGCCGGTCAAATGCATCAACCTCCAGCGCGGTGCCGGTCTCTTTTGCCGCGCGAATAAGCTTCTCCATGTCCACCTCATACGGGTCTCGCTTCCCCACAATACGTCCCGTGGGGTGAAACAGAATGTCCACGTGGCGGTTGCGCATCGCCCGCAGAATCCGCTCCGTCTGCGCCTCGCGCGGGAGGTTGAAATACGAGTGGACGGAGACGCCCACAATGTCGAGCTTTGAGAGAATCTCATCGGGCAAATCGAGCGTGCCGTCTTTCAAGATATCGCACTCGGTCCCCTTGAGCACGGAAATGGAACCTTTCAGTTTTTTATTCACCGCATCAATCTCCTTCCACTGCATTTGGATGCGCTTTTCATCAAGCCCGTGCGTCATCGCAAGCCGCTTCGTGTGGTCAGTAATCGCAATATATTTCATGCCCCGCGCGGCGGCAGCTTTCGCCATCTCTTCAATCGAAAACTTTCCATCGGTCCACGTTGAATGCATCTGCAAATCGCCTTGCAGGGCGTCGTAAGTTATAAGTTGTGGAAGCGAGTGGTGGGTAGCTGCTTCGATCTCTCCTGTGTTTTCCCGTAGCTCTGGTTCAACGTAGTCCATTCCGAGCGCCGCATACAACTCTTCTTCCATTTTACCCGCAATCTGCTTTGTACCCTTATACAAACCATATTCATTGAGCTTTAACCCTTTGCTTATCGCAATCTGCCGCAACGCCACGTTGTGGTTCTTCGAGCCGGTAAAGTAATTCAAAGCCGCACCATAGGACTCCGTAGGCACGATGCGGATGTCCGCGTCGACGCCGAGTGAAAGGCGCACCGAGGACTTCGTGGGGCCATGCGCATGCACCCGTTCCACGCCCTTCATCCCGACAAAGTATTCCATGAGCCGCTCCGGCTCTTTCGCCACCGCAAGAATATCAATATCACCCACGGTTTCCTTCCGCCGCCGTACGGAACCTGCCGCCACCACTTTCTCCACGCCTTTCAATGCGCGGAGCCGCTCCTCAAGCGCGCGGACTTCGGGCATTACCTCGCTTATAAGCAGGCGCCCCGCCGATCGCTGTTTGAAGTCGAGTCCCGCGAGAATTCTCTCTTCTGTTTTTTCTCCAAATCCGGCAATGCCGCGCACCCTCCCCGCTTTCGCCGCCTTTTCCAGTTCATCCGCATTTCTTATGCCAAGCTCGCGATAAAGCTTCAAGATGCTCTTGGGTCCCACTCCTTCGATACCCGCGAAAGACTCCAAATCCACCGGCGTCTTTTTCTTGAGCGCTTCATGCTCCGCGACCTTCCCCTTTGTGAGTAATTCTTCTATTTTCTCCGCAATCGAGGCTCCCACGCCGGGAATATCTTTCAACGCCGCAAGTCCTCCTCGCGCATAAACGTCCGCCACCGGCTCCGCAAGCCCCTCAATTACCTCCGCGACTTTCTCGTACGCGCGCGGCTTGAACGGCACCGACTGCATTTCAAGATATGCTGCAATGGAGGCGAGTATCCCCGCGATGTCTTTATTCGAAATCATAAACGTATGCGTAACCGCATATATAAGCACCTTCCCCCATAAACCTATTTTACCGAAAATTCCTGTTCTTTTCCAAACCGCATTATTTCGGAAACTGCGCCGTTTTTTGCCACCGCAATTCCCGCCGAGTTTCTACCGCCCGCGGAGTTTTCTTTCAGACACCGGGATTCTTTCCGTCTATTCCGAGCTTTTCTATCAACTTATAGGAATCGGCGAAGCTCGCATATCCCCGCCACGAGGAACGGGTATTTTGAAGCGATACCTCCGTCCGTTTGCCGTCTTTGACCATCGCCTTATGATACCGCATCCTTTTCATAAACCGCTTGACGGTTGATTTGCGAAGATACCGCTTGCCGTCGCGGAGAACATATCCCAAGAAGTCCACACCGCGATCTATCGGGAAGATTTCGGCTTTCTTGGGGTGCATTTCGAGTTTCAATCTATCGTGCAGAAACGTCTTTATGCGCTCCTTGTCTTCGTGAAGGTGTTTTTTATCCAGTCCAAGAATCAGGAAGTCGTCCATATAGCGGATATAGCACCGTTCGCGCAGTTCCCGCTTTATGTAGTGGTCGAGTTCGTTCAGGTAGACATTCGCAAACAGCTGGCTCGTCAGGTTTCCTATCGGTATCCCCCTTGAATTGCTTGCGATTATTTCCCGAAGCAGCCACAAAATATTCTCGTCCGTGATTTTCCGGCGGAGCATGCCGAGAAGTATTCCGTGGTCTACATTATCGAAGTACTTGGAGATGTCGCACTTCAAACAGTAGATTTTCGCGCGGCGCATTTCGTCTCTCTCTCTCTCTCTCTCTCTCTCTCTCTCGTGCCCAACCGCAGCGATTTTATGAAATATTCAAGTCGGCGTATCGCCGCGTGGGTTCCTTTCCCTTTCCGGCAAGCATAGGAATCGTACACGAATCCTTTATCGAGTATCGGTTCAATGATATTACAGAGCGCGTGATGCACCACCCTATCGCGGAACGGCGCGGCCTTTATTGTTCGTTTCTTGGAATCGGTAGCGACAAACTCGCGATAGCCGCCGTGTTTGTATGTCTTATGCGTCAATTCCCAACGCAACGCGAGCAGATTTTCTTCAAGCTTGTAGCCGAATTTCAAAATGGAACTGCGATAGCGTTTACAGACACGCGCGCCGCGATAGGCAGTGTGGAGATTTTGAAAATCCACGATACAGGCGAATAAATCAGTCATAAATCTTAAATCGTGAAACTTAAAACGTGGATTACAAGGTTTCAAGATTCACGATCCATGTTTCAGGAAAAATCCCTTGCCTGCGGAACGGCGGAGCATTACCGATTCACCGTCCCGCAAGCGTTTTTGTTTGGAGTTGTACGATAACAACAAACAAAGGGTAGGGGCTGTATTTTCCCTTTCGGGTTAGAACCCTACCGGAGAAGGAATAAAGGCAGTAGCCGTCTTGGCGCAGACCTGGCTCCCGGACGCTCAATTAGTTGGCGATAGTATCCGGCGCCGCGCTCCGTCCGCAGACGGAGCAGGAATCCGTAGATGTCCCGTTCGGGCCAATTTTTATAAATTATCGATGAATACCGGGCACAGCGGAACCCCACATTGTTGTTCGTATTGCCCGTGTCCCAATTCAGGTTCAGCGTGAAGGCACCAGCATTCGAACCATTGTTCCAATTACCGCCGCGGAGAAAGACACCGTTGTGTTGTGCCCCTATCCCCGCCCGCGGCAGAGGCATAGTAATTTCCGCCGCGAGCATTAGTATCATAACTTATTCTTTAGAACGGCGAGAGTGTTTGCCCGATATGCCTTATGCTGGGCGCGAAAACTTATTCATCCAGCCGGAAAGCAACCGCCCTACTTCGTTCATCTTTTCGGCGGCTACCCCGTACTGCTTGATATTTATAAAGTGTAAATCTTTCGCAAGACGTATTAATATCCGTAGTTCGTCCAGTTCTACGCTCGCCTGCTGGAGCGTAGCGGACTTATCGCGCAAGGCGTTGGCGACAATCATCGAGTGGATAAGATCGAGTGTTTTCAATTCTACTCGTTGACCCAAGACGAACCGCTGATTTTTCGGGAATTTGTTCACGACCGGATGCAACCACAGCATAAAGTCGTAGGTTTTTTGGTAAATGATGAGGTCTTGAAGCATAGAACTTATATCTTGAAACTTAAATCCTAAAACCTGAATAACAAAATGTTAAATGTTTCATGATTCACGATTCATGTTCCGAAGCATACCCCACAACATTTTTCCGATATCTTCAGCCAATTCGGACAGCTTCTTATATTCCGCATCGCTCATGTATTTTTCTTCAAACGAAAATTGCAGAAGATATTTTGATTCCTGCAAAGAACCATAGGCGATTTCGATAAAATTCTTATGCACCAACGGCTTGCGACGCGCATATCCTTCGATGTAATTCAACGTAACCGATATGGCCGCACGGCGCAGTTGAGAAATTACTCCGTACATTTCTTCTTTCGGGAATCTTCTGCTCACGGCATAGACGCCATGCACGTATCCATCTATCTTCTGCTTCAACTCCTCGTGAAAATTCTTCATATTTCATGTTCCATGATTCAAGATTCAAGTTTCATGATTCATGTTCCAAGATTTAAGATTTTAGATTTCTACGCGACGGCTACCGGGCACAGCGGAACCCCACAGCGTAGTGCGCGCTGCCCGTGCCCCAAAACAGGTACAGCGTGAAGGCACCAGCAGCCGAACCATAGTACCAATCACCGCCGCGGAGAAAGACGGTTGTTCCTTGATTTGCTCCCGTGCCGTAAGTGTAGACCTTCCCCATGCCTTGCGTAGAGTTCCACGAAGTATTGGATGGGCCGACTTTGGCCTGCGCGATGTCAGCCGACCATGCGGAGATATACGGTGTAAGGGCGGTCCCGTACTGGCCCCAGTCCCAACTTGCCGCGCCGTCGGAGCGAGCAGGCAGGGCCATTGTCGTTGTGAGGTCGCCCACGTTATTTACACTCCTTTGGACGTGTTGCCAAATGTTGCCCGCGAAGTCCCAGACGACCGAGCCGTTTGAGAGAATAAGCGTCCTGCGCTGACCCGAAGGCGAGGAGTTTCCGGTACCAAAGTAACCCTGCCCGTCGTCGGACGAGGCCTCGAGCGCGGTGGCGGGACTGTTGTCGTTATGCCCCGAATAGAGGGCGCCGCTTCCCACCGAGCCGCCCGTCCAGTTGGAGGAAACTTGCTCGGCGTTTCGGACAATCGTCATATATTCGTCGTTGGTGAGCAAATGGGCGCCAATTGCGGCGCAATAGGAGAGTGCGGTGGTATGGGAAATGTTCGCGATGGGGTAGCCGTCGGGCACGGAGGCAACGCTCCGCGAGTTTGCGGAAGTGCATGCCGTGACGCTGTTTGAATATGTATTATACCCCGTATTCGGCGCGGTAAGCCCCGCGTTGTTCTGCACGCATTTGGCGTCGTATTTCATCACCCAGAAATTCTTCGTGCCGAATGAGGAATCGCCCGGCACCATGGTCCAGTCGGAGCCGCCGCCCAGGGCCGCGTTACTGCCGGATTGGAACATCTGGGGATTCGCGGCTCCTTGGGACAGATATTTTGAAGATTCAGGGATGGCGACGACTTTAAATGCTCCCGAACCGGGAAAATATGAGTAATACGCATGGGAGGAAGAGGTGTTTATGGGATCAACGGGAAGACTGCTGAATGGGGTTCCGAAAGACGCTTGGGTGAAATTGACCGGAATCCACCCCGTGCCGTCAACCTTCCAGAGTGTGGAAGAAGCCGCGCAGAGGTAGTAGCCGGTCGGGAAACCCAATCCCGCGCAATCCGTCCTTGCAGTTGTGGTTGCGGCGGGGTCGGCGAGCGAAAGATAAGTGAAAGAGGTGTTCCCCAGACTTCCGCTTCCCCCGGTATCGACTATGAAGAGGGACAACGCGCTGGTCATAGTCGCGAGGTCGGACAAGCGGTTGGAATCCCGCGATTGCCTCAAGAGCTCCACCGGATTTATGGCGAGAATCACCACCGCCGCAAGGATGGCAACAATAGCGATGACAATAAGAAGCTCGATGAGGGTGAATCCTGTCCTATGGCGGCTTCCCCGTAAGATAATTTCATATCCCGCAGAACCCCGCCTATCCGAGCCTATCCGACAGGGCAAACCCTCCCCATTTTTTCTATATGTTGCTGTTCGGTATTCCATCCACTTTTATTCAATAAAAGCGCTACCCGTGCTCTTTAATCGACGCATGCGCCGGCATCCGATGCCCGCCCTTCGCGCGCGGGAGCATAAATCCATAGAGAAGCAGTAACATTGTGGTTCCCGCAAAAGAAAGAATGCTCGTCACAACAAGCACCGCAGGGAATCCGAACTTGTCCGCAAGAATGCCCCCCGCCGCGCCCGCAATCGCGGCACCCACTCCCACGATAGTCGAACGGAGTCCCCACTCGCCCGAGGAATGCCCCGGGTCCACGTGCCTCCCAAACACCGCAAGGTACGTCGGCACCGCAAGCGAATCACCCAGGCCATAAAGGAACTGGATGCCATACACGTGAAACGGCTCGCTCGCGAAGAGGTAAAGAAGCGGGACAGAACTCACAAGGAACGAGCCGCCTACGAGCGCCCAAAAATCGTCACGCTCACCGTCGTGCCGGTCGAGGTAACGGGAGATGGGAAGCTGCACGATTGCGCGCGTGACCCAATACACCGCCGCCGCAAGCCCCGCCACCCTTACACCGCCGCCCACAATCTGCTGCGAGATAAAGATAGCGAAAATCGGGCCGTAAAGCGCAAAAGCCGTCACAAGAATCAAATCCGAATAGATGAGAATTTTCACCACGCGGTTCACGCGCATATAGGCTTATTATACCCCACGAAAGTTCATTTGTGCCTCATTGTGGACGATGCTACAATGCCCGTATGTTAAGCGAATTTATCATGAAAAAGTTGCGGGAAGCCCAGTATAAACTGCTTAAAGACAAAACATATTTCGGCGAGATTCCCGGGCTTCGCGGAGTATGGGCAAATGCGAAAAATCTCGAGGATTGCCGGAAGGAACTGCGGGAAGTTCTGGAAGATTGGCTCTTGCTCAAAATACGGAACCGCGAGCGCGTCCCGGGATTTGAAATCAAAGTGGACCGCCGCGAACTCGTGAGGAGCTAACCGTCGGCATCTTCCACGTGCCGAAAAGCATCTCGTGGCGGAAACTCGTGCAAAAATTCAGACGGTCTGGATTTGAGGGTCCCTACTCCGGTGGGAAACATTTGTTCATGGTGAAAGGAAACTTGAAAGTCCGTGTCCCGAACCCCCACCGCGGAGACATCTCCCCACATCTCGTCGCGGAAATCCTCCGGCAGGCGGGTATCGAGAGTAAGGAGTGGGACGAGTTGCGCTGAAAACAAAAAGAGCCCGGTTGCCCGCGCTCGATTTGATGTTTAGCAATGAATTGCGGTGGAGCGGGGTGCTAATTCCCCGCTCCCCCAGACTTGCCCTGCCGTGTGGGGCGAGTCATCTCCATTGCCTTTCGGCTACCAGTCCCGCTTACGCGGGGACGGGTGAAGTCTGACCGATTAGCACCCTCCTGACTTCGGGGTGCCAGTCGAAAGGCAGCACCTCGAAGATCTCCTTTGAGTACTTCCCCGCGCATTCGGCGCACACATAACCGTGTGGCATTCGTCCTCCTATCCGACGGAGGACGCCGACGGCGTCCACCACATGGCCCCGAGAGCCGATCCCGCATTGTGGTTTCCCGAAAACCACCTGAATCTGCTTACTGCCTTTCGGCAGTAACTCGTCCGGAAAGCAGGCGCTGTCAACGCCTGCGAAGAATGGGACAGATTCCCGAAAGCCGCTCTCGTCGGCCTCCGAGTCTTTCGGGTTAAGGGAACTTAAGTGTGTTTTTCTTCGGTGCGTGCGGACGAAAAAGCTAGACACTATCGAGCTTTTTCGTCCGCATTGACCAAAAGTCAGACATCGCGTTGTCTGACTTCATGCAAAACCACAACAAAATATGCGGGGTCTGCGGGAGAAAGACGCGGCGGCACGGGGTCACGAAAGCCGGGACGGAGCGGTACTTTTGCCCCGTCTGCAAGCGGGCGAGCACGGTCCATCGCCCCGATACGCGGAGACGGCATGACCATGAGAGGTTCGTCGCATGGCTCACCGGGGTCGAGAGCAAGGATGCCATCGCGAAGCGATATGGCG
>CAZYEL010000008.1:0-44631 GCA_964646415.1 uncultured Candidatus Saccharibacteria bacterium
GGAAGGATACCTGTCTGAACATGCAGGTGTTTCCAAGGTGCTGGGACATTACGGTTCTATTGACGGTGCAATGAGCATGTGTCATAGTGCCGAGAGACAGAATCCAAAATATGAACAGAAAAATACCAACGCCTACGTATGGGGCGGAAATTGAGAAAGCATACGCACTTCTCGATGGAAGCCCACACAGCGTGGGGGATTCCTACTTTGAAGGCTTCCGGGCAATCAAAGTGCGGGAGGGAGAGACGGTGACGGAGAAACACATTGGCGGAAGACTCATTGGAGTTGCGACCTCTCGGAGCATTGAGACGCTCGACAACGGATTCAACAACGGCGAGAGCGCGGTAGGGCCTGTTCGTGAAAGCGACGGAGGACTTCACGCGCTTGCGAAGATGCTTGAAACCGAGTTGCGAGATTCTCTCGACGTTCTCAAAGCGAGCGGCGCAGGGATTCTGAACATGGGCAACCATCCGCTTACGCGCATCACTCAAGAGTTTTATCAACGCACCGTGGTGCCAAAGCCGGTGTATGATTACCTCATTAAAGAACGGAGGTGGCATCACGAGTCGGGCATCGACGCTAAAGCCCAAAACAGCCCTTCCACGGGAGTTCCGGCCGAATGCGCGGTACGGGCAATGAACGTGGTGATGGGTTTCGGGGCGGCGTTCGTCGCCCTTTACGCAAACAGTCCCTTTGAGGAAGGGAAAGTGAGCGGATTCAAGGAATCGCGGCTCACGATGTGGCCAAAGATGTTCCGTGAGGCGCATCTTGGGAGAGACCGGCATTTGCATGAGATGCCGGAGAAACCATTCCGAAATCTTCGGGAATATCTCCAGTGGATGTTCGGGTCTGGCACCGCCATGTTCTTTGTTCCTGGTGAAGTGGGAGTGGCTGATTCTAAATCTTCCCAGAAACTCGCCATGATTGAGGGGAATCCTTCGCTTCTCGAATTCTTGAGGAGGAAAACATGGAATGCAGCGGTGTACGGCACTGGAGAGCGAGTTTCGGTAACTCCCCGCATGGCGCATGTGGATATGCAACAGTTTTTGCAGTTCACGGGCGCTCGCGTTCGCTTTGCGCTTCAGGATAACCTTACTGTCGAGGAGTTCCTGGTGGCGATGGGTGGAATGGACGATGAAGTGGAGGCGCTTTTTATGCGAAAGGCGAAGTACACTTACATTGAAGGCCGTGACCCGGGAGCAAATTTCCCCGATGAGGAGATTTGCAGCCTTCAGAACGGAGAGGCGCTCGCGCATTCTGTGCTTATCTCGCCGTCTGCAATCCAAGCAGGACTCATTCGGAATCTTGAGAAAGCGGAATCGCTTCTTGCGAAGTATGGATGGGCGAATCTCTGTGCCTTGCGGGACGCGAGTATTCGCGATGGGCTTCAGGCGAAGTACGGCGGCGTTGCAGTGAAAGATGTTTGCGAAGACATTCTTAACACTGCTGCCGACGGACTTGCATCGGAAGAGCAGTGGATGCTCGCGTACCCTGTACTCGTTCTTTCCTCGGGAAAGAACGGAGCTGACCGCGCGCTCGAAATGTTCAATGCCGAGACTGGCACTTCAGAAGAACGGATTCGGAAAATTCTGGTTCAACGAATGGTCCACGCGTAAATTCAGACAAGCGACCCTCCATTTGCACGCAACGCAACTGGAGGGTTCGTCTTTTTCAACTTGTACAACCAGCATGTATCGGGATAAGATAGTGAAGATATGAAAATTGAGCGCGTGGAAATAAGAAAACTCGCGTTGCCGATGGTGCACAGTTTTGAGACGAGTTTTGAGAAATTGACGCATAAGGAGACCGTCATCACGAAAGTGTATGCCGACGGGGGTATTGTCGGTTACGGCGAATCCTCGTCGTCTTCCGCGCCTTTTTATAACCACGAGACGGTGGACACGTGTTTTTACATGCAGGAGAAATTTCTTGCGCCCGCGGTTGCGGGAAAGGAGTTTGAAACCGCAGAGGCATTCCGTGCGGCATACGCGAATGTCGTGGGAAACAAAATTGCCAAGGCGGGAATCGAATGCGCGTTTTGGCATCTTATTGCGCAAAAAGAAAGCAAGTCACTCAAAGAATTATTCGGCGGCACGCGCTCTGAAATTCCGGTGGGAGAGAGTATTGGCATCAAACCGACCATCGAAGCCACGCTTGCGGAAATTGAGGAGCGATTAGCACAAGGGTATGTGCGTATTAAGGTAAAAATTAAGCCGGGGTGGGATGTGAATGTTCTTGAAGCGATAAGGGAAAAATGGCCATCAGTTGACCTTATGGCGGACGCCAATTCCGCATACGCGCTGGATGACATTTTATTGCTCAAGACCTTAGATACTTTCAATCTCACGATGATTGAGCAACCGCTCGGCGAGGACGATATCGTGGACCATGCGGCGCTTGCGCGGCAACTCCGGACGCCGATTTGCCTCGATGAGAGCATTAAGGGCACCGCCGATGCGCGGAAAGCCGTTGAACTTGGCGCGTGCAAAATCATTAACATCAAGCCGGGGAGGGTCGGAGGGATTTGCGAGAGCATCGTGATACATGATTTTTGCAAAAAGAAAGGCATCGGCGTCTGGTGCGGAGGATTGCTTGAGACCGGTATTGGGAGAGCGTTCAATATCGCGCTTGCGTCGAAAGAAAACTTCACATATCCCGCTGATATGTCCCCGTTCCAGTTCTTTTATAGGGAGGACATCATTGAACCGAGTTATGTGGTGAAGCCGAACGGCCATATTGATGTGCCGACTATTCCCGGATTGGGATATGCCATTCGAGAAAGCAAGGTAGAGGAGTTCACCGTGCAAAAAGCAGTAATCAAATAATCTCAATGTGCAGGATTTTTGCCGCAGCAGGAGAAAGCAACTCACGGGAGCTCGGGGGAGGATTAAGCGCCTTTCGCCCGCTTGCGGAGTGCGGCTGCGTGCCGCCGGGATACCCTTCCGGTCACCATGATGGATGGGGCGTTGTGGCATATCGGCGCGGGAAGAAGGTGTTTTATGTTCGCAGTGCGAAAGACGCATCAAAAGATGAGACATACACCCGAATTGTGGAAAAAGTTGAGGCGAAGAAGCCTTCCATAACCATCGCTCATTTCCGCAAGGCATCGGTGGGTGGCAAGGGCATTTTGAATGCGCATCCCTTCGTGTTTAAAAATTATTCATTCTGCCATAATGGTTCGATATTCAAATCAGAACGCATTCTTCTCAACGCCAGTTCGGAAAGGCGTATGCGTGGCACGACGGATAGCGAGCGTTTTTTCTTCTATTTGCTTCAGCTGATTGAAGATGGAAGACATCGAGGAGCAGCTGGAATCCGAGGAGTTATCCGGAGCGCAATTCGCATGTTGAGAGAGAAGTTTGACTATACCGCGATGAATATACTTTTCACCGATGGTAAAACGCTTTGGGCGCTTCGCGAAGTAAATGTGAGAAATGAATTTGTCCGCAAGAAAAAGCTGATGGATTACTATTCTCTTTATTTCGGCCTTAGCCACAGCAACAAAGTGCTCGTATGTTCCGAAAGGATTTCCTTGTCCGGCGTGCGGTGGAAAAATGTTCCAAACCATGCATTGCTTGAAATTGAACCGAGGAAAGGAATATGCCATCTTTCTCGTATATGAATAATCCCCTTCAACTCATCCAAGATTCCGAACGCCGCCATGGTGGAGTGATAGGGCTATGGGCGGCGAATCTCTCGACGGGCAAAGAAATAATGCACCGTGCTGACGAGGTCTTTGGAACCGCGAGCCTTATTAAGATTCCCATTCTTCTCACACTGTTCCGGAAATGTGAACAAGGGGCACTTCGCCTTGACCAGGCGGTGCCGTTGCAGAAAAAGCACATTTTTGATATCCGAGAAGAGGCGGGGATTCTCAAGCATTTTCCCTTGAATTCCGCGATTACGGTGGATGTCGCAGCACGGATGATGGTCTATTTGAGCGATAACACTGCTACGAATGTCATTCTTCAGGAATTTGTGACTATGGAGGAGGTGAATGCCGCGATGCAGGAGTTGGGTTATCCGGATATCGCGCTTAAGGTGCCCGATCTCACGCTCAAATCTTTCGCCCAGGCGAAGGACGACATAGGTTACGCAACTCCGCAGAGTCTCGGGCGACTGCTGGGAGATATTGCGCTCCATAAAACGTTGCAGGAACAGTATGCAGAGAAGGTGCTCGGGTATATGAGCAGCAACTACCTTTGGTGGCGGCTCACGAGAAACCTGCCCCATCACGCAAATCTGGGAGACAACTCCCCGATTGCCGATTATGGCAGTAAGGAGGGAACGTATAGTGCCCGAAAAACCATCAACGACTTGGCATTTGTCCGGACCAAAAATGGCCAGACAATGGTTTTTTGCGTCATGATGCAGAGCATGCAGAACGCGGATAATACTTTGCAGGTTGCCATAGACTCAGTGCAAAATAAGCTCTTTGGAGAAATCGGGCGGCTCCTTTTTGAAGAGCTGTATGCCGCTTGAAATATGAAACTCGCTATCGGCATCGTCGGTCTTCCAAACGTGGGTAAATCTACGCTTTTTAAGCTTCTCACAAAGCAGAACATTTTGATTGCGAATTATCCGTTCGCGACGATTGACCCGAATGTGGGCATCGTGCCGGTTGCGGACGAGCGGCTTGAAGTGCTTACGAAGTTGAGCAACTCGAAGAAAACCATTCCGGCGGTTGTGGAGTTCTACGACATCGCGGGGCTTGTGAAGGGCGCAAACAAGGGCGAGGGGCTGGGAAACCAGTTTCTTTCGCATATCCGCGAGTGCCAGGCGATTGTGGTGGTGCTCCGAGTATTTACTGACCCCGCGGTCGTCCATGTGGAGCAGAGCGTGGACGCGGTGCGGGATATGGAAATTATAAACGCCGAGCTTGCCCTGAAAGACCTTGAAACCGTCGAGAAGCGGTTCAAGAAGCTGGAAGGGGAGGCCCGTTCGGCAAGCTCAGGGCAAGCGCGGACGGCTTCGACAGGCTCACCGCAGGCGGGAGATAAGAGGGCGGTGAAAAACTTTGAAGTTTTAAAGGAAGTAAAGAAAGTGCTTGAGGCAGGGGAGTCGGTGATTCGTTTTCGTAATGAGGAAATTGTGCAGGAGCTCGCGCTTTTGAGCGCGAAGCGGCGGTTTTATTTATTGAACGGCGAGCCGGAGGAGGTTCCGGAAACCCTTAAGGCGAAAATAAAAGAGTGGGGCGAGGACTATGTGGTGGCGAACGTTGCGCTTGCGGATGAGTTTCCCGAGCTCACACGGAAGGCGTACGAGGTGCTGGGACTTATCAGTTTCTTTACGACCGGTGAAGACGAAACCCGGGCGTGGACGATTGAGCGTGGAGCGAAAGCGCCGCAGGCGGCGGGAGTTATTCACACGGACTTCGAGAAAAACTTCATCCGCGCGGAAGTGGTTTCCTACGATGCGCTGGTCGCGGCAGCCCGTTCGACAAGCTCAGGGCAAGGAGTTTGGAGCAAGGCGCGGGAGAAGGGATTTTTGCGATTAGAAGGCAAAGACTACGTCGTTGAAGATGGTGATGTTATTGTAGTAAGGCATGGCTAGGTGGAAGGAGTATGCTTGCCCCGTGGTGAGCGAAGCGAACTCTACGGGGTGGTGCAGGATGGAGACGTAATGGTGATACGGCATGGGTAATAGCGAATAGCCAATGGCAAGTAGAAAAACCCCAGTCATCGAGGTCAAAAACCTCATCAAAAAATTTGGTGATTTTACTGCCGTTGACGGGCTCACGTTTGATTTGTACGAGGGGGAGATTACGGGACTGCTTGGCCCGAATGGTGCGGGAAAAACGACGACGATTCAGATGCTTTTAGACATAATCACGCCCACCTCGGGGGGAATTCGCATCTTTAGGAAGGAGATGAGATATCACCGGGAGGAAATTCTGAACGCGATGAATTTTTCCTCTCCCTACGTCACGCTTCCTTCAAACCTCAAAGTATGGGAGAACCTCAAAACCTTCGCGCGTCTCTACGGCATCCGTGATATTGACGGCAAAATCCGCGATTTGGGGAAATTTTTCGATATCGAAGACTTGCTGCCGAAACTCACCTCCGCGCTCTCGACCGGGCAGCTCACGCGCCTGAACCTCGCAAAAGCATTCCTGAACGACCCGAAGCTCTTACTCCTCGACGAGCCGACCTCATCGCTTGACCCCGACATCGCCGACCGCGTGCAGGAGATGCTCCTCAAAATCCGCAAGGAGCGCGGCGTGACGATGCTCTACACCTCGCACAATATGGCGGAGGTGGAACGGCTTTGTGACCGCGTGATTTTCATCAATCACGGAAAAATCGTCGACGACGGCACGCCGGCGGACTTGGTGAAGAAATACGGGCATGAGGACCTGAACGATGTGTTTCTCCATATCGCGAGGAGTAATCGCTAATATCGCGAATCGGTGACAAATAACGCAAATATGAATTCGCATTATTGAATCCAAAATTAGCATTATTCGCGAATACTCCTATGAAGTGGCATCGTATCAGCGCAATCCTTATCCGCAACTTGTATCTCTACAAGCGGAGTTTGCCGCGCATTATGGACATTGTGTACTGGCCGGTGATGGAGCTTCTCGTGTGGGGATTTTTGAGCGTATATCTTGAAGGCCTCCAAATCGGGGCATTGAATGTCGCGACAGTGCTTTTGGGCGGCGTGGTGTTTTGGGACCTCCTCACGCGCGCGCAGGAAGCGATTTCCGTGGCTTTCCTCGAGGAGGTGTGGGAGCGGAACTTTCTTAATATCTTCGTGACACCCCTTAAAGTAGGGGAGATGCTTACGGCGTTTTTCCTCATCGGCGTGGTGCGCATTATTCTCGTGGGCGTGGTCGCGGCGCTTCTTGCGTTTCTCCTTTATCACTTCAACATTCTTCTTTTCGGAATGTATCTTGTGCCCTTTGTGATGAATCTTCTTCTTTTCGGCATGGCGGCGGGGATATTCATCATTGCCATCATTTTCCGCTACGGCACCTCGGCACAGATACTCGCCTTCGGGCTTGTGTTTCTCATTCAACCCTTTGTGGCGGTTTTTTACCCGGTTTCCTCATTGCCCGCGTGGGCGCAGTGGATTAGCTACGTTTTGCCGCCGTCCTACGTATTCGAAGGCATGCGCGCGGTGATTGCGACGGGCACGCTCCCGCTCCGCGAGCTATGGCTCGCGTTTGGGACGAACGCGGTATATCTCGCGCTTTCCCTATGGATTTTCTACCGCATGTTCCGCCGCGTGAAAGAGAAGGGGATGTTGCTCAAATTAAACTAGCGTCGGAAAGAAACTCTTTTCTTAATAGGACAATTCGCGCGAATTGTCCTATGCAAATTGCCGAAGTGCTCCGGAGGGTTTCAAGATCTTCGTTCTAACGCGCTCCCGAGCGTCTCGTCATCCGCGAACTCAATTTCGCCGCCTGTGGGCAAACCTCGTCCCAGGCGGCTGATTTTTTTGGCGAATGGCTCAAGCTCGCGCCCGAGGAGCGAGGCGTTGAAGTCTCCCGTCGAGGTGGGATTGAACGCCAAGACGATTTCTTCTGCTTTTCCGTTCAATTCTTTTTGAATAAAGGATTTGAGATTTTGCAGGCGGAGTTTTTGCCAGTCTTCCAAGATTCCCGTTTTGGGAATTTCGCCGATGATGAGGTACCGCCCGCCGAACTTGCCGCTGTTCTCGAGCGAGAGCAAGTCCGTTTCTTTCTCCACCGCCATGATTACATTTTGCGCGCGGCGCGGGTCGCGGCAGATGTCGCAGAGCGCTCCCTGATTTTGAGGCACAACCCCGACGCTTTGCGAGGGTCGGGGTCCCGACTCTTGCGTCGGGAAAAAGCAGCGCGTGCAGGTTTTCACCGCGCGCATCCCCTGTACTGCGTCGCCCAACTCTCGGATGTTGTTCTCGCCCATCCGCAGGAGATGGAACGCAAGGCGCGTCGCCTGCCGGGGACCCAAAGAAGGGAGCTCGGAAAGTTTTGCGATGAAACGTTCGATGGGGGGAGGGAGATGCATGGGAAATTACCTTCAATTTTCAAACGAAGAAACTGATTTGCGGTTTTTAATTTTGCCGTAGAGCCAGCCAAAAATTACTCCAGCTAATAAAAAGATCACCGCCCCCACCGTAAAACCACTTCCAGCATCATGAAAATACTCCGAGGCGCTTTGGCCACTAAACCATGGCTGGAAGAAAAACATTACCGCATAAAGCGTGAATAATAAAACCCAGATACCCAAGAAAAATAACCCAGGTTTTAAGATGTATTTTTTCGGCACTCTGAAAAAGTAAAAGAACTTGCGATAAAACGGCGCTGGAATAAATGCGAACAAAATACCAATAATTCCACCGACAGTGGCAGCGACAGCCGCGAAAACTAATGTATTTTCTACAAATGCCATAATCCTAAAATCTCGAGTGTAATTCTGAAAATCTGCAAAGCTTGTTAAAATGCTCGCTACAGCAAAAATTACCGCTCCAACTTTAAAAGTACTCTTCTTTGAATACCGAGCAGGCAACGAAAGCTCCGTAAATGGACCTGAAGTTGAAGGCGGAACGACAGTATCCGCAGTCTCATTTCTTCGCATCCATGCTCTAACTATAAAACCATAAACGGCACCGAGAATTGAGCCTAAAGCGAAAAGTGGTACGGATATAAATGTTGAACGAGCAACAAACGGGTAAATGTAAGATCGAGCAAGCCCACCCTGGAATTGGTCACGAATGAGATCGCATTGGGAATACGTACTCGGATCATCCTGGTTGAAAATAAGACATTGTCCAAGCGGTGAAAACAGACCGGCAATAACCGCATACAAGATAGCAATCAAAATACCAATAGCTCCTCCCCTCACCCAATACGGCCAAGATTTCAAAAATTTCATGAGAATAATTAGAGCAATTAGGTCAATGAGAATAATTTATAAGTTGCCGCCTTCGCCGAGCCGCACGTCAATGGAGCGGAACGAGGTGCGCTCGGCGTCGAAGTAAAGGTCTACGGAACCCAAGGGGCCGTTGCGGTGTTTGGCGACGTTGATTTGGGCAATGTTTTGCTCCTCGGGCGCTACCTCAAGCTTGTCGCGGTCTTTGCGGTAAATAAACATCACCACGTCCGCGTCCTGTTCGATGGCACCCGATTCGCGGAGGTCGGAGAGACGGGGCATTTTATAGTCGCGCTGGTCAACCGCCCGTGAAAGCTGGGAGACGGCGACGATGGGCACTTTGAGCTCGCGCGCGAGCGCTTTAAGCCCCCGAGAGATTTCCGTAACCTGCTGCACCATATTGTCGCTGTTCGTGCGGGGAGTGATGAGCTGGAGGTAATCTACGACGAGGAGTGCGAGCCCGTGCTCCACCTGAAGTCGCCGCGCCATCGAGCGCATTTGGAGGATGTTCAATGACGGAGTGTCATCGATAAAAATTTTCGCTTGCGAGAGCCGGTCGAGCGCCTGTTGAATCAATTGGAATTCTGAATCGTCGCTTATTTTTCCGGTGAGAATTTTCCAGAGCGGGACTTGGGATTCGGCGGAGACAAGGCGATCAATAACCTGCTCACGTGACATTTCAAGCGAAAAGAATCCTACCGGAACCTGCTCTTTTGTCGCGGCGTGCCGCGCGATATCGAGAACGAACGAGGTTTTACCAAGTGAGGGGCGTGCGCCAATGACGACAAGGTCCGATTTCTGAAGTCCCGAAAGGAGGTTATCGAGTCCGTCGAAGCCGGTGGGAATACCGCGGTGCTTCCCTTTGCCTTGGTGGAGCTGCTCAATGCGCTCGTACGCTTTCTTGAGTTCATCCTTGAGCGGTATGAAGTTCTGGGGGAGGGATTTCTGGGAAATAGAGAGGATCTTCTGCTCGATATCATCCAAAAGGTCCTCGATGTCGCGCGACTGGTCGAACGCCGCCTCCGTGATTTCCCCCGATGCCCGGATAAGGTCGCGGAGTATCTTTTTTTCTTTGACGAGCTGGGCGTAGTGGGTGACGTGCGAAGCGGTGGCGAGCCGGTTCGTGAGTTCCGCGAGATAGCTTGAGCCGCCTATGTCTTTTAGGGTTCCTCGTTCTTTGAGCCGGTCGCCCACGCTTACAATATCGATCGGCTGGTGCTTCTCATAGAGCTCCATAATCGCCTCATAGATGCGCTCGTGCGCGGGAGTATAAAAATCCGTTCCGGCGAGCACGTCGGCAACTTTAAATATGGCGTTCTTGTCTATAAGAATGCCGCCCAGAACCGCTTGCTCCGCTTCGATATTCTGCGGGGGAAGCTTTAGCTTGTTTTGTGATAATTTTCCGGCCATACAAAAGGACCGTTGGGCGTGTCTTCCACCACGTATCCTAACGCGTGGATGCGCCGCCGCAAGGCATCGGACTGGACAAACTGTTGATTGCGCCGGAATGCCGCATACTCTTTTGTTGCGGCGCGTACCGCGGGAGGGATGTGCAGCATTTCCCGGGCCGTTGTGACGAGCGAAAGCTGCAGGACGGCGTCGAACTTTTTCAACATGGAGAGGCGTACGGCGGGGGAAAGTTTCGCGTCGCGGAGAAGCGCATGAAGAACGGCAAGCGCTTGCGGGGCATTCAAATCATCTCCCAGCGCGGCGAGAAAATCCTTTTCATAGTTATGCCGGAGGTTTTTTGCCGAGCTGTGCCGCGCATCAAAGAGAAGACGCCCGACCTGCTTGTATATATTTTGGAGTGCATGGTTGGCCGCCTCAACCGCTTCCCAGCTGAAGTGGAGCGGCGCGCGGTAATGCGTGCCGAGCACGAAGAAACGGTAGGCGAGCGGTGGCAGCCGGTGCGTTTCGAGTTCATGGAGGGTCAAGAAATTTCCCTGGGATTTCGCCATTTTCCCCTCGCGCATCACGAGAAATTCGCCGTGGAGCCAAAAGCGCGCGAGCGGCCTCCCGTATGCGCCCTGCGATTGCGCGATTTCGTTCGTATGATGCGGGGCAGTAAGGTCAATGCCGCCCGCATGAATGTCGAAAGGTTGCCCGAGGAAATGCCGCGCTATGGCGGAACACTCGATGTGCCACCCCGGAAATCCTTTCCCCCACGGAGAATCCCATTGAAGAATGTGATGTGCAAATCTGCCCGTGAGTTTGAACCACACCACGAAGTCGGCGGGGTGCCTTTTTTCCTGGTCCTCCACGACCTCCTTTCGGGCGGCGGTGAGTTTTTCTTCAAGCGGCTGCCGGGAAAGTTTGAGATATTTTTCAAACCCGTAACGCGCAACGTCGAAATACACCGCACTCTCGGTTTCGTACGCGAGTCCCCGCGCAAAAAGTTTTTGGATGAGTTCCTGTTGCTGCGGGACGAACTTTGTGGCGGGAGCTATATTCTTCGGGACTTTTATGTTGAGTTTCTTGATGTCACTCAAGAATGCGTCGGTATATTTGCGCGCGACTTCAAGCACGCCCTGTTTTTCCTTGCGGGCTTCCTGCTCCATTTTATCTTCTCCCGCATCCGAGTCGTTCGTGAGGTGCCCTACGTCGGTGATATTCATTACGCGCTTCACGCGGAAGCCGAGGACAAGAAGCGTGCGTTCAAGAATGTCTTCGAACACGTAGGTGCGAAGGTTGCCGAGGTGCGCAAAGTTATAAACGGTCGGACCGCATGTATAAAGGCCGACCTGCTTTTTGCTAAGCGCCCGAAACGGTTCTTTCTTGCGTGAAAGAGTGTTGTAGAGTCGAAGCATCGGCTGTTTACGTTCGCTACTGACTAAGTTCTAATCGGCTATTGGTTTGTATGACTAGAACCATCCTTTCCGCTTGAAAAACAACACAAGCGAGAACATGCCGATCGCCATAATGGAAAGAATAATCCAGAACGAACCGGGAAGGTCAAGTATCGGAACGTCGCGCGCGGGTATGGTAAGAATCGCGGCACTGAGCATGAAGGGGAATGTGAGGAAGGAGAGGATGGTGAACGTTTTCATCACCGAATTCACCTTCAGGCTCATAGTTTGGTTGTTCGTATCTTCAAAATCGATTATCGCTTCACGATAGTTTTCCACCTGGTTCACGATGCGGAGGTGGTCGCCGATGAGGTCGTTCAGGTATATTTCCACATCTCTGCTCCAGAATTTTGTTCCTCGGTGGAGCAGCGACTGAAGGATTGCCTGTTCCAAGCGCACAATGATGCGATATTCGGAAATATCGCGCTTGAGATACGATACCCGCTGCAGCACTTCCTTTTCTCTGTCCTTAAAAAGTTCTTTGCCCACGCTTTCCACTTTTTCCCGCACGTGCCGCAACTGCCGCTCCTGGAATTCGATGAGCGCCTGAAGTATGTCGTAGAGGAGTTTCAGCGAACCCTCGGTATTTATTTCCGGGAGCGCGTCGAGCGCTTCGATTTTTTCGTTGTGCACCGCGACAACGGTGTTGTGCGTGATGATGAAGTCAATTTCGGTGCGGAGCGTGGTCGCGTGCTTTGGGTCGTAGAGAGGGAAATAATATACGAAGAAGAGATAATCGGCGTAACGTTCCACTCGCGCCCGCGCCGTGGAGGTTTTAAGCTCGTGGAGGATTACAGGGTGGATTCCGAACTTTACTTTGAGAAATTCAAGGTCGCGGTCGGTTGGGCGGAAAATCCGGAGAAGCGTGGCACCTTTGGGCTTGGGCATTTCATAATTATAGGAGTATTCGCGAATAACGCTAATTTGGATTCAATAATGCGAATCTATTTGCGTTATTTGACTTCATTCGCGATATTAGCGATTACTCCCTAATTAGCACTCTTGACGTGTGATTGCTAAATGGTATACTTCTTCGTATGACGTGTGGCGAACGCAGCACAAAGATTCTCAATGCGGCGGTGGAATCGTTTATCGCGCGGGGTGAACCTGTGAGTTCGCAGTGGCTTTACGAGCACTACCGTTTTGGCATCAAACCGGCGATGATCCGGCACGAACTTGAAGCGCTTACCGAGGGCGGATATCTCGAACAGCCGTATCACTCCGCAGGCCGCATTCCATGCGACAAGGGTTTTGAATTCCTCGCACATTCGCTGCTTCACGAAAGGCAAACGGAGGCTCACGAAGCCGATAGCGCGCTTCGTGCGCTCTTCGAGCGGCGCGCGTGGGACGATTTGCTTTCGGGACTTGCGGGTGAGCTCGGTGTTCTGGGGGGGTTCGGAAATGCACGCGGAGAAATCGCGAAGGAGGGATTGGAGTGCCTCATGGAAAATTTTTTCTGGGAGACGCGCGAAGATGTGGAGCAGGTAATCAGGGACTTTGTGGGACTTGATGAGCGATTGGGGAGCGTGGTGGAGCGGTGGGAAGGAGAACCGCTTCAGGTATTTGTGGGGCGGCGGAGCCCTCTTACGAAGTCTGAAGGACTTGCCGTGGTGATGGGGAAATACCGCGTGCAGGGGAATGATGTGGTAGTGTGCACTATCGGACCGAAACGGATGAACTATCGTCGAGTCATCCACGTGATGCGGAACATGGGAACGAATGAATAAACATGAGTGACGAAGAAACAAAGGAGAATACGGGGCGGGGGGGCGGCAGTATCAAGGAGGAGAATGAGCATGAGAATACAAAGGAGCACGAGAGTGAGCATAAGAACGGGGAAGGGGGCGAGCTTGAGCAATGCGCGCGGGAGAGGAGTGAATATTTGGCAGGATGGCAGCGTGCGAAGGCGGACTTTATCAATTACAAAAAAGAAGATTTGCGGCGACTGGAGGAAGTGGCGAAATTCGGGAGCGAGGACCTGATAGAAGACATTGTCTCCGTTGTGTACAGTTTCGACCTGGCGCTGCGAGTTATGGAGAAGAACGGGGGTGTCGATAAGGGGTTCTACCTTATTCGCTCTCAAATCGAGGATGTTTTGAAGAAGCGGGGATTGGAGAAGATGCACATCAGTCCCGGGGACGCGTATGACCCCTCACTTGCCGAAGCCATGCTTGAAATTGAGTCCGATAAGCCGCCGGGCACGGTTATAGAAGTGATGGAGCCCGGATACTTACTGCACGGTGAAGTGCTGAAGCCCGCAAAAGTGGCACTCGCAAAGTCGAAGGCTAATAACAACTAATAACTAATTTTACTTGTATGCCAAAAATCATTGGAATTGACCTTGGAACAACTAATTCGGCTGTTGCTGTCATGGAAGGCGGCGAGCCGCGTATTCTCGAGAACGCGGAGGGAAATCGTACGACTCCTTCGGTGGTCGCGACGAGCAAGTCGGGCGAGCGGCTCGTGGGGCTTCTCGCGAAGCGCCAGTCCATCACGAATCCGAAGAACACCATTTTCTCGGTAAAGCGGCTTGTGGGGCGGAAGTTTACCGATGAGCACGTGACGCATGACCGCGGCTGGCTTCCTTACGATATGCAGGGTTCCAAATCCGGCGGCGTGGAGGTGAAGATGGCTGCCGGAGCCGACGCGAAGTGGTACAGTCCGGAAGAGGTTTCCGCATTCATTTTGGCGAAAATCAAGGCTGATGCGGAAGCGAAGCTTGGAGAAAAAGTGGAAGAAGCGGTCATCACCGTGCCGGCGTATTTCGACGATTCGCAGCGGCAGGCGACGAAAAACGCGGGGGAAATCGCAGGGCTTAAAGTCCGCCGGATTTTGAATGAGCCTACGGCGGCGGCGCTTGCGTACGGGTTGAACAAGCAGAAGAACGAGAAGATCGTCGTCTATGACTTCGGCGGCGGTACATTCGACATCTCGGTGCTTGAGGTGGGCGATGACACCGTGGAAGTGAAGGCGACCGGCGGCGATACGCACCTCGGCGGCGATGATTTCGACAAGCGTCTTATTGAATATCTTGTGAGCGAATATAAGAAAGCGGAGGGAGTCGATATATCGAAGGATCCTCTGGCGCTTCAGCGGTTGAAGGAAGCTGCGGAGCGGGCGAAGCACGAGCTTTCTACGGCGACGGACACGGAAGTGAATTTGCCGTACATCACTTCGGATGCGGCGGGACCGAAGCATTTTCTTCTCAAAGTATCGCGCGCGAAACTTGAGGAACTCGTGCGGGATTATGTCGAGCGTTCCATCGAGCTTACGCGCGAAACGGTCACCGCCCAGTCCCCGAAGGGCGCGGGGTTTTCCTTGGGCGATATCAACGAAGTGATTCTTGTGGGCGGTCAGACCCGTATGCCCGCAATGCAGGAGGCGGTGAAGAACCTCTTCGGTAAAGAACCGCACAAAGGCATCAATCCGGATGAAGTAGTGGCGGTCGGCGCCGCGGTGCAGGCGGGAATTCTCCAGGGAGACGTGAAAGATATCCTTCTTCTGGATGTTACGCCGCTCACCTTAAGCATTGAAACGTTGGGCAGCGTGGCGACGCCCATGATTCCCAAAAATACCACCGTTCCCACTGCGAAGACGCAGGTGTTTTCGACTGCGGGCGACAGCCAGACATCCGTGGAAGTGCACGTGCTTCAGGGCGAGCGCCCCATGGCGGCGGACAATAAGACGCTCGCGCGCTTCATGCTGGACGGGATTCCGCCGGCGCCGCGCGGCATGCCCCAAGTCGAGGTAACCTTCGATATCGATGCAAATGGAATTTTGAACGTGAGTGCGAAGGATAAGGGAACCGGCAAATCGCAATCGGTGAAAATTCAGGCTTCCACCAATCTTTCAAAGGAAGAGATTGAACGTTTGAAGAGCGAAGCTTCCGCGCATGCGGCGGAAGATGCGCGGCGGCGGGAACTTGCGGAAACGAAAAACCAGGCGGAAAGCACGGTGTATATGGCGGAGAAGGCGCTTCGCGATGCGGGCGACAAAGTTCCCGCGGAGGTGAAAGCCGGAGTGCAAGAGAAAGTTGATGCGCTCAAGAAAATTAAGGACGGCGACAATCTTGAAGAAATGAAATCGGCGTTGGACGCACTCTCTGTGGAGATTCAAAAGATAGGGCAATCGTTCTATAATAAGAACCAAGATAATCCTCAAAAGAATGATCAGGGACCTCAGCAGACCTAGGCCGTCCGAACAGCAGGATCTTCTTGCGCAAGTTCCCGTGGAGGAAACCGAGCGAACGACGGGGTTTTACCTTTCGCTTGCGCTTGATGTACTCACGGTCGCGTTTGCATTTTGGGTCGGGCTTCTCTATCAGGAACTTCTTTCCGGAGGCGGTTCGCTTCGGAATATCGCGCTCGTCGCGACACTCTTCGGGGTGTGCCTCTCGCTGGGGCTTTATCTCACGAAGCATGCGTTGCGCCGGACAATTGTGCTTGGCGTAGCGATTATCGGATTGTTCGTCTTTACTCTTTCGTCGCTTACCATTTCTTTCGCCGGAGTCGCGATTCCCCTGGCGCTTTTGCTTGTGCTGTGGGGAGAAGCATTGGGACGGGCGCGCATCGCAAACTCGCTCCATACCCGTTTTTTTCATGGGGCACAGCCTCTTTTGGCAAAGACGGCGACGGCGCTCATTGCGGGCGGTCTTATCCTTTTCATTCCTTTCTGGACTCCTGACCGCGCGTTTTTCTCAAAACCCGCTTTCGAATCCGCCTTCCATGTCGCCGCCGCCGCCGCGCACCGGTTTTATGGAGAAGTCGACCTCACGGGGACGCTCGGTACATTCACGGCAAGTCTTGCGCGGTATCGGCTTCTCGGTGCGGCGGATTTCCGGCGTTTGCCTCCCGTCGAACAAGAGCGTGTTACACGGGAGATGACGGCGACGATACAAACCCAACTCTACGCTTCGCTTCAGGTTGGTCCCTCGGAAGAGAGAACGGCAATGAGCGCCATATTTTATAAGCTTGCGCTTCGTACATTCGGCGATTTTGAGAAGCAGTTCGGGTCGTGGTTTTTGGGCATATGGTTGGTTGCGGTATTCTTTGCGTTCCGCGCAGTCGGAATCATGTTGTCGTGGATCGCCGGGCTTGTTGGATATCTTTTCTTCCAACTTCTCCTCGTCGCGAAAATTATCCGTTTCCGCGGGGAAACCGAAACGCAGGAGGTCGTCGAATACGTGTAATACACGCAAATTATTCTAATTAACCCAATTACTCTAATTGACCTAAACAAGCCCCAGTGTTTCAATTGAACAATTACAGAACTATGTTGAATGTTGGGATTTAGGATTTCTTTGGAATAATTAGGGTAATTAGAAATTAGGTTAATTTCATGCATAAGGATTATTATAAAATTCTTGGAGTAACGAAGGGCGCGTCGGAAGACGAGATTAAAAAAGCATACCGTAAGCTTGCGCATCAGCATCATCCCGATAAAAGCGGGGGAAACGAGCAGAAATTCAAGGAGATTAACGAGGCGTATCAGGTGCTTTCCGACAAAAGGAAGCGCGAGACGTACGACCGTTTTGGAACTGCGGAGCCGGGTCAAGGATTCGGGGGCGGCGGGGCCTCGTGGGAGGGCTTTGGTTTTGACCCGCAGGGGTTCGGGGATATGGGCGACTTCGGGGATATGTTCGAAAGCATTTTCGAAAATCTCGGAGTGCGGCCCCGGAGGAAAACATACGCGCATGGTTCCGACCTCGAGATAAAGCAGGAAATTTCTCTGGAGGATGCGTTCCGGGGAGTGGTGAATCATATCGATTTTAAGACTCTCGTGCAGTGCACCGCGTGCAAAGGAAAAGGCGCGGATCAGGCGGCGGGCTTTTCGCAGTGCGTGACGTGCGGAGGGCAGGGAGAAGTGCGCGTGGAACGCCGGTCGTTTTTCGGCAGTTTTTCACAGGTAAAACAGTGCGCGCAGTGCAGAGGCACCGGGCAGATTCCGAAGAAGGCATGCCGTGCATGCGAAGGGAGCGGGAGAGTGATTGAACAACGCGGAGTGGAAGTGGAAATTTTGCCGGGTATAGAGGATGACCAGCTTATCCAGATAAAGGGAATGGGGGAGGCGGGTGAGCGCGGAAGCTCCGCCGGAGACCTTTATGTGCGCGTGCGCGTGAAGCCGCATCCGGCGTTCGAACGGCGCGGGAGCGATCTTGTGGTGCGCCGGGAATTGAAGCTCGCCGATGTGCTTATGGGAAAGGAGGTGGAAGTGCCGACTCTTGCCGGAGGCATGCTGCACGTCGAGATTCCTCCGCATTTTGACCTCAAGGGCCTCCTCCGGATTCCCGGAGAAGGAATGCCGCGTTTCCGCGGTTTCGGGCGGGGAGATTTGCTTGTCGATTTCATTTTGAAAGCGCCCAAGAAAATAAGCCCGAAGGCGAAAAAAGCGCTTGAAGACGTAAGTGGAGAGTTTTGACGGAAGAGCTTGGATATTGTAGTTTGTTTCTTGTTGGGCCTTTGGAGTATGTAAGCTCAACCACATTCCCTTTATCCACCCATAGCTCAATTGGCAGAGCAACTCCCTCTTAAGGAGATGGTTCCAGGTTCGAGTCCTGGTGGGTGGACAAAGGGAATTGCCCCCATAGCTTAGTGGTAAAGCAGTTGCCTTTTAAGCAATTGACCTAGGTCCGATTCCTAGTGGGGGCACCGGAATTTACTTCGAGAGCTTGCGTGCGCTTCTTCTCCTGTTAAAATCGTGGCAGCGAAGTGATTGACAAACAAACTAACCGGAGGATTTTTATGAGTCGAAGCATTCAGAAATGCAGAGAGGAGGAACATCACTGGGTACTGGTGCGAGAACAGCATATCTTGAACCCGGTGCTATTTAAGATCCTGGCGTACTTTACGGTGCGCTGTTGCGGGAAAGGGATGCAGCGGATGAAAACGGTGGGCACATTCCGTTGTGAAAGATGCAATGCGACGAAACAAGAATTGATTGCTGAGTTTGGCGAATGCCAAACTTGCCGGAGAGATTTCACTTTCTGGGGAAAGGACCCGTAGGTAGAGAGATTTCATGGTTAGAAGCTTGCAGCATCTCTGTTGCAAGCTTCTCCCATCTTTGGGATTGGCATCGCGGGGTCCACCCCTTTTCTTTTTCCGGATGTTTGATAGAATGCTTTTTAATATGCGCAGGCCCGGAGCAGTACTCACGCTTATCATTCTCGTTGCGGTTGCGGCGGGCATTTTTGTCTATCCACGGGGATTCGGCGCGGATTGGCGCCCATGGCGCCTGGGGCTTGACCTTGTGGGCGGGAGCCACCTCATCTATCAGATTGATTTGAAGGGTGTGCAAAGCAAAGACCGGAGCGCGGTGGTGAACGGGCTTCGCGATGTGATTGAGCGGCGCGTGAACTTGTTCGGCGTCGGTGAGCCGCAGGTATTCGTGGCGTCCCAGGGGGAGCAAAGCCAGCTTATCGTTGAGCTTGCGGGGGTGAAGGATGTGAGCGAGGCGATTAAGCAGATAGGGGAAACCCCGCTTCTTGATTTCCGGGAAGTGATTGATAACGCCACGAGCACCACGTTTATCCCCACCAATCTTACGGGGCGGTTCGTAGCCGGCGCGGAACTTACGTTGAATTCAACGGCGCAGACTCCCGAGGTTTCTATCGCGTTCAACGAAGAAGGAGGGAAGATTTTCGAGGAGCTTACCGGGCGGAATGTGGGGAAGCCCCTTGCGATATTTCTGGATAACGCGCTGATAGAAATGCCCACGGTGCAGCAGAAGATTTCCGGAGGTCGCGCGGTCATTACGGGACAGTTCACCATTCGGGACGCGCAGCAGCTTGTGGAGCGATTCAATGCGGGTGCGCTTCCTGCTCCTATTTCGCTCGTAAATCAGCAGACCATCAGCGCGAATCTCGGAATCGATTCGTTGAAGAAAGTTGTTGTCGCGGGGATTATCGGCACCGCTCTCGTGATGCTTTTCATGCTCCTTTACTATCGCGTCCTGGGAATTTTCGCTTCGCTCGCGCTTATTATCTATATTGCGTTTACGCTCGCGGTTTTCAAACTTGTGCCGATTACGCTTACGCTCGCAGGACTTGCGGGATTCGTGCTTACCATTGGGATGGCGGTTGACGCGAATATTCTCATCTTTGAGCGTATGAAAGAAGAGCTGAAGCGGGGATTGAGCAGAACGGCGGCGCGTACCGAAGGTTTTCGGCGCGCATGGCCCTCCATCCGCGATTCGAACACCTCGACGATAATTACCGCAGTTATCCTTTATTTCTTCACTTCGAGCTTTGTGCAGGGATTCGCACTCACGCTTCTCATTGGTACCGCAGTAAGCATGTTTTCCGCAATCACCACCACGCGCTTCTTCCTGCTTGCGTTCCTCAAAGACCGCAGTTCACTTAAAGCTGAAAGCTGAAAGCTTATCACTATGCTCAACGTAGTCGGTAAAAAAGGAATCTATTTCACCATCTCCGCGCTCGCGGTTGGCGCCGCAATCGTGGTGGTGCTGCTGTATGGATTCCGTGAGGGGATTGATTTTCGCGGCGGGACGCTTTGGCAGTTTTCTGTCCGCGAAAATATTCCGTCCGTCGAAGCTATCGAAACTTTGTTCCGTGAAAAGCTTTCGATTCAGGATGTGCGGGTAAATCGTGATACCGCAGGCGGATTCCTGGCGAGATTCCCCGAAGTATCCGAACAAGATCATCAGCGGCATATCCAAACACTGAAAGAAGCCCATTCCTCTTTCGAAGAGTTGAGTTTTTCTTCGATCGGGCCGTCCGTGGGCGCGGAACTCCGCCGGAAAGCGCTTATGGGTATGCTTTTTGTATTGCTCGGCATCTCGCTCTACATCGCGTATGCATTCCGGAAAGCATCATACCCAGTAAGCTCATGGAAGTACGGGTGGGTCACGCTCCTTTCGCTTTTTCACGACGTGGCGATTCCCGCGGGACTTCTTGCCTATCTGGGGAAGCACTACGGTGTGGAAATTGATGGAAACTTCATCGTCGCGTTGCTTGTGGTCATGGGATTCTCGGTTCATGACACCATTGTGGTTTTCGACCGCATCCGTGAGAACGTAATTCTTCGCGGGCACAAAGAGCGGTTTGAAACTGTGGTGAACGACAGCATCAATCAGACGCTTGCCCGTTCGATAAATACTTCGCTCACGCTGATTTTGGTGCTCCTCGCCCTTTATTTTGCCGGACCCGAGGCGTTGCGCTATTTCATTCTGACGCTGCTTGTGGGCGTTACCACGGGAATCTACTCATCCATATTTATCGCAAGTCCGCTCCTCATTGTTTTTAAGGGGAAAAGGGGGTAGGAGGGTTGACGAAATAGGGGATAGTATAGTACAATGTTATAAACTAAAATGGACCGTTTAACGAAGGAAATACAAGAGATTTTCAAACTTCTTACGCCGCGCCAGCAGGAGGTTATTGCGCGTCGTTTTGGTCTTGGGAAAACAGGCCCCGAAACGCTCGCGGAAATCGGAGCGCGATTCGGCATTACGCGCGAGCGCGTACGGCAAATCGAGGCCGCAGCGATGAAGCCGCTCAAAGGGGAGATTGAATCGCATCCGATGTGGGGCGGCTTAGTGCGCGACGCCCGCGCGTTTCTTGAGAGGCAGGGCGGAGTACTCGCGGCAGACCAATTTCTTGCGTACTGCAAGACCCGCTACGCGGTTGTTGATGCCGCGCAAGTGGGGCTGCTCGCGGAAGCAACCAAAGCCTTCGCGTTGTACCCGGGAGACCGTCATTTCCATTCCTTCTATTACGTAAGCAAGAGCAATCTCCGCGACGCCCGAGCATTTCTCGATACATGGGAAAAGTTTCTTGCCGACAAAAAGGAAACGGTTCTGAAGGGCGAATACGATGCGCATCTTCGCTCGTTTGTGGAAGGGAAAAAGCTCGCACCGACGCACGCGCAAAGCTTCCTCGCGGTTTCAAAGAAGATTCACCGGAACCCTTACGGTGATGTGGGGCTTGCGGCGTGGCCGGAAGTCAAGCCGCAGACCATTCGGGATAGGATTTATCTTGTGCTGAAGAAGGAAGGGAAACCGGCGCATTTCCGGACTATCGCAGAGAAAATAACCGCCGCGCAGTTTGATACGAGGCCTGCGCTTGCGGCAACCGTTCATAACGAGCTCATAAAAGATTCCCGCTTCGTGCTTGTAGGAAGGGGGATTTATGCGCTCAAGGAGCATGGGTACGAAACGGGCACGGCGAGGGAAATCATCAAGAAAATTCTTGATTCGCAGGGGGCGCTTCATCCGAAGGATGTTATTCTTGCCGCGCAAAAGGGTTGGTTTTTCAAACCCAACACCATTTTGGTGAACCTCCAGAACCGGAGCCATTTCGAACGTCTGCCGGACGGGCGTTATCGGGTTCTTAAGGCTTAGAAAGCGCAGTGGATATTGCGCCGCAGCGAAGGGGAGCCAACCTTTCGTTGCGGTTTCGTTTTTTGTTCCCGCGAATGCGCTATACTATAGGGAATATCCGGGAAAGCCATGCCTCCATATCTTGCCGACGCCATTCTTCAACTTCTTGACCTTACGAAGTGGTTTTGGATTTTTTTTATTCTATGGCCGCTTTTCGCATCCACCTGGCTTGGCTGGCGGCAATTTATGTTCGAGCATTCTCCTGGTTTTCGCATGACGATATTGGAGATGCGCATTCCCCGGGAAGTTCGAAAGAGTCCGCGCGCGATGGAGCAAGTGCTTATGGCGCTTCATGCACTCCGCAATTATGCTTCCGACCCGGAGGAAGTTTGGTGGGATGGCGAGCTCACCCGGCGTTTTAATTTTGAGATGGTTAGTTTCGGAGGTGAGATCAGGTTTTTCATCCGATGCTATAGCCGCTACCGCCCGCTCGTGGAGGCCGCCTTTTTGTCGTATTACCCGGATGTGGAACTTACCGATGTCGATGACTACATTGACCGGATACCGAAAGATATGGATGACATGTATGCGCAAGATCTTAACATGTGGGGAGCGGAGATGATTTTGCGCCATGAGGAGGCCTACCCTATCCGTTCGTATACCGCCTTTGAAGCGCCCGACGAAGAGCGCCAATATGACCCGATTGCGGCTTTTCTTGAGGTATTAAGCAAAGTGAAGAAGGGCGAGTTTGTGGGGATACAGATAATTGCCGCGCCGAAGAGTTCCAACTGGCATGAAAAGTGGAAAGGCCTTGTTGACAAGCTCAAAGAGCAGAGCAGCAATAAAGAACAGAGTTTTAAAACAAAAACAGAATTTCCCGGCGGCATACTTCCGGTCTTTTCAATGGGGGGCGGCGACGACGACAAGAATCCGTTTAAAAATATCCGGATAAGCCGCACGCCGGGCGAGACGAACGTGCTCGAGGCGGTCGAGAACAATCTCTCAAAGCCGGCGTTTGATTGCATTATCCGTTTCGCCTATATTTCACCCCTGCCGTTGTTTTACGAATCGCTCGCGCGCCGCTCGGTAGGAGGTATGTTCAACCAATATGCCGCCCAGGATTTGAACTTTTTCGGGAGAAACGAAGGGACAAGCTCCCGCGTCCGGTTTTGGCATTGGCCGCATCTTTTCCCCAAAAAGCGCGCGGAGTGGCGCAAGGCGAAACTTTTGCATCAATACCGTCACCGCGATATGCCGCACCACACATTTATGGCAAAAGTAGTCGGTTCGCGCCTTTTCCAATGGGATTTTGCTTCAAAAGAAATCGTGTTGAATGTGGAATCTCTTGCGACGCTTTTTCATCCCCCGACATTCCGTGTACTCACCGCGCCGCATATTCAGAGAATTGAAAGCAAAAAGACCGGGCCTCCCGCAGGACTCGCCATTTACGGTGATGAGAAGGAAATTGAAAAGTTTCAGTAAATATCTCCAGAGCGCTCATGCAACAGCAATTATTTTTCCTCTCTTCTGGTTTTTGGGCTTCGACTCACAACGTGCTGGCGTGGATTTTTGTGATTGTGGATCTCCTGCTTTTTGTGGGATTCCTCTACGCATTCAGAGGCATACTTCCCTACCGTCCCGATATTAAGGTGGGGAAGCGTCAGCAGAACATTCCCAAATCGCCGCAGGTGGCGATTTTCCGAGAACGATGGCAGTCCGCGGTGAAGCGTTTCGGCTCGGGCTCCACCGAAGCCATGCGGCTTGCCATTTTTGAAGCCGACCTGCTTGCGGATTCCATTCTTAAGGAATACGGCATCGAGGGAGAGACTTTAACTGACCGGCTTTCAAAGCTCACACCGGAAGATCTCGCGTGCCTCAATCAATTGTGGAAGGCTCACCGTTTTCGGAATGAACTTGCGCGGACGGCAGATATGGAATTTACCTCCGATGAAGGGCAGGAAATGCTCAATATCTACGAAACGTTTTTGAAAGAGGTTAAGATACTTTAGCATAGCGAAAAGTGATAAGCTTTAAGCGTTAAGTAATTCGGATTGAAATTCGGGATTATACTTATTGCTTACCACTAAACGCTTGACGCTATTCTCAAATGGCTCGCCCCGGAAAAGTACAACTCATCAAATATGCCCCTCCGCCGCCAGAACTCCCCATGTACGGGCAGGTGGAGCCGAAGGAATGTTCGTTCATCGGGCGAACGAATTACGTCGCCGCGCTTGAAGAAAAGAAATTCATTTTCGGCATCAAACGTAAAGACCGCCGCCGACACCTTTACATCGTGGGAAAAAGCGGCGTGGGGAAAACGAAACTCATTGAGCTGATGATCCGGCAGGACATCGCTTACGGCCACGGGCTTTGCCTTATCGACCCGCACGGCGACGTGGTCGAAGCCACCATCGACTTCGTGCCCGAGAACCGCATTGAGGATGTGGTGATTATCGACCCCACCGATTTTCAGTATCCCTCCTCGTTCAACCCCCTCACGAATGTGGACCCGAATTTCAAGCACCAGCTTACGCAGGGGCTTATTGAAGTCATGGAAAAGCAATTCGGCGCGAACTGGACACCGCGGCTTGAACACGTTTTCCGGTTTACCTGCCTTGCGCTTTTGGATTACCCCCACGCCACGATGCGCGGCATGATTTCCATGCTTACCGACCGCAACTACCGGCAAAAGGTGGTGGAATATATCGAGGACGACATGGTAAAACGGTTTTGGGCGATTGAATTTGCCGACTGGTCGGAAAAGTTCGACACGGATGCGATTATCCCGCTCGTAAACAAGCTGGGGCAGTTCCTTTCGGACCCCATGCTCCGGAATATTTTCGGGCAGAAGGAAAATAAGATTAATCTCGAGGAGCTTATCAACCAGAAGAAAATTATTCTCATCAACCTTTCGAAGGGGCGCCTGGGCGAGGAGAACTCGAGCTTTTTCGGCTCGATGTTCATTACGAAGATCAAGCAGGCGGGTATGGCGCGCGCATCGATGCCGGAAAAAGACCGGCATGACTTTTATCTCTACGTCGACGAGTTCCAAAACGTGGTTACGGAAACTTTCGAGAACATTCTCTCCGAGGCCCGGAAATACGGACTCGCACTTACGGTGGCGCACCAATACATGGGGCAACTTCTCCCACGCGTGCAGGCGGCGGTTTTGGGAAACGTCGGAAGCATCGTTATTTTCCGCGTGGGCGGCGACGATGCAGTGACCTTGAAACCCGAGATGGCGCCCATCTTTGACGTGAAAGACATGATTAACCTCGGGGTGCGGGAGTTTTATATCAAAATGACGATTGACGGCGAATCCTATGACCCTTTCTCCGCGGAAACGCTCGGGGTGCTGGACCCTCCGCACCGCTCGTTCCGTCCGGAAATCATCAAGCGCTCGCGGGAAAAGTATGCGATTCCTGCGGATTCGGCGAAAAAACTTATCGCCGAAGAAGAATCGACGATTTTGCGGAGCGCACAGGAGAAGGCGATTATTGAAGGGAAATCAAGAAACGAAACGAAAGCGGAGGCGGAGAAGGTTGCGGAACCGCTGATATAAAAAATCCGAAACTCGAATATCGAAATCTGAGACAATATCTAATATCGAAATCTCAAATCCGAAACGTTTGGAGTTTCGAACTTGGATTTTTTGATTTGTTTAGGATTTCGGATTTTGTGCTTCGTGCTTTTGTGCACATCTAATGGTGCAGCTTCGGAAACTCGTGTGCCGGCGGGGAAGCAATATTGTGCACGAGAACACCCAGTGCAAGTCCCAGTATGATTGAAAGAAGAAACTCGTTGTACGTGCGGATGAAGAGATAATGGAACAGCGAATAAAAGCCAAAAAAACTTGAGGCGAATATGCTCCATCCTTTGAGATGGGAGGGAATCACTTTTTTCCCCCCGAAAAACATGAGGAACGCGAGAAGTGCGGCGGAGAAGGCAAGCCACAAATCGAATCCCCGGTAAATCGGCCCCTCGGGGAATCCCGTCTTAAAAAATCTGCCGACCTGGTAGGTGAAGGTGATCACAAAAAGTATGAATCCCGCCCAGAAACCGGCTTTACTTGAATCGTTCGCCCGTGCATCGGGGGATTTTTTAAGATGCCCGTACGTCTTCGAGAGCGTAAGAAGCAGAAGGAAGGGGACGAGAATCCACACAATCCAATCGAAAAGCGTTTGGAGCGCCGAAGCCATAGAAAATATTTAACCACGATTTTCTCCTGTACACAAGCACAAGAGGCATATATAATTCAACGCATGGATGAAATTATTAATTCGTACGACCTGAAAAATCCGGAAGTCGCCATGCCGATGTCGCGTGAGAAGTTTTATGCCGAGCAGGTCGCCGCGCATGCAAAAAAACGCGCTCCCACTGCGGCGATCGAGATTCTCGACGTTTTCCTTTTTAATGCGGAAAAGGAACTTTTCATTCAGAAGCGCTCGTTTCACAAGGCGCATAATCCCGGACTCCTCGATAAAACCGTGGGTGGGCATGTGCGCCATGGCGATACCCCCGATTTCAGCGTCATGGTGGAAACGGTCCAGGAACTGCAGACTCCCTCGATTGTCCTCAAGAACCAGGCGGATTTTACGAAGACGCTCATTTTGCTTCGCGAGTATCTGGATACCGTCGCGGTGGTGATGCACATGGGAACCAAGCTTGTCCCGCTCAAAAAAGTGTTTCCGACCGGAACTATTCCAATCATGAATCGGGTTCAGCTTTACTTCGGCATCTATAACGGGAGAACCCGCGCCGCCGACCACGAGGCGAAAGGAGTTTTGCATTATACGCTTCCGGAGCTTGAGCAGGAGATGGGAAAGTTTCCCACCGCGTTTACCGATGATTTAAGTTTTTTCCTGAAAGAATATAAACAGCAGATGGTTGATTTCATCGAATCGTGTGCCAAAGTCCTTCGAGAGAAGAAATAGTTTCAACTTTTTAGGATGAACACGCCCGTAGTGGAGAGAGGTGATTGTATGCAATGCAAATCCTCATTTTCCGTTGGCGCGGAAGACCTTGCGTGGTACAAAAAATTCGACGTATGCGTGCCGCGCCTTTGTCCCCGGTGCCGTGCCCAGCGGCGGCTTGCGTTCCGGAATGAGCGCTCGTTCTACAAGCGCCCGTGCGACAAGTGCAAAAAGGCCGTCGTTTCGATGTATAGCCCCAATAAACCGTACCCGGTATGGTGCTATGAATGCTGGTTTGCGGATGACTGGGATGCCGCCGTATACGGGAAGGATTACGACCCCACGCGGCCTTTTTTGGAGCAAGTGGACGAAGTATACAAGAGCGTGCCGAAGGTCGCGCTTATTTACGTGCGGAGCGTGAACTCGGAGTATGTAAATATTTCTGCGGACAATAAAAATTGCTACATGCTCGTCGAGTCTTCCAATAACGAAGGATGCAGTCACTCGTATTGGGTGCAGCAATGCCGCGATTCGGTAGATTTGTCCTATTCTCATCAGACGGAGCTCACGTACGAAAGCGACGATTGTTACAACTCCTATCGGATTCTTTACAGCAAGAGTTGCCACAATTGCCGTGATGCCGCTTTTTTGGAGGACTGCAGGGGAGTGAGCGACAGCGTCGCTTGCGTCAATCTTCGCAACAAGCAGTATTGCGCTTTCAACAAACAATTAAGCAAGGGGGAATATGCGCAATTGCTCGCGGAGGCGCGGATGGACACCGCGCAGGGAGTGGAGGCCATGCGGAAGAAATACGCGGCATTTCTTGCGAGAGAACCTCGGAAGTATGCGGAAATCGTGAATGCGCCGTGTTCCTCGGGAAACTACATGAAAGATGCGAAGAACTGCCGCGAATGTTTTCACTGCTATGAAGCGGAAGACTGTAAATATGGGGAGCATGTGTGGCGAAACGCGAAAGACTGTGTGGACGTGAGCACCGCGGGGAGGAACGCGAATATGATTTATAACTCCATCAACGCGGGGATAGACGTTGCGCATTATGTTGCTGTCGCGCAGGGATGGAGCTCCACGTTTTTGGAATACTGTCTCAACTGTTTCAATTCGAATCATTGCCTCGGCTCGGCGGGGTTGCGAAAAAAGGATTACTGCATTCTGAATAAACAGTATTCAAAGGAAGCGTTTGATGCACTTCGGGAAAAAATCATAGAAGGAATGCGGGGGAGTAAGGAGTACGGAGAATTTTTCCCTGCTCGTTTCAGTCCTTTTGGATACAATGAAACGGTGGCGCAGGAGCAGTACCCGCTTCGGAAGGACGATGCGGAGAAACTCGGGTTTAGTTGGGAGGAATATCCGCGTGGTACTTTTGGGAAAGAAACGATTGCGTGGGAGCATGTGCCTGATTCCATACATGATGTGCGCGTTGACGTCGCAAAGGAGATTTTTCCGTGCACCGCGTGCACGAAAAACTTCCGGATTATCCAGAGCGAATATCAGTTCTATAAAAATATGGCGGTGCCCTTGCCGCGGTTCTGTCCCGATTGCCGCCATGCGCGGCGTATGCGTGCGCGGGGCCCCAACCGGCTCTGGAGCCGTGCGTGCCGGTGCGCGGGAGCGTTATCGGAGAAAGGCGTCTATGCCAACAGCAGCAGCCATTTTCACGGAGAAGAGAAATGCCCTAATGTATTTGAATCGCCCTACGCACCTGAACGGGACGAGATTGTGTATTGCGAAGCCTGCTACAATGCGGAAGTGGCGTGACATCAGGAAATAGAAAGGAGAAATATAGAAAATGGAATGAATTCAGAAACAAAGAATTGCCAAAATTGTCCCGTAAAATCACGACGTAAAGTCGCGTGGCGACCACGTCGCTTTACGCGAGCGCAAGTGAGTAGACTTTCCGTGGATCCCATGATTCTTCACACCAGTGAAGGATTCTACGGGACAAGGACCTCGTAATCACGGGATAAACATGGATAGCGAAATTAAAAAATGTCAAAGCTGTAAGAGTCAGTTCACCATTGAACCGGAGGATTTCGATTTCTATCGAAAGATAAAAGTCCCGCCACCGACGTGGTGCCCGGATTGTAGGCTGCAGCGGCGGCTTGCCTGGCGGAATGAGCGGGTGCTTTTTAGGAGAACCGACAGTCTCACGGGGAAAAGCCTGATTGCAGGATTTCCCCAGGACGTTCCTTTTCCCGTATATGAGCGGAATTATTGGTGGTCGGATGAATGGGATGTCCTTCAGTATGGGAAGAATTTCAATCAATCCCGACCCTTTTTGGAACAGTTTAGGGAACTTATGCATGCGGTCCCTTGGGCAAGCAGAAGCGTGATGTTTGAAATGAATTCGGAGTATACTGACCAGGCGGGACACTTGAAAAATTGCTATCTCTGTTTCAACGCGGATTATTGTGAAAATTGCTCATATCTCGTTCGGGCCAATACCACAAAAGACACGCTTGACTCCTTGCAAATCCAAAATTCCGAACTTTGTTATGACTCGGTTCTTGTGAATAAAAGCTTCCGGACGTTCTATTCATTGGATTGTGATGGTTCGAGCGATATATATTTCTCGAAACAGTGTGTCGGCTGCAATCATTGTTTTGGTTGTGTGGGGCTGCGGAAAAAAAGCTATCACATTTGGAACGAACCCCATTCCAAGGAAGACTACGAGAAGAAGTTAAAAGAATATAACCTCGGTTCCCGTGCATCGATCGAGGCTCTCAAAGCCGAAGCGCACCGCTTTTGGCTCAAATTCCCCTGCAAGTATTACCGAGGAATACGAAATATAAACTCGAGCGGAGATATGCTCATCGACACGAAAAATGCCCGCCAATGCTATTGGGTAACAAACGCCCAAGATGTGCGCTACTGCCAAGACTTATACATTCAATCTTCGGACTGTTATGACTACACCGTATGGGCAAATCACGGCACGCGCATCTATGAGTGCCTTACCTGCGGCGAGGAAGTGCAGAATCTTAAGTTCTGTTTCGATTGTTGGCCTGCGTGCCGAGACCTGGAATATTCTGTGGGGTGCCACTCTTCCTCCGACTGCCTCGGTTGTGTGGGGTTAAAGAAAAAGCAATATTGCATTTTGAACAGACAGTATTCGAAAGAGGAGTATGCGGCCCTCCGTGAGAAAATAATAGCCCATATGAATGAGAATCCTTACGTGGATAAGAAGGGGAATGTATATCGCTACGGAGAGTTTTTCCCAGCGGAGTTTTCTCCTTTTACTTATAATGAAACTATGTTGCAGGACTGTTTCCCGCTTTCGCGGGAAGAGGCGCTTGCGAAAGGATATCGGTGGCGAGACCCGGAAAGGAAAGAATATCAAATCACTCTCCAAGCAATGCAATTGTCCGACCATATTGAGGAAACGAGTGATGATGTCATAAAGGAAATCATTGAGTGCGCCCAGTGCAAAAGAGCCTATCGAATCGTTGCACCCGAACTCGCGTTCCATAAGAGGTTAGGACTTCCGCTTTCCGACATTTGCCCGGATTGCAGGCACACAAAACGCTTTACGTTTCTGAACCCTCCTCGCTTTTTTGAGAGAGCGTGCATGTGCGCAGGTGCAGCCGATGCCACAGGAGTCTATGGGAATGCCGCCGCGCATTCGCATTCAGGGCAATGTGCAAATAGGTTTGAAACTTCGTATGCTCCCGACCGGCAGGAAATCGTATACTGCGAGCAATGCTACCAGGCGGAAGTGGCCTAGCGCGTACTCGCGCAGAATCATGAGTAATGAAGTATGAATCATGGGAATTAAAAGCGTCATTCATAATTCTCGATTCTTCATTCAATGAGTGCTGAAACCAGAAATTGCCAGTCGTGTAAGAACCCGTTCACCATCGAACCGGAGGATTTTGATTTTTATGAGAAAATCAAAGTTCCGGCGCCCACGTGGTGTTCTCGGTGCCGGTATCAGCGGCGGTTGAGCTGGAGGAACACCTGGCATCTCTTCAAGAAGAAAGATGCGCGCACGGGCGAGGAGATATTTTCCATATTTCCGGAGGAAAGCCCGGTCAAAATTTATGAGAAGGAGTATTGGGATTCCGACGCCTGGGACCCCATGGAGTATGGACGAAAATATAACTGGGAGAGACCCTTCTTTGAGCAATTCAAGGAGTTGTTCCATACAGTGCCGCTTTTTGCTCATTCGGTAACGAACCTATCAAGCTGCCAATATTGCACCAATGCTAACAATCTCAAGAATTGTTACTTGGTGCGTGCCTCGACCCATTCGGAAGATTCCCTCTATTTGATTTGGGATCATGCCTCGAAGCGATGTCTCGATAGTCATATGACGAACCGCTGCGAATTAAGTTATGGCAATCTGAACACGATGCGCTGCTACAAAACCTTTTTCTCCGTAGATTGCGAGGATTGCCAGAACATTTCATTTTCGAAAGATTGTGTCGGATGCTCGGATTGTTTCGGATGCATCGGACTTCGGAACAAGTCGCATCACATCTGGAACAAACCATATACGAAGGAATCGTATGCGGAGGCACTTTCCATGCTTAATATTGGTTCTGCGAAGACGCTCAATGATTTGCACGGGCGCGCGCACGCCCATTGGCAGAAATACCCGCATAAGTTTATGCACGGGCGGCAGAACGTGGGAGTGAGCGGGGATTACATCTCCACATCCAAGAATGCGAAGCAAAGTTTTCGTATCCGCGGCACAGAAGATTCCAAATTTTGCCAAAACTTCCTCGATGGGCCTGCGAAGCAGTGCTATGACTATTCGAATTGGGGTGAGAATACGGAGCTTGTATATGAAAGTCTTGTTGTGGGTATTGGCGCATACAATATCCGGTTCAGTTCCCAAACATATTCGAACGTTAAAAATATGGAATATTGCTTCTGTTGTAAAAACTCGTCGGATCTTTTCGGGTGTATTGGACTAAAAAATAAACAGTACTGCATTTTCAATACCCAATATTCGAAGGAGGAGTATGGGGCGATGCGGGCGAAGATAATTGCGCAGATGAGTGAAACGCCCTACGTTGACGGAGCGAGGAGAGTTTATAAGTACGGCGAATTTTTCCCGCCGGAGCTTTCCCCGTTTCCGTATGAGGCGACCGAAGCATACGAGTTTTTCCCGCTCGACGAGCGATCCGCGAAAGCAAAAGGGTTCGTCTGGTACCAGACGAAGCACCAGTCATACCCGGTTACGCTTCGGAACAATGAAATTCCCGACGATATTAAAGACGTGCCGGATTCCGTTCTTCAAGAGGTCCTTGAATGTGCGCACACTGCGCCCACCGGAGCTTTAGCGAAGGAGGGTGGCGGATGCCGCGAGGAATGCACGGGCGCTTTTCGCGTCGTTCGCGATGAGCTCACGTTCTGTCGCCAGCAAAACATTGCATTACCGAGGCTTTGCCCGAATTGCCGCCACTATAGCCGTCTTGCCCTGCGAAATCCGCCCACATTTATTCGCCGTTCCTGCCAGTGTGCGGGTGTGGCATCCGAAAACGGGACGTACCGGAACCTCGCCGCGCATCCTCACGGTTCCGCTCATTGTCTCGAGCGGTTTGAAACAAGCTATGCTTTCGACCGGCCGGAAATCGTATATTGTGAACAGTGTTACCAAGCGGAAGTGGCGTAGTGTTAGTTCAAGAATGGTAAAATAAAAGAATGGAGAATATATGGCTCGCCGTTTTTGCGGGTGCCGCTATCGGGCTGGGGTTTTATTTTATAATCAGCGCTCTGCAAATAAGGGGGAAGAATAGGGCGAGGAATACCGCGCTGTTTCTTATTTCCTCTGTCGATGACGATGCCACTGTCCAGGTGGAAAAGTGCGAGAAGCTCATCCGCGCCCTTTCACTGTTCAGGAGGGCGTTTACCTTTGAGGCGGTTGTTCCGCACGTGGGAGACAGGATTCATTTCTACGTCGCGGTGTCGCGGAGTGTCGCGGGGCGCGCAGAGCGGGAGTTGCGGCGTTTTTTCGGAGGGTTTGCCGTGGAAAAGATTCATGACGACCATATTGTCTTTTATCCGCACGGAGCCGCGGCAGCCGCTTTCGTGACGCAGAAAGATTCTCCGGCGATTCCGATTCCGGTGTACCGCGAAATCGGAGCCGATTTGTTCAAGGATATTTTGCAGGGGCTTTCGGAAGTTTCCCAGATTGGCGAAGGGGCGGGAGTGCAGTTCGTGGTGAGTCCCGTGAAGGAAAAAAAATCCGGCGCGCTGTATGAGATAAATATCCGCGTGGTCGCATCCGCAGGTTCGGAATTCCGCGCCCGGGGCATTTTGGAAGGTATCTGCGCGGGATTCGAGAAGTTTAAAGGACCGGGGCGGAATGCGCTTCATGTGTCCAAACCCCGCGCATCGCAGACGCTTATCCGGCAATTTCTTGCCCGTGCCTTTGATGACGGCCAGAAAGTCTTTCTTACCGGAGCCGAGCTTGCGAGTCTTTACCACATCGGCGCGGTGTCGAGGCCCGAGTTCCCGTAGTGCCGTATCAAAAAGCCCCTATCCCAGCCGGTCGTTTTGAATAAAAATTTTCAATCCCCGGAGCCATGTTCCGAGTGCGCGAAGCGGGCTCATTATTGAGAAAAGATAGTTTAATTCCACAAGCCCTTTGAGCAACCAGCCGGGAAGCCCTTTGAGGTGCAGGCGTCCGATTTTTGCAATGGCATATTTTCCGCCTATGGGGATGATATAGGGATATTCGCGCGGAACGTATATCCGCCGCGCGCCCGGAGCCCCGCTCCGCTCGGCGGCTCTTATGTCCTCAACCAGGTTTTGCGCAACGACGGCCGCTTGCAAAAGGGCGGTGCGCGCGACGCCCGGAATGGGTCTTTGAGTGAGAGAGTCCATAAAGCAGACACTATCCCCTATTCCATAGATTTTGGAGTGGAGCTTCAAATTCGGCGTTTGAGGGAGGCATTCCATTTCGCCTTGTGCCAGGGGCCGTCCCCGCGGCTCCATGGCGAGGGGCACTGACGCGAGAAGTGAGGGAATTTTCACGCCGCCGGTCCAAATGCATACGTCATAGGGGAGTGAGCGCCCGCTCAAGAGCATGACGACGTCTTCCGTTATGGATGCGATGCGCTCACTAGTGAGGATGTCGACGCCCAGCGCCCGGAGTCGTGCGGTTGCCCCTTCTATAATCATGGAATCAAATCCCGGGAGCACGGTCTCGTTTCCTTCAATAAGCATGACCTGAAGATTGCAGCGTCCCGATTCGCGCTCAAGCTCGCCGCACCACGCCTTGAGTTCTCCCGCGAGTTCCACTCCCGTGGGGCCCGCGCCGCCGACGATGATGCGGATGTTCGCCGCTCCTTCCTGGGCAAGCATCCAGACGCTGTCGCGTATGCGGATTGCATCCTCGAATGTTTTGAGCGGGAGGGCGTACGTTTTGAGTCCCGGTATATTGAAGTAATTTGTTTCGGAGCCCAGGGCAAGGACGAGATGGTCGAAGACGATGCTGTTCCCGCTTTTGAAGTGGATATCGCCGTTCATAAGGTCGAGTGACCCCACGGTGTCCACCATGAAGGTGACGGGAAGCCTGCCCAAGAGCAAGCGGACGGGGTACGTTGCTACGCGGAGCAGCCTGCATGCATTCGCCGTTTCTTTGGATGTCGTGGCTACTTCGTAGAGAAGCGGCGTGTACGTCTGATGTTCGTGCTGGTCGATGAGCATCACTTCGTAGCGGTCGAGTAGTCCGGAACGGCGGAGTTTTTTTGCGATAAGCTTTGCGGTCCGCAAGCCGCCGAAACCGGCGCCGAGTATTACCACCTTTTTCTTTGCGGGCATAGTGCTATTATATTGGGTATACGTGAAATACGCATCCTTGGCATTCCTAGGGATGCGATTATATATTTTAATGATTCATTTCCTAAGCAGGACGCGGAAAAAAGAACTTGGGGGGATTGCGCTCTTGCGCCTTGATTTCAATACGGAGGACGAATGGCGGATGGAGGCGCTGCTTCCGACTGTCCGGTTTTTGAGCCGCGTGGCGCGGGCGGTGGTAATCGTGAGCCATCGCGGGCGGCCCGCCTCCATCAAGATTACGGCGGGCAAGCCGAATGGGGCGGATATGTATTTGAGCTTGAAAAGCGATGCGGCGCATCTCGCAAAGCTTCTCCGGAAGAAGGTGGCGTTCATCCCGCACTTCCGGTTTTCCGAAATAAAGAAGACGCTTCACGCATCGCCGCACGGTGCGGTTTTTCTTCTTGAAAACATCAGGTTTCTGAAGGAGGAGATGACGACAGGAGAAAATCTTTCGCGAAGTCTTGCCTCGCTCGCGGACTATTATGTGAACGACGCGTTCGCGGTGTCGCATCGCGATGAGGCGTCCATGACGGGAGTGCCGCGCCTCCTTCCGAGATATGCGGGGTTCGAGCTTGAGCGGGAACTTTTCGTTCTTCCCAGAGTGTGCGCCAATCCCAAAAAGCCGCTTGTCGTCGTTCTCGGCGGAGGGAAAACGAAAGACAAGTTGGGGGTTATCCGGTCGCTTCAGGAGAAGGCAAGCGTGTTTCTCCTTGGCGGAGCGGCGGCGAATGCGATACTTCATCTGCGCGGCGTGGATGTAAAAAGATCACGGCGGGATGAGAATGGGAGCAATCTTCCCGCGCTGCAACGCGTTGCGGGGATGAAAAAAGTTGTCGTGCCTCATGATTGGCGTATGGAAAACGATGCAATTTTGGACATCGGTCCGAAAACCGCGGCGGAGTTCGGAAAGCACATCGCGTCCGCGCGGACGATTCTCTGGAGCGGCCCCCTGGGACTTATCGAGAATCGGAAGTTCAATGCAGGAACTCTTGCGGTTGCGCGCGCGGTTGTTGCGAACAAAAAGGCACTCTCCATCGCCGGTGGTGGAGAAACGGTGATGTTTTTGAAAAAACATAAGCTCGGCAAAAAATTCAGGTTTATTTCAACGGGCGGAGGCGCTATGTTGGAGTTTTTGGCCGGGAAACGGCTGCCCGGTATAGAGGCATTGAAGACCGGAAAGTATGAAAAAACGGGTTGTGAGGTTTGAGTGTTTTTGTAGTAAGCTTACTTCATGGAAGCTCGGGAGTGTAAAACTTGTAGCCGAAGTTTTTTGATCGATGCGGAGGACGTGGGTTTCTATGCGAAGGTAGACGCGCCTTTGCCGCTGTATTGTCCGCAGTGCCGCGCGCAACGGCGGCTTGTCCATAGAAACGAGCGGACGCTCTATCGGCGGATATGCGATTTGTGCAAAAAGAACATCATCGCAACATATCCGCCGGAGACTCCGTGGCCTGTATATTGCGCGCCTTGCTGGTGGTCGGATGGCTGGAGCGCGAAAGATTGTGCCTTGGATTACAACCCTGCGCGGCCGTTTTTTGAGCAGCTCAATGAGCTTCAGTCGAAAGTGCCGCGCATCGGACTTTTAAGTATCAATAGCGTCAACAGCGAATACACCAACAACGCCGAGGACAACAAAAATTGCTACTTGTTTTTTGCTGCGGGAAAGAATGAAAATTGCTTCTACGGCAGACTGACTTATAACTGCAAGTCGGTGATGGATGTGGCGTTTGTGTACGAGTCCGAGCTTTGCTATGAGTGCCTTGATTGCATCAAATGTTACCAGTGTTTGTGGAGCGAGCGGTGTCAGGCAAGCACCGATTTGCTTTTTTGCTTTGACGTGCGCGACTCGGACCACTGTATCCTTTCCGCCAACCTTCGACATAAGTCTTACTGTATCGAGAACATCCAGTATTCCAAAGAAGAATATGGGGAAAGGAGGAAAGCGATTTTGAGTTCGTGGACGAGCATTGAGGCAGCGAAGAAACGTTTTGATGAGCTTAAGGCGCAAACGGTGGTGAGATACGCGTTCCAAACAAAGTGCAAGGACGCGACGGGGGATTATCTCTATAATTGCCACGAAGGGCGGATGCTCTTCGACACGCGGAACGCGAAACATACGCGGTTTCTGGCAGATGCGGAAGACCCGATTGATTGCTGGGATATGAACAACGCGTACTACAAGCCGGAATTGTGTTATGACGTCATGGGGGTACTTCAAACATACAATTGTAAGCATTGCTCGTTCGTGTTTTATTGCCGGGACATACAGTATTGCAACAATTGTCAGAATAGCGAGGATTGTTTTGGTTGTATCGGATTGAATAAAGGGAAGAATTGTATTTTGAACAAATCGTATTCGAAGGAGGAATTCGATCGCCTCAAAGCGCAGATTATCGCATCCCTTAAAGTCGAAGGTTTATACGGATCCTTTCTCCCGCCGGAACTTTCGCCGTTTGGGTACAACGAAACACTTGCGAAGGATTATTGGCCGCTCACGCGCGAGGAAGCGCTCGCGAAGGGGTTCCACTGGCAAGACGCGACGACGGGTACGTTTGGCAAGGAAACGATTAAAAAGGAGGTGGTGCCTGCGACAATTGATGAAGTGCAGGATAGTATTTTGGATGAGATTTTAGTTTGCGAATCCTGCGGCAAAAACTTCCGGCTCACGGCGGGAGAGCTTCAATTCTACCGGAGGATGCATTTGCCTGTTCCGCGGTTTGACTTTGAGTGCCGCCACCAAATGAGAATGAAAAAGAGGACGCCGCGCACGCTTTGGCATCGCAATTGCCGTTGCGAGGGTAGAGAATCAGACAATAAGCTATATCACAATACCGGCACTCATGCGCACAACACCTCGCATTGCGCGGAAGAATTCGAAACCGCATATGCGCCGCAGCGCCCGGAAATTATTTATTGCGAAGGTTGCTACCAAGGCGAAGTGACATAATGAGCAGGCGGAATCCCGAGCACATCGTCCGTTATACCCCTAATTCGTGCGAATTAGGGGTATAACGGATTATGCTAGAATAAACTGCATATGGAGCGCAAAGATAGGGGGTTGGAAAAGCAGCTCCGAGCAATGGGGAATCGGCGGCGGCTTGCTATCCTCAAATATCTTAAAACGAACGGCGAAGCGCCGGTGGGAGAGATTGCGAGCGAAATAGGCCTTTCTTTCAAGTCTACTTCGCGACATCTGTCGGTTCTCTCAAATGCCGATATTTTAGAGAAAGAACAGCGCAGTTTGCAGGTATTCTATCGCCTGGCTTCTGCACATCCCTCCGCCGTCGCACACGTTATTTCTATTCTCTAATTCGTACGAATTAGAGAATAGTGGAAATTGATTTAAGATACTATAGATGAATCGAAAGATCCTGCGGGACACATCAAGATCGCCGCAAGTGATTTGAAGCAAAGCGCACTTTTTTTATGCGATACTTTTTGAAAAACTTGAGTACACGCAAGTACTCGATGCTCCCGATTGTTAAGTGTTCTGTTATTCTCTAATTCTCACGAATTAGCCGATGTGAGGAAATTTTAAGTGAAACAGGATATGATAAAAGTTATATAAGCTATGGATAGCGAAACGCGACAGTGCCAGGCTTGCAAGCAAGCATTTCAAATAGACGCTGAGGATTTTGCGTTCTACGAGAAGGCGAAAGTCCCGCCGCCTACTTTTTGCTGGAAGTGTCGGCTCGCGCGGCGGCTCCAGTGGCGAAATGAGAAGTCGCTCTACAAGCGGGCGTGTGATTTATGCAAAAAGAATGTGATTTCGATGTATAGGCCTGCCTCGCCGGCAGGCGGGCCTGGTTCCTCTTTCCCGGTCTATTGCCATGATTGCTGGTGGTCGGATAATTGGGATCCTACGAAATACGGCAGAGATTATGATTTCGGGGTGCCGTTTTTTGAGCAGTTCAGGCGGTTGCAGAACACCGTGCCGAAACCCGCGACGTATGCGACGGGGAATGTAAATAGCGAATACTGCAACTACACCGCGCATATGAAAGGCGGCTACCTCATGTTCGGGAGCTGGTTTTCGGAGAATTGCGGCTACGGGCAGACGGTGCTCGAAAGCAAAGACTGCTGGGACTGCCTTTTTCTCCGCAGCTCGGAGCTTTGCCTCGGTTCGATTGACTGCGGCAAGTGCTACCAGACGCATTTCAGCCAGAAGTGCTCGGACTGCGCCGACTCCGCTTTTCTCTATGACTGTCGGAATTGCCAGAACTGCCTTTTCAGCTGGAATCTCCGCGGACAGAGTTATTGCGTGTGGAACAAAAAAGTATCGAAAGAAGAATTCGAGAAAGTAAAGAAAGAGACGATGAGCTCGCGCGCGGCGCTTGAGAAGGCGGCGGCTGATTTCCGTAAGGCAGTTCGTGAGCAGGCATTGCACAAGTTTATGACCGGCGAGCGGAATCAGAACGTGTCGGGTGAATTCATCTACAACTCAAAAAACATCAAAAAGTCCTACTACATCCACGACGGGCAGGACGAGAAATATGCCGTGCGCGGCGGAAAGGGGCAGAAGGACGCGATGGACGTCTTCGGCGTGCATGCGGGGGAGCTTGCCTATGAGTGCAATAACATTGATTTCTCCTCGCGGGCGCTCTTCTCCATCAACGGAGAGAATCACTTGAATACGGAGTATCTTACGGATTCTTTCAACATGAAAAACTCTTTCGGGTGCATCTCCATACGCGGGAAGGAGTATTGTATTTTGAACAAGCAGTATTCGAAGGACGAGTATGAAAATATGAGGACGAAAATAATCGCGCAGATGAATTCTATGCCGTATACCGACAGGAAGGGGCGGGTCTATAAGTATGGTGAGCTTTTCCCGATTGAGATTATCCCGCACAATTATAATGAAACGCTCGCGCAGGATTATGTGCCGACTACTGAAGAACGCGCCTCGGTATTAGGGTATGGCTGGCAGCAAGTGGAAGAGAAGGGCTACAATCCCACGAAAACTGCAAAGGATTTGCCGGATACGATCGCGCAAATGGACGACTCGATCTTGAACGAAATTATCCTCTGCGAAGCGTGGGAAGTGGATAAGAAAAAAGCGCAGGAGCATGGGTGTACGAAAGCATTCCGTATTAGTGCAAACGAACTCGCCATCTACCGGAAGTGGGGAGTGCCCTTGCCGCACAAATGCCCGAACACGCGAATGTTTGAGAAATGGCAGATGAGGAACCTTATCGACTTATACCCCCGCCGTTGCATGTGTAATGACCAGTCATCAATAAACAAGCACCAGAACACCGTGAAACATTCTCACGGGGATGCTCATTGCCCGAATGAATTCGAGACGAGCTACGCACCGGAGAGGTCGGAAATTGTATATTGTGAAAGTTGCTACCAATCAGAAATAGCTTAGTAGATTTCCGTTCGCGGATTCGCTTGAAAGGTGGTAAGTTATAACGATGCGTAAAGTTCTCTTTCCTTCAATTATTGTGGTGGTAGCAATTGCGTTCTATGCCGCCAGTTCTATGAATATCTTCAATTTATTTAAGAAAGTTGATCAGCAGCAGGATGTTTTGGGATTGGAAATATTTTCCCAGAGCGAGTACAGCGATTTTATTGGTCTGGTGAAGCGCGATTTACAGAGTCGCGGTTTTGTCGTTGGGGACACGAAAGACGGTTTTCTTGCAGTAAAAAAGCAGGGGAAAGATGAAAGCTTCGGATTGATCAATGTTGCTCAGCAATGTAAATTGGCAAAAAAGGAAGAATGGCCAGCGATTATAAAAAACCATTTCGACACACTCTCGAAATCAGAGGGCGATGATCAAGAGTTATTGAAAAGTATAACTAACTTCGATAAAATCAGAGGTTTTCTTGCCGTTCAACTTTATCCCGATGATTACTTGAATGCAGTGGGTAAAATGAAGGAGGAAGTCATCATGAGGAGTGAAATTCCCACGGTAAACGACACTCTTGTGTTTGATCTCGTAAATTCAATTAGGCCAGTTAAAATTTCCGAATCAGAGGCATGGGGTAAGTCAAATGATGAATTATTTGCAATTGCTTTGGAAAACACTTTTAAGAAAATAAAACCGGAAATAATTGAACAGCAAACCGAGGGAGGGAAAGTGACTTTTATTACATCGGATAGTTTCCTCACTTCTGTCTTGGTTCTAAACCTTAAAAAATTCAGCCAATGTATCGGCATACACGGCTCTTTGGTGGCAATACCGACTCGGGGCGTGATTATGTGCTACCCGATTGAAAACTTAGGTCTGACCAAGATAATTTCAGGCTATATACTTTTTGCATCAAAGCTGTATACCGAGGGTCCAGGATCGCTGAGCTCCAAAGTATATTGGTATAAAGATGGTAATTTTATGAATCTCCCATATTCTCTCACCACGGAGAAGATTGATTTCACTCCGCCGAAAGGTTTTGTTGATATGCTCAATACATTGAAATAAGTCGGAGATATTTCAGTCATGCGCACCATATTTATTTTCCACGGCACGGATGGATATTTGCAGGAAAAAGATAGATAAACTTGCGTACATGGGAGGTATTGTATAGGATAAAAACATGACCACCGTTGTTATCCAAAAAGGGAAAGTACAAAAGGGAGAATTTGTCCTTGTGCCGAAGCGCGAGTATGAGGAGCTCGTAACGATTTGTAAGGCCATACGACTTGTGCAACCGACTGCGTCAGAAAAGCGCGCGATAGCCAACGGCAAAAAAGAGTTGCGGAGCGGGAAGTTTTTTACGCTTGATGAACTCGATTCCTATGTGGACCGTGCGCGTACCCGTACGCGTCGCTAAAATATTAGTGAAGCTTCCGCGGCAAGACGAAGTGCGCCTCGGCGCCGCACTCCGGGAGTTTGAGGTTAATCCATGGCATGGAGATGTTGTAAAGCTTGAGGGAGAACCAAATAGTTGGCGTCGCCGTATTGGGAACTATCGCGTGTTCTATTCGGTGTGGCAGGAGAAGCGTTTGGTCGAGATAACTTATATAAAACGGCGCACAAGTGCCACATATTGAGAATAAATCCATGCGCAACGTATTTATTTTCCACGGCACCGAGGGGTACCCCGAAGAGAACTGGTTTCCGTGGCTGAAAGAAAAATTGGAAGCGGTGGGGATTTCTAACGGAATTGAAACATTATCTCGGGAGTGCTAACATTAAAGTATGAAACCAAGGAATGGGAAAATAGTGCATTACGACAAGGAAATCGACGTACTCGCGGTCTATCTGTCGCGCGGGCGCGCGGAGGAACTTGCCGAGATTGCGCCCGGCATTTCGGTGGAACTCGGTTCTGCGGGAAATGTGGTGGGATTCGAGATTCTGAACGCATCGAAGGTGTAATATCATTATGGCAACGATAACTGTTCCGAAAAAGAAATATGAACAATTGGAGCGTAAAGCTGCGCTGTATAATCGCCTGTTGGAGCGGGCAGAAAAGCGGTTTCCGATAGAACTTTACTCGGACGAACGAATGAAGCAGTTTTTGAAGGAGGATGCCGTATCGCCGCGCGCGCGAAGGACGATAGGAAAGCTTCTTGCCTCGCGCTCACGATGAGTGTCCCCGCACTCTTTCTCGACGCAAACATTTTTGTGGCTGCAGCCGCATCTCCGCGCGGCGGCTCTCGCTTGCTCTTTGATCTCGCCCGTGCGGGTCGCGTAAAGATTATCACGACAGCGCATGCGTTACGGGAAGCAGATAGGAACATTACGCGGAAACTCGCGGCGCCAGCATACCGAATCTACGAAGAGATTTTGCTCGAAGTTCCGCCTTCACTTCAAGCGCTTGAGGGGATTACACATGCACATGTTGCGTTCGCGGAGCGCCTTGTGCCGCCGAAAGATGTCCCTATTCTTCTCGGTGCTCTTGCGAGCGGATGTGAGTTCCTCATTACGCTTGACCGCAAGGATTTCTTGGAAAACAAGAACCTTCTTCAAGCGCCCCTTTCCTTTATCATTACAACACCCGGAAGGTTTATAGAAACATTTGCGCGGCAGGAGCACTTTCTCGATTAAGAATAGTATGCAACTCACCGACCTCGAAATCGTTATAGAAAATAAACGCGGGACGTATAAGAAATTCGCGGACTCGCTTGAGGAGTATCCGATTTTGGGTGTTACGTTTCCCACGGAGTATGGCTACATCAAAGGGTATGCGAGCGAGGATGGGCACGATTTGGATGTGTTCGTGGGGAGCGGGAAGCTCGTGGGATTTATAAAAATGAAGCGGGATGACTTTCCGAGTGGTATCGAGACAAAGACCTTTCTCAATGTTTCCGAAAAGGAATTGGAGGAAATCAAAAAAGCATGCGCCCCGGTGCTTGGCGACGTGAAGATTTTCGCGGAAGAAAAGGAATTTTTGGAGTACGTCCAGCGATTCAAGAGCAAAAAGCAATAATTCTGCAGTGGGATTTCTCAATCTCCTCATTCCACCATTCGCGCGAATGGTGGAATGAGGGTGGTATGAAAAGTTCGAACGCCATCCTTGTTCGGGATGGCGTCGTTGTTTTAAGTTCACGGTTGGTTGAAAACCGGGTGGGTATACCACCATTTGGAGTCGGCCTAGTGCTGGTGTTCGGAACCTTTCGGCAACCCTTCTTCAGGAAGGCGCTCCAGGTTCACGATTGTCCAATGCACATGCACGGTTTTAGGGTGGTTTGGGTCATCCCCCTTGCCGGGCGGCCTGCGCCAGTGGGCTTCTCGATAATGAACCGGAAGCTGTTTGAGCGAACGCACTCCGTCCACCCGTACCTTCCTGAATATTTCTTCTTCGAGGTGGGAAAGATTGCGAACGGTTTTGACCTCACACACCTCCGCCTCGTCGACAATCGTCGTCGGGTCGAACGTGGGAGGAATTTCCGGTTTCGGATGCGGCGTCCAACTGCTTCGCGCACATTGCTTGTTCGGCGCCATCTGAAGATAGAGACAGAGTCCTATCACTAGGCGCAGAATCGACTCAAACACTTCCGGTAACGGGATTTCCTCGGTGGGTTTGCCTCCGTCGCGATGCAGTGTGGTAGGTCGGCGGAAGGAGGTGAGCACTTCCTCACCGCTTAACTGATGCTCCCACACGAAGAGGATATTGGTGAATCCCGCGTCCCTCTTCCGTTCCGCTTCATCGAGATATTCATCCAACCGCCGATGAGCCTTATTCCACCTACGCTCCTGAAGCAATTTGAGAATCGCGAAACGCTTTTTAGGCGTGACCCACGGAACTTGGTCGAACGTGCTTTCGAAGATGCGGATTATCAGCCCCTTCTTCCCCTGATTATCCTGGAAATCTTGGGGTTGACTCACCAGGACACATCGGAATTCCCGTTTCTTGTCATCAAGCACGGGAATCGGCAAGGTAAGCGCAAAGGAGGGAAACGGCCAGGTTATATCGTTCCAGCGAACTCCTTTAAGCGACGTAATCTCCAAAAATTTCTGGAGCTCTTCGGTCACCGCGTATACTCGCCGCGATGTTTGGCTCCAGTTGTGAAGTTCCATCGGAAGAAACGCGTAGAAGGGGCCGGCGATTCCTATTCGTTCGGCAACCTCATGAGGACCGAAGAAACGGTCAGCGTCGAATTCCGGCGTTCGCGACAAGAGAAACTTTCGGAAAAGGTGGCCGTACTTAATCGGTCCCTCGTTTGGCAAGGTTGCCCCGCCCGGCGCTTTATTCTTCAATAGAGTAGCGGCAACGCTAGTGGAAAAGCATATGCTTTCCCAGACACGTAGCGCCCATTCGAGACATTCTGACGGATTTTTCATAGCATTTTTCTTTCATTTTGAGTGTTGAATAGTTATCAAAAAAGCGATGCAAAATTATAGAATATGGCAGTATATTCGTCAATGTTTTCGTAATGTCCCAGCACCTTGGAAACACCTGCATGTTCAGACAGGTATCCTTCCA